>CBESWV010000057.1:0-17586 GCA_965533305.1 uncultured bacterium | reverse complement strand
TACGATCTCTTTGTCATCGGAGCCGGCTCGGGCGGCGTCCGGGCGGCCCGTGTTGCGGCCGCCCGTGGCGCCCGGGTCGCCGTCGCCGAAGCCGGACGGCTCGGTGGAACCTGCGTCAATGTCGGTTGCGTGCCGAAAAAGCTCATGGTCTACGCCGCCGGGTTTGCCGATTCCTTCGACGACGCCGTCGGTTTCGGCTGGGAATCCACAAAACCAGCATTCAGTTGGCAGGCCCTTATCGCCGCCAAGGACCTCGAGATCACCCGCCTCAACGGTGTGTATCAGAGATTGCTCGACGGATCCGGGGTCGAGATCGTTGAGGGCAGGGCTCATCTCGCCGATGCCAACACCGTCGTTGTCGGTGACCGGCGCTTCACAACCAAGGCGGTGCTCGTCGCAACCGGTGGCAGACCGTTTGTCCCCGAGGTTCCGTGCGCCGACCTCGGCGTTGTCTCCGATGCGGTCTTCTCCCTCCCCGATCTTCCCCCGAGGATTGCGATCATCGGTGGCGGCTATATCGCGGTCGAGTTCGCAGGCATCATGCGTGGTCTTGGCGCCGAGGTCTCGCTCATTTACCGTGGACCGCTCTTTCTCCGCAGCTTTGACAACGACATCCGCGCCACCCTCGCCGGCGAGATGGCAAAGCGAGGCATCAACCTCTGCTTCAATATGGAGGTTGACCGGCTCGAATCCACGACCGACGGCGGGATTCGGACGTGCGGACCCACGGGTGACGAGGTCGAAGCCGATCTCGTACTCTGGGCCACCGGCCGGGTTCCCAACACCGGGCGCCTCGGGCTCGAGCAGATTGGCGTCGAACTCAAAAGCAACGGCACAATCGTGGTGGACGAATACTCCCAGACCAGCATTCCGAGCATCTACGCCATCGGCGACTGCACCGACCGCATGGCGCTGACGCCGGTCGCCATCGCCGAAGCCATGGCCCTGGTGGAAACCCTCAACGGCAACCCGACGGCCATGGACTACGACATGATCCCATCAGCGGTCTTTTCGCAGCCTCCCATCGGCACCGTTGGGCTGACCGAGTCCGAGGCGCGGAGCCACTGCCGAAAGGTAACCGTCTACCGGTCGTCATTCCGACCGATGAAGAACACCCTTGCGGGTCGCGACGAGCACACCATGATGAAGCTGGTCGTCGACGGAACCACCGATGAGGTTCTCGGGGTGCACATGGTGGGCCCCGACGCCGGCGAGATCATCCAGGGATTTGCCGTGGCGCTGAAGTGCGGCGCCACCAAGGCTCAGTTCGACGCCACCATCGGGATCCACCCCACCGCGGCCGAGGAGTTCGTGACGATGCGCGAGCCGGTGGCGCACGACTGACACCGCAGCGGCCAGGTTTTACCACAGAGACACAGAGGCACAGAGACGTCGCACCGTCGCAACCACGAAGACTCCAAGACACGAAGACATCGCACACAAAAACATCGCAGCAGATGAGGGCGGCGGAGTCGGTGTCGGTCGGACCGCCACCATCCTCGAGGACTCACGACCCTTCCGGCGTCTTGACCGCGACAGACTCGAGATCCCAGATCTTCTCGGCGTACTCAAGAATCGCGCGATCCGATGAGAAGTAGCCCATGGCCGCGATGTTGAGGATCGCGGCGCGGGCCCAACCCCGCCGGTTCTTGAAGAACTCGGCGGCGCGCTCCTGGGTATCCACATAGGCGCGAAAATCGGGAAGAAGCATGTAGCGGTCGCCGTGTTCCATCAACGACGACCACACAGCGCGCACCGAATCACGATCAGATCCGACAAACTCACCGCTCTGGATGGCGTCGAGGACTGCCGCCAGTTCAGGGTCGGCCCGATAGTAATCCCACGGCTGGTAGCTGCCGGTGGTGAGTTTGTCCTCGACTTCGTCGGCAGTCAGACCGAATATGAAGATGTTGTCCTCGCCGACCGCGTCCTTGATCTCGACGTTGGCGCCATCCAGGGTGCCGATGGTGAGAGCGCCGTTGAGTGCGAGCTTCATGTTCCCGGTGCCCGAAGCCTCCATCCCGGCAGTGGAAATCTGTTCCGACAGATCGGCGGCGGGGATGATCTTCTCGGCGAGGGAGACCCTGTAGTCCGGAGGGAACACGACCCGCAGGCGGCCGTCGACGTCGGGATCGTTGTTGACCACATCGGCGACACCGTTGATGAGCCTGATGATGAGTTTGGCCATGTGATAGGCGGGCGCCGCCTTGGCGCCGAAAATAAAGCTTCGCGGCACAACATCCACCTTCGGATCGGCCTTGATCCTCTGGTACAGCATGATGATGTGCATGACGTTGAGCAGCTGTCGCTTGTACTCGTGAAGTCGTTTGATCTGGACATCGAAGAGCGATTCGACGTCGAGGGTGACACCGCAGAGCCGATCGAGCTCGACCGAAAGATCACTCTTGTTGGCGCGCTTTATCGCCAGGAACTCGTCCTGAAAACCCTCGTCGTCGGCAAACACGCCAAGATCGTACAGCCGGTCGAGATCCTTGGTCCAGCCGCCGCCGATGCGTTCGGTGATGGCGACCGACAGCCTCGGGTTGCAGGCCCGCAGCCAGCGCCGCGGGGTGACCCCGTTGGTGATGGGCAGGAATCGTTCCGGCCAGAGCTCGGCGAAATCCCGTACGACGCGAGTGCGCAGCAGCTCGGTGTGGAGTTTTGCGACGCCGTTGACGTGTTTTGATCCGACGATGGCGAGGTTGGCCATCCGGAGCCGTTTCTCTCCGTTCTCCTGGAGAATGGAAAGTCGTCGGAGGCGGCCGGCGTCCGAGACGCCTCCGGCCTTGACGCCCTCGAGAAACCGGCGGTTGATCTCATAGATGATCTGGACGTGGCGTGGGATGAGTTTCTCCATCAGCGCCACCGGCCATGTTTCCAGCGCCTCGGGGAGGAGGGTGTGGTTGGTGTAGTTGCAGCTCGCGCGGGTGATCTCCCAGGCCGTTGCCCAGGGAACCCCGGCCTCATCGATGAAGAACCGCATGAGCTCGGCCACGGCAAGCGCCGGGTGGGTATCGTTGAGTTGGAAGACCATCTTGTCCGGAAACAGTTCCCAAGCCTCGGCGTGCCTGCGGCGAAACCGACTGGCGACATCCCGCACAGCACAAGCGACGAGGAAGTACTCCTGAGCGAGACGGAGCTCCCGACCCGCCTCGACGTCGTCGGCAGGGTAGAGCACCCGATTGAGTGCCTCGACCCGTGCGCGCTCGGCGACAGCCTGGACATAGTTGCCCTTCGAGAAAATGTGGAAATCGAACTCGGATGCCGCCTGGGCGTCCCACAACCGCAGGATACCGACCGTGTTGGTTTGGAAACCTGCAACCAGAACGTCGTAGGGTACGCCATACACGGTCCGCCAGTCGGACCAACTCGGTCTGTGGCCGCCGGTATCGGTCCGGTTCCAATCGATCCGTCCTCCGAAACGAACCGGAACCCGGAGATCGTCTCGGCGGACCTCCCAGGGGAAGCCACGCTGGAGCCAGGTATCGGCATGCTCGACCTGCCAACCGTTTTCAAAGGACTGACGAAACATGCCGTAGTCGTATCGCAGACCGTAGCCATACGCCGGATAGTCGAGGGTGGCCAACGAATCCAGAAAACAGGCCGCCAATCGGCCGAGACCACCGTTGCCGAGACCAGGATCGGGTTCCTCGTCCAGAACGGTATCCAGATTGAGTCCGAGCAACTGCATGGCTTCGCGGGCAACCCCGAGCAGATCCGTTGAAATGAGGTTATTGAGCAGCAGCCGGCCGAGAAGGTATTCGAGCGACATATAGTGGACGGTCTTCGGCTGGACCTCGTCATAGGTGCGCCGCGTGAGAATCTCCCGATCGATGAGCGTCTCGCGAACCGCCAATTCGAGGGCGGCGAGATGATCCGCCGGGTGTGCATGGCGGAGCTCGAGGCCACAGGCATATCGCAGATAGTGGATGATCCGGTCGCGGAACTCCTCAGCGGTGGGGTTCTTGATGTGAACGGCGGGCAGCATTCGGTCCGACCTCCCTGTTGGCTCGCTCAACCCATACTGCTCATCGGGTTTCGAAGCGAGGCGTGAGACTAACACGTCCCAAGTCTGCAACTGAGGATGGCGCCGACGCATTTCCCACGTCAGCAAAAACCACCTCTGTTGCCCATCACGCCGATGTCGCGACGGGCGTTCCATTCCCGATGAAAAGACCGGATCTGCCGGATACCGCGTCTTTCCGTCCGGAACTCGCGTACGATTGTCGTATGAAACGACGTGCCGGTGTCCTCCTCCATCCGACCAGTCTGCCTTCGGCCTTCGGGATCGGCGATCTCGGGCCCGCGGCGCACACGTATCTCGACTGGCTCGATGCGGCCGGCATCTCATGGTGGCAGGTGCTGCCGCTCCACCCTCCAGGCCCGGGCAATTCGCCATACTCGGCGACATCGACCTTTGCCGGCAACCCCCTCCTGATCAGCCCCGCGCTCCTCCTCGACGACGAACTCCTCAATCCGGAGGATCTCGACGACAGGCCTGAGCTCCCTCACGAGTGGGTCGACTTCTCGACGGTGATTCCGTGGAAACAGCGGATTCTCCGCCGCGCATTCGACCGTTTCAAGCTCCAAGGCGGTCCGTTGGCAGCCGAACTCGATCAGTTTCGGAACTCCAACAAATCGTGGCTCGACGACTATGCGCTCTTTGCCGCGCTCAAGGCGGCCCACGGCGGTGCTCCCTGGTACGAATGGCCGCCAGACCTGGCCATGCACGAACCGGACGCGCTCGATCGGTGGCGGGCCGAACACGAGGACGAGATCCAATGCGAGGTCTTTGTCCAGCTCCTCTTCCAGCGGCAGTGGCGAGCGCTCAGGGAACACGCGGCGGATGTCGGTATCGGGATCCTCGGTGACGTCCCGATCTTCGTCGCCCACGACTCGGCCGAGGTCTGGGCCCACCCGGAGCTCTTTCTGATGGACGAGGCGAGAAGACCCAACGTAGTGGCCGGTGTCCCGCCCGACTATTTCTCGCCCACCGGGCAGCTCTGGGGGAACCCACTCTATGATTGGTCCCGCATGGCCGAGGATGGATATGCCTGGTGGATCGAGCGTCTTCGCCACACCCTGGCCACCGTCGACCTGGTCCGACTCGACCACTTCCGGGGATTCGCGGCCTACTGGGAAGTGCCGGCCACGGCCGATGTCGCGACCAACGGCCGCTGGGTGCAGGGCCCGGGCCGTCCGTTCTTCGACGCGGTTTCAGAAGGCTTGGGCGGCCTGCCTTTCGTCGCTGAAGACCTCGGCGAGATCACCGATGATGTGGTGGCGCTTCGCGATGACCTCGGGCTTCCCGGAATGGCGGTTCTCCATTTCGGCTATTCACCCGATCCACGGTCATCCTTCATCCCCTATGCCCATATCCGAAATCAAGTCGTCTACACCGGCACCCACGACAACAACACGACCCTGGGTTGGTTTCTCGAGGACGCCAGCGACGGTGAACGTGATCTCGTGCGGTCGTACGTCGGATCGGACTGCGCCGAGGTCAATTGGGATCTGACCCGACTCGCCATGGGATCGGTTGCCGATCTCGCGGTGGTCCCACACCAGGACCTCGCCGGACTCGGCGCCGACTGCCGAATGAACACACCGGCCGTGGCCGAGGGCAATTGGAGTTTCCGACTCATGCCGTGGATGCTCGGCGCCGAGATCCGCGAGCGTCTCGCCGAGATGGTGGTGACCTTCGGCCGAGGCCGCGGATAGAGGAGTCAGCTATCCTCTGAGCAGGAGGCTGCCATGCTGCGTGACGAAGTTCTTCGGATCTGGCCCGAGACCGAGTGGATCGACGATGCGGATCTTCGCGAGAAGACGATACGTTGCTGGGAACGCGCCTTCGAACTCTCGCCGTTGGAACCTGCCGATCTCGAACGGATCCCCTTCACGTTGTTGGTCCCCGACTGCCCGGTGAGCTTCATGGCGCACAAGCGGGCGGTGGTGCACGTGGCGCGCGACTCGGCCCGAACCATGACGTCGTTCTTCAGTGAGTCACTCACCATCGACACGGACACCGTCATCGCCGGAGCCATCCTCGCCGATGTCGGCAAGCTGCTGGAGTACGAATCCGACGGCGCAGCAGGATCGCAGCAGAGCTCCCGCGGCAAGTACCTCCGCCACCCCTTCACCGGGGTCTCGCTGGCCATGGAGTGCGGTCTGCCCGACCCGGTGTCACACATCATCGCCACCCACGCGGGTGAGGGCAACATGGTGGCGAGGACCACTGAGGCGTGGATCGTCCACCATGCCGACTTCATGACCTATGAGCCGTTTGTGAGGAGGCTGGAGCTGTAGCCCCCTCGTTTCCTCTCTCCACCTTCCGACCCGGACGGCGGAGCAAATCAACCAAGTAATCGGAACATCCGTATCTCCCGTGAGGAACCGTGTCATGAAAAAACGCCGTCCGTGGCTGGCCGCCATCCTCTCGCTCATCCAACCCGGACTCGGGCATCTCTACGCCGGTTCCCTCAGGCGGGCGGCAATTCTTCTGACCAGCCCGTTTCTGCTGCTGTTGCTCCTTCGGTGGATATTCCTCGGCAGCCCGGTGATGGCGACAGCGGGCCTTGTCCTTGTCGTGATCTTCTGGATCGTCGTCTCGTGGGACGCAGCGAAACGGGCCCGTGAGGCCTGCGCGGCAACCCTGCGCTGGTTCCAACGGTGGTACGTCTATCCGCTCCTCGTCGTGGTCATAAGCTTCTCGATGAAACCGGTTTTCGGCGGCTTTCTCAACCGCGTCTCCAGGTTTCAGGCGTTCCGAGTTCCGAGCCGCACCATGGAGAACACCATCCATCTGAACGATCGAGTCATGACCGACATGTGGCACTACCGATGGAACGAGCCGGAGCGCGGCGAGATCGTGGTCTTCCAATACCCCGTAGATCCCGAGCGCGATTTTCTCAAGCGGTGCGTCGCCGTTCCCGGTGACACAGTTGAGATCCGTGGCAAGACGCTTCTCCTCAACGGCGAGGCGATCGACGAGGTGTACGTGATCCACCGCGACGTCCGTATCATCCCCAACAGCCCCGAGATACCGTCCTCCAGGAGACTGCGGGACAACTTCGGCCCATTCACCGTGCCGTCCGAGTCCATCTTCGTCCTCGGCGACAACCGAGACAACTCCTTCGACAGCCGCTATTTTGGCGTCGTACCGTACGAGCTGCTGCACGGTAAAGCGCTCTGGCTATTCTGGGGATCAACCATCGATCGAGTAGGCAGCAGGCTCGAATAGGACCGTCAGGTCGATGGGCATGGTTGAAACGGCAGCATTCCAATTCAGAAAATTTTCACACCGACATCCAACCCCGCCAGGTGGCGCCGTTTGGGGTTAAGCTGCGTCCACCCGATACCGAGGAGGCCGCCTGATGCTTGAGTGGATGACCGAACCTTCAGCCTGGGTCGCGCTGGCGACGCTGACCGCGCTCGAGATCGTTCTCGGGATCGACAACATCATCTTCATCTCGATTCTTTCGGGCAAACTGCCGGAAGACCAGCGGGCCAAGGGTCGCACCATCGGTCTGGCGGCGGCGATGATCATGCGGATCGCGTTGCTCGCCTCGCTCGCTTGGCTCAGCCACCTCACGAGCGAGCTCTTCACCCTCTTCAACCACGCCGTCACAGCCCGCGATGTCATCCTCATCACCGGCGGACTCTTCCTTCTCGGCAAGGCGACCCTGGAAATCCACCACAACCTCGAGGGCAAGGCGGAGATTCAGCGGGCGGGACCCTCCGCCACCTTTGTATCGGTCATCGCTCAGATCATGGTCCTGGACATCGTGTTCTCCCTCGACTCGGTGATCACCGCCATCGGCATGGCCGATCACCTGCCGGTGATGATTGCGGCGGTCGTCATCGCCGTACTGGTAATGATGGCTGCGGCGGGTTCAATCTCGAGTTTTGTCGAGAACCACCCGACCATCAAGATGCTGGCTCTCAGCTTCCTGCTGCTGGTCGGAATGGCCCTGGTGGCCGACGGCCTCGGTCAGCACGTCCCCAAGGGCTATATCTACTTCGCCATGGGTTTCTCGGTCTTTGTCGAGATGCTCAACCTGCGGATCCGCGATGCCAAGGAGGGTCCACCGGTCCACCTTCGCCGGCGAATGGCCCCGGCGCCGGTTCCACCCAAGAAGGACGCAACCTAAAACGCGAAAACCTGAGACATCCCGTGCGATGTCTTGGTGTCTTGGAGTCTTCGTGTCTGCGACGGTACGATGGACTCAGAGCGCTTTGAGGATCCTCTTCACCAACCCGGGACCCTCATAGATCATCCCGGTATAGACCTGCACCAGGGTGGCTCCGGCGTCGAGCTTGGCACGTGCGTCCTCGGGAGACATGATGCCTCCGACACCGATGATGGGCAGCGCCCCTTCAAGGTGTTCGGCGATGGCGGCGATGATCCGGGTGCTCATCTCGGTGAGGGTCTCCCCGCTGAGTCCACCGTCCTCGAAGGCCAGGGGGTGCCCTTCGACGGTATCTCTCGAGATCGTCGTGTTGGTGGCGATGATCCCATCGAGCCCGGACTCGACGATGACGTCGACGGCGGTTCGAAGCTGATTGGAATCGAGATCCGGCGCGAGCTTGACGAGGACGGGAACCCGCTTTCCGGTTGCATTCGCCAGAGCGGCCTGTTTCGCAGCCAGGCGCCCGAGCAACGCGCCGAGGAACGACCGTTCCTGGAGCTGCCTCAGCCCGGGTGTGTTGGGCGACGAGATGTTCACCGCAAGATAGTCGGCCAGCGGGGCGAAGACCTCCATGAGTTCTTCGTAGTCGCCCGCCGCATCCTCGAGTTCGGTGCTCTTCTGTTTGCCGATATTGACTCCGAGAACCAGCCCGGACGGACCGGGGTTACGGAGCTGATCGGCAACATAGGCCGCGCCCCGGCCAGGGAAACCCATCCTATTGATCACCGATCGCCGGTCGATCAACCGGAAAACCCGAGGTTTGGGGTTCCCCGGTTGCGGCAGCGGTGTCACCGTTCCCACTTCGACATGACCGAAGCCCAGGGCGGCCAAACCACGCCAGCCGTCGCCGTCCTTGTCATACCCGGCGGCAAGCCCGACCCGGTTGGGAAAGGTCAGTCCGAAGGCCTCCACCGGCTCGGCATCGGGCACGCAGAAGCATGCGGCAAGCGCCGCGCGCACAGGAGGCACCCTCCCGGCCCTCGCGATGGCAGCGAGAGACATGGCGTGAGCGGTCTCGGGTTCGAGCTTGAAGAGGGCGGCGCGGGAAAGTGAATACAGCATCGTTCGGCGCGCCATTGAACCACAAAGCACGGGCCGGCGCTATCCCACATTATTCCCCAGCTGTCGACCTCGCGACGAAACCTGGTGGGAAGAGCGGGCTATAGTCGATGCTCCATGACAACCCCGACGGTTTCCGTGCTCCTCCCGGTCCGCAACGGCGGCCGGTGGCTCGGGGCAGGTCTCGCCAGTCTGGCCCGTCAGTCGCTGCCCACCTTCGAAATCATCGCTGTGGACGACGGATCCGACGACGGCAGCGGAGCGCTGCTCGATGCTTGGGCAGCCCAGGACCCACGACTCACCGTTGTCCACCAACCGGCCGAAGGCCTGGTCGCCGCCCTCAATCGCGGCCTCGAACACTGCCGGGCGCCGCTGGTGGCGAGGATGGATGCCGATGACATCAGCCACCCGAGACGGCTCGAACTCCAGGCCGCCCGATTCACCTCGCGAGCCGAGGTCGGGGTCGTCTCATGTCTCGTGCGTCACTTTCCATGGCGCAGCGTCGCCACGGGCTTCCGCCTCTACGAGGAATGGTTGAACTCGCTCGTGACCCACGACGAGATCAAACGCGGGCGGTTCATCGAATCACCCGTCGCCCACCCATCGGTGATGATCCGCCGCGCCGTCCTCACCGGGATCGGCGGATGGCGTGATCCAGGATGGGCCGAAGACTACGACCTCTGGCTGCGTTGTTTCGAAGCCGGTGTCGTCTTCGACAAGATCGAGCGACCGCTCTTTTTCTGGCGGGAGCACTGCGAGCGTCTCACCCGAACCGACACCCGCTACTCGGTCCCGAGCTTCCTCCGCTGCAAAGCCCACTATCTCGCCCGCGGTCCGCTGGCCTCATCATCAAGGGTCATTCTCTGGGGCGCCGGCCAGACCGGCCGGCGGTTGTCCAAGTTCCTCATCGACGAGGGTGCGGCGATCGCCGCGGTGGTGGATATCGACCCAAGGAAGATCGGCGGCACCCTGAGGGGGATCGAGGTGATCGCGCCCGATGCACTCCCGGCGCACCTCGACGACGACACCGTCGTCCTCGCGGCGGTGGCGTCACGGGGAGCGCGGGACCTCATCAGGGCACGGTTGGTCGAACTCGACCTCGAAGAGGGCCACACCTTCTGGTGTGTGGCTTAGCCCACGTCTCGTCGGCGCTCCAAGGGAGCCATGGCACTGGTGTTCGGAAACCTCGACGAAACGGCGAAGGGCTGGTGCTTCTGTGGTTCAAACCGAACGCCGGCGGCGGTTAATCGCCGACGGGAGCCGCCTCCACCTCGACAAGAGCATCGGAGAACGGTAACGGATCGCCGCAGGGGATGGTCACCGCGCCGCCGACCTCGGAGATCAGCTCGAGGACCCAGCGCTGTTGGATCATTCGCCAGTAGTCGAGCTTCCCACCCGCCCTGGGCGCGGCGATGGCAAAGACCACCGGTCCGTTGGTCGGGCTGGTGAAGGTTCCGGCCAGGACCGCCACCCCACCATCGGTGTGGGTCAGGGTGCCGGTCTTGCAGGTCACCGCCCCCGCGAGCTCGGGTTCGGCCAAAGCGGGGAACATCCGTCGGGTGTGGCCGGGGTCGCAGCCGACCACGGGGAGCAATTCCTGGAGTTCGAGGCCCTGTTCTTCCGCCTCGACATCGAGCTCGGTCAGAAGGCCCGCCATCTGCTGCACGGTCATCCGGTTGCGGCGCTCGCCCGACGCCGTCTCGAGCTCGATCTGACCAGGCTCGACACCGAGACGCTTGTCGACAAAGGCTTCAAACTCGTCCAGCGTGCCGAGCCCGTCCGCGACTCGGACGATGTCGTTGTTGGAGTAAACGTTGAAGCGACGCATGATGACTTCGAGTGGATTTGAACGGTGGATAAGCAACGGCGTGGCATCGCGCAGTGTGTCAACGCGCGCCCCACCGGTGACCTCCACGCGCGGCCGGCGCGAAGCGTCCCATCCGCGCCGGGCGCACAGCGCCTTCCAGGTATTGAGCTGGGAGCGGGTCCACCTGACCGGGTCGAGGGTGCCGATCAGCCGCCGTCCCATTTTCTCAGCCAACCGAGTCGGATCGGTCACCCGTCTTTCCACCCCGTGCTCCCAACCAAACCAGAATCGCCCCTGAACCAGAACCCGGCCCTCCACGCGGCGCAGGCCGAGCCGGTTGAGCTCACGCGCGACGAGGAAGGCGTTTTCCCACTGGAAATCGGGGTCGTCCCCTCCGCGGATCACGAGATCGCCGACCAGAACGCCCGAGGAGGGGTCCCAGCTTCCGAGATACCCGATCGAAGTGGTGAAGCGATGACCGGCCTTGAGTTCATCGAGGGCCCACAGCGTCGTTGCGATCTTGACCACCGACGCCGGGTTCACCGGTTGATCGGCCTTGGACGAGCTCAGAACGCCGCTGCCGTTGACCGCGAAGTAGCGCAGCCGATCGGTGTCGGATTTTGCGAACGCCGCGACCGCGCCGACGAGGAGTGCGACGATCGCCGCGACGATCGCTATCCTCATCCTCTTCACCTCAGTGCTCCAGAAGCCGTTCGGCGAGGGCCGATCTGAGGAGTCCATCAGGATCGACGCGGCGCTTGAGCTCACCAAAGCTCTCGAGTTCGCCACGCTGAAAGGTCGCCCGGTAGAGTTCTCCGGGCAGCGCCGCATCCTTGGCGGCATAGAACCGGCCTCCGGCGGCCACGACCGGTTCGGCAATCTCTCGAATCATGGCCCAGAGTTCAGCTCTTCGGCCTTCGATGACCGGAAAATCGAGAGCCAGCGAGAACCCATCCACCGCGTGGGTGAGGAGGAAATCGTCCCTCCGGTGCCGTTTGAGCACCCCGAGATACGACGGCATTCCACGGCGCTGGCAGATCTCGAGCTGCCGGCTGAAGACCCGCTCAGCGTGGGCCGCCGGGACAAAACTCTGGTGTTGGATCAACCCTCCCGGGAGGTATGCCTTCTTCCAGTTGGGGATGTAGTCGAGGAGGAACGAAAACGCCGCCAAGGACTGGCGGTAGACCGCCCCATCGGCGAGCACCGATCCGTGGAGGTACTTCGCGAGGTTGATGGCCCGCATCCCGAGATTGTTGGTGAACGGCTTCACCATCCTCCACATCATCGACTTGGGCACAACCCCGAAGAGGGTCCCCGGGAGATCCTGTTTGGTGGGGTCGAGGCTGGTCGTGGGGTCGGGGTCCTCGTCCGCTTCCAGGTGCCGCGCGAAGTGCAGGAGGCCGCGTCCGAGCTTTTTGCCCCCCGGGAACGCGTCGAGCCACCCGACAACGTACTCCCAGTCGTCCTTGGCATCGTCGAGGCGTTGCAGAAGACTGCCGAGATCGGGCGCCGCCACGGCCTCGGTCTCGGTGAGTCCCGAATGCACGCGTTTGAGCTGCATCCGGGCACGGGTGATCAAACCGAGTTGACCGAAACCACCGATGACCGCGTGAAAGAGCTCGGGATCGTCCTGTCGACTGATGGTCTGAAGGCCCCCAGCCGGTGTCAGGAGTTCGAGCTCCAGACAGTGGTCACCCACAGTGCCGCGGACCCAGTTGTTCTTGCCGTGGACATTCATGGAGAGACAGCCACCGATGGACGGTTCCATGGTGCCGGTGACGATGGGCGGCCACCAACCGTCGGCGAGAGTGTGTCGCCAGAGTTGCTTGACCGTCACGCCCGGTTCGACATCGACGATCCCACTCGCGGGATCCCAGGCCAACAGCTGACGCATCTCGGAAAAATCAAGGATCACGCCTTCGGGAAGAATGGCAGCGTCGCCATAGCTGCACCCGGACCCACGGGCGACGATGGGAACCCCCGTCGATCGGGCGGTCTCCACGACATCGGAGATCTCCTGAACACTGCGCGGCCGGAAGAGGTACCCGGCCGCACCGGTGGCCATCCCCCAGCCCTCGACCCGGCGAATTCGATCTCCGGCAAGCACGGTCACACCTTCAACCGACGAAAAATGAATGACGGGATCGAGCGGATCACCAGCATGACCCAGCGCCACCTGGCCGGAACATACGCCACCACCGCACCGCGCCGCGCCTTCAGGAGAATGATCTCGGCCGCACGGTCGGCGGAAATCAACCAGAAGAGCCCGTCGAGCCCTCGTGTCATGGCGGTATCGACAAAACCCGGTTTGATGGTGACGACCTTGACGCCGTCTCTCGCCACCCGGTTTCGAAGGGCCTCGAGATAGGTATGGAGCCCTGCCTTGGCCGTGCAGTAGGCCGGATTCCCAGATCGACCCCGGTCGCCGGCAACCGAACCGATTCCGATGATGGTGCCTCCGCCGAGCCGGCTGAAACGCTCGGCGGCCGGATCGAGCCACGCGATGGCCCCACGGAGATTGACATCGATGGTTTCCAGGTCCTTGCCGACATTGAACTCATCAAAGGCCACGGGGTGCATGATCCCGGCGGCGTAGACGACGAGATCGAGACCGCCGAGATCACGGGCGATGGTCTGGAAGAGCTCGGCTGCCTCACCGGTATGACGAACGTCGTGGACTCGGCACATCGCCCGATCTTCTCCCGCCGTGGTGTTGATCAGGGTGGTCAGTTCTTCGAGTTTGTCTCGCCGACGAGCGACGAGCGCCACCCGAGTCCCGTCGGCGGCCAAACGGCGGACCACCGCGGCGCCGATCCCCGACGAAGCACCGATCACCAGTGCGTTTCTGAAACCAGGTGTCAACGCGTCCTCCAGCCTTACTCTAACCTAGGGTGAGCGATTCTCACCGGCGATCTGCACTCCATATCCAAGGAAACATAAATGGAGCGGTTAGTCGGCCAACCGCAGTCGGGCGCGATCGACGGCGGCCGCCACCGCCGCGACATATGCCTCGCCAGCGACCCGCTCCTTGAGTTCATCCGAGACCGGAAGGACCATGGCGTAGCCCTTCCAGCGCAGGGGCTCGCCGGTCGCCTCGATCACCACGCCACCGTCAGCGACAATCCGGCTCGCCTCTGCGAGCGGGACTTCTCGGAAGAGCTCTTCGAACGCGCGCATCCACGCTTCGTGTTCGGGATTGACAAAGGCGACCAACCGCCGGCTCTGGGAGGCGACGTGATAGTTGGATGGGACATACCCGATTCCATCGAGCTCGAGCACTTCCGCCACCATGACCAACCAACCGAAGACTTCCTTGAGCATGCCGAGCCCAGGGTGATTCTGGCCCGGCAACGGTCTTCGATACGGACCGAACTCCGCCTGTGGATTCTGCAACAACAGCCATTCGATGTTCAGCACTTCGCAACCGGGGATCAACCGTGAATCACGGTTGACCCGCAACTCCATCAGGAGCTCTTTGCGCTCCGGTCCTCCGAAAATTCGGACCGTCTGACCCACGGGGTGCGACAGATCGACGTCCACCGTGGGGTTTTCAAAGCCGCGCACCCTGAGTTGGTCGAGAATCCCGAAACGCTCGAGGAGGAGTTCGACACCGTGGCGCGAGAAATACGACAGGAATCGGGTCCGCCGCGGAACACCGGGGAGAATCCCGGCCAGATCCTCCTCCGAGAGCTTCCAGGTGAAGTCACCGGGTTCGGAGGTCAGAGTGCTCGGGTCGATGGTGTTCTTGATCCGCCGAAACCGCTGAAGGGTCAGCTCCTCGTTGCCGGGGGGCTCGATGACGCGCCCGCGGATGATCCAACTGAGAAATCGGGCGGTGTACTTCCACGAGCGCGGCCCATAACCGCCGCCGAGGACGATGGCGATCGGCATCCGGCGGTTCTTCCTCCGAGAAATCTCGATGACGAACTCGTCGCGAACCATCATCCCTTGGGCCGAGATTCTCCAATTCCCCAAGAGATCGTCGGCGGCCGGATCGGCGCCGGCGAGATAGATCACCAGGCCCGGTTTGGTGGCGGTAAACACCTCGGGCAGGGTCTTCAGGAGCGTCCCGAGATAGACCTCGTCGCCGACATCAGCGCCGAGGGCGATGGACGTCGAAGCCACAGCGTTGGTGTCGCCCCAGTCTTCACCATGGATCGAGTAGGTGTGGACCGACGGATCCTGGGCGAAGATCTCCCGCGTCCCATTGCCGTCGTGGATGTCCAGATCCACCACCAGGATCGGTTCGCGAAATCCCTTGGCGCGCAACCGGCTCACCGCGACGGCGATGTCGTTGAAGAGACAGAAGCCGAGCCCGGCATTCCTGGTGGCGTGGTGCTGACCGCCCCCGAGATTGACCGCGACGCCCCGGTTCTGGAGCGCGAGGCGGGTGGCCTGGATCGTGCCACCGACCGCGAACCGCTGCATTTCCACGACGCGTTCGATTTCCTCGTCGGTCACGGGAGCGCCGAAGATCCGTTCGACGACCTCTTGTCGCTGCAGCGATTCGATGTAGTCCGGATCGTGGACCCGGAGCATGGTGCGAAGCGCCGGCGCCCGCGCGATCCACAGGTCGTCCGAATCGATGAGCCCCTCCTCGGAGAGGAAGGCGAGGATCTTGGTCGCGCGTTCGGGATCGAGGGGCACAACCCCGAGGCTGTGCTCATAGGAGTCGTTGTAGATCGTGGCGACCCCGCTGCCGGTGAACCTCAGGTTCAGCCGGCGCCACTTGCGACGGATCTCGTGGGCCACACGGGACCCAAGACCACGATGGTGACGGCCGGGACGGCGATCCGATTCGGTCATGGAATCAGTATATGCGGAACGCGCATCGGAAGTCTGTCGGGCGCGTTAAAAGCTCCTCGCGCCCACGACTCACGACTTACGACCTACCCTCACAACTGCTCGACTTTGTATCCCTTGGCTTTCAGGAGCTCGACGAGGCCCTGCTCACCAACGAGGTGGAGCGAACCGACCACGACCATGGCGTTGACGTCACCCCGAAACAGATCCTCGATCTGTGGCAGCCACCGCAGGTTACGTTGGGTCACCAACCGATCGAAGAGTGCCTCGTGATTCGAGAATTCATCGAACAGAAGATCCTCGATCCTCGCCGAGTCGCCGCGCGTCCACGCGGCCACGATCTCGTCGACAAGCGGAATCATCGTGTCGAGATCGGTCATGGTGTATTGAAGAAACTCAACGCTCTCTTCGGCCGACATGTCGGCAAAGAGCGAGGTTTGGAATTCGATGGTCTCCAATCCCCGCTGGGATTTGCCGGAGGCCGTCGCTCGCGAGCTGAAATAGGAGTCGATGCCCTCGGAGCCGAGGTAGCCGGCGCGCATGAGCTCGTACGACGTCAGCGCCATCGCCGCCATCCAGGGCTTCATCCTCTTGAACGCGCCTGCACCCATTCCGAGATCATCGAGACGTTGAGCGACCTCCTGGTAGAGTTCCTTCGGCACAGCGTCTTTCAGGGTCTCGTCGCCCTCGAGCGTGCCCGCCGCCAGCATCGAAATCGCGGCCTTTCCCATCTGGTCGATGTCGGTTTCAAAGACAACGACCCCGGCGCCGTTGAAGGCTCCCTCGATGGCCGGACTCAGCGGATAGGCTTCCGCCTTCATGTAGTGGATCGAACCCAGGAGAGAGATGGATCGATCGCCGGAGCTCACCCTCCAGAGAAATGACTCACCCCCGGCTTTCTCGGCTGCACCGGCGGCCGACGCGACGGTGACGAGGGCAATGCACAGCGATCTCAGGCACCTGTGTTTCATCCCGGAAGTGTACCCCGTGTCAGCTGACGAGATCGAGAAAGAGGGGCAACAACCTCGACGTCTCGGGGCTGGGCAGCGACCGGAATCCGTCCTCGTTTCCCGAAGGATCGTAGCGTTCGATATAGGCGCGATACCGGTGGAGATTCGCCGCCTGGTCGAGTTCGGGGTGAAACTGCGTTGCCCAGATCTGCGCACCCTCGACCTTCAACGCCTGGAAGGCGCAGAGTTCGCTTCGGACCAGATTCCGAACCCCCGCAGGAGGTCGCGCCACGCGGTCGAGGTGGCCCATCTGGGCGACAAAGACATCGGGCAGGCGGCCGAAGAGTGGATCCGCCCTCCCATCATCGGTGAGTTCGACCGAAAAGGCGCCGACCTCGCCCCGTTCAGCGTCGTGGATGACCTCTCCACCAAGGGCCGCAGCTAAAAGCTGATATCCGAAGCACGAGCCGAAGGTCGGGTGGCGCTCCGCGACCACAACGCGAAGGAGATCGCCTAGCGGGGCAAAGAACTCCGCTGAGGGATCCGCGACCGAGAAGTGACCCGATCCGCCGATGAGCAGGGCATCGGCCTGGGTGACCTCAGCGAGCGCGGGCACACCGTCCACTACGTTGCGCCACTCGAAGGACAGCTCATCGAGCCCCGTCGCCGCGACAAAACACGCGCGTTCGTGTTTAAGCATCGGGTCGTCGTTGTACCGAGCCTGGAGAACCATGATCTTCATCGGGGCAGTGTAGCGGGGCAATTCCGGACCGGCCCC
>CBESWV010000056.1:0-17749 GCA_965533305.1 uncultured bacterium | reverse complement strand
TCGACGGCAAGGTGGTCGAGGACGAGCGGCGGGACGGGGCGTAGGGGACATGGATCGTATTCGGTTGCATTGCCGTGATCTTGTAGCGCCCACGTCTCGTGGGCGACTGTCTGATATTCGTGGCGAACATCGCCGACGGGACGTCGGCGCTACAAGAACAGCCACGCCATTTCGGGATCGGGATCGGGATCGGGATCGATCGTACAGGCAACGTCTCCCTATCCTCCTCGGTGCGCTGACGTGGATGGTGTTCTTCCCCACGATGGCCTCAGCCACCGACATCGAAATCGGCGGCCGTGTGAGCCCGCAGGCCGCTCTCACTCTCTATCCCGACAACAGTCTCTTCCAAGACGTCTATGGATCCAGTTCGATCTACTCGGCCTTTGACGCCCGAGTGGTCTTCGGTCTGAAGCACAAGCGTTTCAACCTCAACGCCGACTACCAACTCATCGGTATCTATGCCGACCAGCTCGAGCTGACCCGTGAGCTTCCACCCGAACTTCGGGTGCTCTTCCGCCATCTCCCGTCCGACCGGACCCGGCTCTTCGATCTCACCCACGTCTTCACCGACTCTGGCAAAACCGCTTTGCTGCAGCGCCTCGATCGGCTTTCGCTGGGTTTCGCCACCGACCACGTGGTCATGCGTTTTGGCCGCCAGGCCATCACCTGGGGCAACGGACTCGTTTTCAACGTCATGGACATCTTCAACCCCTTTGACCCGGCCGCGGTGGACAAGGAATTCAAGACCGGCGATGACATGATCTATGGACAGGTCCTCCAGAACAACGGCAACGATCTCCAGGGGGTGATGGTTTTCCGGCGCGATCCCATCACGGGCGACGTCGAGTCGGACCAGGGCTCGTTGGCCTTCAAATACCACCATATGGGATCAAACTTCGAGATCGACGCTCTCGCCGCCCAGCACTACGGCGACACCCTCGTGGGCATCGGCGCAAACGTCAGCATCGGCGGCGGAGTCCTCCGCGGCGACCTCGTCGTCACCGACACCGACGACGGCACGATCTCCTCGCTGGTCACCAGTTGGTCCCAGTCGTGGATCTGGGGCGGCAAGAATGTCAGCGGTTTGGCCGAGTACTTCTACAACGGCTTTGGTCAATCGGACGGCTGCTACTCACCGATTTGCCTGGCCGACAATCCCGAACTCTACAAACGCATCGCCCGCGGCGAACTCTTCAACCTCGGACAGCACTATCTGGCCGTGAGCGCCATGATCGAGGTGACACCTCTCTTCCTTCTGACTCCGAATCTCTTCATCAACCTGCGGGATCCGAGTGCGCTGGCTCAGCTCGTCTTTCAGAACGATCTGCACGAGGACCTCCAGCTTTGGAGCGCCGTAAATATCCCCCTCGGCGCCGATGGGACCGAGTTCGGTGGCGCCGCGTCCGAGATCCCGGAGCTCTATCTTTCGGCCGGACCATCTGTTTCGGTCCAGCTCGTCTGGTACTGGTAATCGGGCTCATGAAGGCCAATAAAGCGCTTCTTGACAGTCGGAACCGGAACGCCTATCTTCTCTCATTGAGAAACTGACCGACCGGTCGGTCAGAACAGGAATGAGACATGTCATCAACACCAACAGCAGCCCGAGGAGAAAAGCGTCCGCTCATTCTCCGTGCCGCCACGGAGGTTTTCGCGGAGCAGGGCTTCAACTCGGTGACGGTGGCGGCCATCGCCGACCGGGCCGGGATCGGCAAGGGGACGGTCTACGAGTACTTCTCGTCCAAAGACGAGCTCCTCTTTGCCGTCTTCGAGTGGATGAACGAGGGGATCTTCGACCGGATCCACGGTCTGATCGAGGTCGCAGGCACCACCCTCGAGCGACTCCGGAGCCTGCTCGATCTCGGAGCACAGATCACCCGCGAGCAGATGGAGATGCAGGCGGTCGTGCTCGACTTCTGGTCGGCCTCCCGCGGCACCAAGGTGGAAGAGCGCTACAACCAGGCATGCCTCGCAACCTTTCGTTCCTACCGCCGGTTGGTGGCCAATGTGATCCGAGAGGGTCAGGCTGCGGGCGAGATTCGATCCAACATCGACCCCGAGGCGGTGGCGACCATGGTGGTCGCAGCCATGGACGGGCTCGGGGTCCAGATCTTCTTCGACCGCGAGCTCGATCCGGACACCACCGTCTCCGGCTTCGGTGATGTGCTCCTTGCCGGACTCGAGGTGAAGCCATGACGAAATCCAAGAACCTACCCGCGCCGGACTCCGTAGGAGTTCCGGACAGGAGGGCGCAGATGCATCGATCAGAATTCCGGGCGCTGCCCATCATCTTGACTCTCATTCTGGCGGCCGGTGCCGTCTCCGCTCAGGTGGTCAACGAGAAGAAGACCACCCTCAAGGAACTCGTGATTTCGGCGATGAACACGCACGAACTCATCGAGATCGCCGACAGCGAGATCCGACGCGCCCAGGCTGACAAGGGACTCGCCAGATCAGCCATCATGCCGAGGATCAACCTCAACGGCGCCTACACCTTCTATGGCCAGGAGACCGCCATCGAGCTTTCACCCGGTGAGGAATTCGTCATCCAGCCGTCGCAGGACTGGTCGTGGAGCGCCGATCTTCGTCAGACCTTGTTTTACGGCCTCCGTCCCTGGCGCGCGAGAAACATCGCCAAGCTCAACTACGACATCGCCCAGCTCGACAAGCTAACCGACATCAACAATCTTGCCCTCGAGGTGTCGGCGGCGTTCCTTTCCACCCGGGCAGCCGAAGAAAACGTCGAGGTCCGCAGGGTTGCCCTCGAACAGATCGAAGGGCAGCTCAAGGTGACGGAGCGTCGCTTCGACGTCGGTGAAACCTCCATCGCCGATGTCGCTCGGTGGCGAGCCGAGGTGGCCGGCGCCAAGCAGGCCTTCGTCGTCTCCCAGGGTGATGCCAAATTCGCCTACAACAGCCTCTCGCGGTTGGTCGGCATGGCCGATATCGGCACCCTCGAGCGGCTCGGTCCGGTGCCCACCCCTCCCGGTGACGTCAACACCCTCATCACCACCGCGTTCGAGGACCGGTGGGAGATGAAGACTCTCTACCACCAGATGGAAGCCGCGGGTCTGTGGATCAAGCTCGAAAAGGGCGCCTACCTCCCCGAGCTCGAGGCCACGGCGCAGTATTTCCAACAGAAGGCATCATTTCCGTCTCAGGGCTGGGCCTTGCTGATGCTCAACCTCAAGGTTCCCATCTATCAAGGTGGCATCGTCAAAGCCAACGTCGCCAAGGCCAGGGAAGACCTCCGCCAAGTCGAGCTCCTCGATCGGACCCTGCGGCGCAACATCGCCAACCAGGTGGACTCGGCCTTTATCGGTTATGATGCCGCCGACGCCGCCCTGGACGCGGCCCGCGAGCGAACCAAGGCGGCCACCGAAGCTTATCGTCAGGTGGAGCGCGCTTACCGGGTCGGTGAGACCTCGGCGGTGGCGCTGCTCGATGCGACCACCGAGGCCATCGACGCCGAGACCACCCACATCATCGCTCGCGCGCAACGCGAGTTCCAGGCGATCTCGCTGCGCCACGCCATCGGCCTCTTTCCCCTTCCGGATCTCGACTACTCCGATTTCGACGACACAACCGAGGAGTGACAACCATGAAACCCGAACGACTTCGTCTCATCGCCACCGTTTCCATCGTCGCCCTCGCGCTGGCCGTCGGCGCCTGCCACCAGCCCGAAGAAGACACCGACGGCATCAAGAACGCCGCCGAGGCACTCGAGAAGGCCCTCGCCCCGCGCGAGGTCGAGCTCGTCACACCCGAGATCCGCAACGAACAACCGTCGGTCCAACTTGTCGGTGAGATCAGAGCCTCCGACATCGTGCTCATCTCGTCGGAGATTGGCGGCAAGGTTGACCGCGTCCTCGTCGAGGTCGGAGACCGCGTCGCCAAAGGTACGCCCCTGATCGAGGTCGACCGTGAGACATTCGCGATCTATCTCGCGCAATCCGAGGCCAATCGAGATGCCGCCCGAGCCGATCTCGCCCTCGCCGACAAGGACCTCGAGCGCAAGCAGGATCTTCGGTCGGACGAGACCATCCCCCAGGCGACCCTCGACCAGGCCCAGGCGGGCTTCGATCTCGCCAAGGCCCGTTTGGCCGCCAGCGATGCATCCATGCGTCTCGCCCAACGAAATTTCGACAGGAGCGTCATTCGAGCTCCCGCCGCCGGCGCCATCACCGAGCGAATGGTCGTCGCAGGTCAGTGGGCCGATGTCGGCGAAGGACTGCTCGAGCTGGCTCTGGGCGGCAAGGTCAAGATCGCCGCCCGGGTCCCCGAGTCCTGGGTCGGTCGCTTCGCGGGACTGGAAACGTTCAGCTTCACCGTCGGGACCGGTTCGACGGTCCACTCCGCCGAGATCTACAGCCTCCAACCGGTGGTCCGAGAGGCCAGCCGGTCCTTCGAGATCGTCGGCACAGCACCCAACGACGGCACCATGAGGCCGGGGATGTTCGCCAACGTCACCCTGACCTCGCCCGAGGCAAGAGCCACGCTGTGGTTACCGGTCTCCGCTATCGCCACCTCCGATCTGCCCCAGGTACTCATGGTCGAGAACGACGAAGTCACTTACCGGAAGATCCAAATCGGTCGCCGTGACAACGACACGATCGAGGTCGTCAGCGGTCTCGGTGAGGGTGAGCGCGTGATCCTCGAGGTCGCCGGTCTGACCCGCGGTCTTCCCGTCACGATCATCACAAGTTCTTAGTTCTTAGTTCTTAGTTTTTAGTTCCAAGACGTCACTGGGGAGTTTGCGATGCAACTAAAAACTCAACACTTAAAACTAAGAACTCTTTGCTCGCATCGATTGGACGCACGATGAACTTATACGACATCGCCATCCGCCGCCCCGTCTTCACCTCCATGCTCATGATCGCGCTGGTGGTCTTCGGCATCCTCGGCTACCAGACCCTGCCCATCAATCTGCTGCCGTCGCTGGACATCCCCATCGTCACGGTGATCACGGCCCTGCCCGGCGCTTCACCCGAGGTCATGGAGTCCGATGTCACTGATGTCATCGAGTCGGCGGTCAACACCATCGAGGGCATCAAACAGCTCACGTCGTACTCCGGCCAAGGAGTTTCTTGGGTGACGGTCACCTTCACCCTGGAGCGCGACATCGACATCGCCGCCCAGGATGTCCGCGACAAGGTCTCGGGCGCGATCGGTGAACTGCCGCTGGATGCCGAGCCGCCCATCGTCCAGAAGTTCGACGCCAACTCTCAGCCCATGTTGTGGATGGCGCTGGCCGGACTGGACGCCCGCGAGCTCTCGGACTACGCCGATCAGGTGGTCAAACCCCGGCTGCAGTCGGTTCCAGGGGTCGGCAACGTGCTCATGCCGGGTTTCCGCGAGCCCATGATGCGGATCTGGATCGACCGCGACAAGCTGGCGGCCCACCGCCTGGCCGTCAACGACATCATCATGGCTCTCGGGCGCGAGAATCTCGAGCTGCCCGGCGGCTTTATCGAGGGACCCCAGATCGAGCTGGCGGTTCGCAACCTCGGACTTTTCGAAACGGTTGAGGAATTCGATCAAATGATCGTCTCCACGGTCAACGGTCGCCCCATTCGGCTCCAGGATGTGGGCTTCACCCAGCTTTCCGTGGCCGACGAACGCGGCGGCGCTCACTACAACATGACCCCGACCCTGGGTCTGGGAATCGCCCCCCGGTCCGGCGCCAATCTCGTGGATGTCAACAAGGCCGCACGGCAACGGATGGAGGAACTCTCCAAGGACTTCCCACCGGGGCTCTTCTATGACGTCGCCTTCGATGGCGCCGTGTATGTCGAACGATCCATCGAGAACGTCCAGTTCGACATCATCTATGGGGCCGTGCTGGCGATCCTCGTCGTCTTTGTATTCCTCAGATCCTGGCGATCGACCTTCATCGTCTCGTTGGCAATCCCGACTTCACTCATCGCGACCTTCGGTTTCATGCGGATCTTCGGGTTCTCGCTCAACAATCTCACCACCCTGGCCCTCGCGTTGTCCGTCGGGGTCGTGATCGATGACGCGATCGTGGTACTGGAGAATATCTACCGCCACCAGGAAGAAGGTGAAGACCCGTTCACGGCCGCCATGGAGGGCACCAAGGAGATCGCCCTCGCAGCAATGGCGGCGACCTTCGCCATTGCGGCCGTCTTCATCCCCGTGGCCTACATGAAAGGGATGATCGGCCAATTCCTTTTCGAGTTCGGGATCTCGGTGTCGGCGGCGGTCCTCATCTCCCTCTTTGTCGCACTGACCCTGACCCCGATGCTGTGCTCGCGGATCCTCACGGTGAAACCCAAGCACGGCAAGCTCTACGTCGCGCTCGAGAACGCTTTCAAGGGCCTCGAGCGCAGCTACTCACGGTCACTCGGCTGGGTGCTACGCCACAAGATCATCACCCTCGTGACAGCGATCGTCGTGCTCGCATCGAGCTTCCTCCTCGTACCCTTCATCGGCGCCGAATTCGCCCCACCCGAGGACATGTCGTCATTCATGATCACCACCAAGGCCCCGGTGGGCACCTCGCTCGAGGCCATGGAACGGCTGATGATGAAGCTCGAGCGCATCACGCTGGAGCAACCCGAGGTCCTCTCAGGCTTCATGGCCATGAACTTCGAAGGTCGGGGACAGATCAACACTGGCATTCTCTTCCTCAAAATGGCGAAGCCGCACGAACGTGAGGCGACCCAGAACGAGGTCGTCCGACGCCTCCGCCGCGAGTTCGCCAAGGTCGAGGGCATCCAGGCTTTCGTTACCGAATTCAGCTTCTACGCTGTCTCGTCAGAGGGTGGCGAGAAGGCCCTCGCCTACTCGCTCCGCGGTCCCGATCTGGCAGAGCTTGGACGCGTTGGCACCGCTGTCATCGACCGACTGTCAATCGAGCCCGGCTTTGTCGATCTCGACCACAACCTCGATCTCGAACAGCCCCAGCTCTTCGTTCGGGTCGATCGCGATCGCGCACACGATCTCGGGCTCGACGCGGCGACGATCTACGAGACGGTCTACTCGCTCGTCGCCGGTCGAGAGGTGGGGGCCTACACCACCCAGGGCAAACGCTACGACGTCAGAATCAAGATCCGACCCGACCAGATCCTCTCCCCCGAGGACATCGGCGCGCTCCAGGTTCGGACCCGTTCAGGCGAGATGATCCGCCTCGACTCGGTGGTGGAGATCAGCCACGGGGTCGGCCCCATCAACATCAACCGCACCGATCGCGAACGTTCTCTGCTGCTCACCGGCAACCTCGAGAACATCCCTCTGAACCGGGCGCTCGAACGGGTCGAGGAAGTACTCTCCGAGGAACTCCCGGAGGGCTACCACGCCAAGGCCACCGGTCAAGCGGAGGAGATGGCCGAGAGCATGGGCTCGCTCTTCTTCGCCCTCGGCCTCGCGGTCCTCATCGTCTACATGCTGCTCGCGAGTCAGTTCGACTCGCTCATCCACCCCTTCACCATCATGTTCGCGCTGCCGCCGGCCTTGGTCGGCGCGCTCCTCGCCCTTCTGATCACCGGCAACACCATCAACATCATGTCGGTCATCGGCATCATCCTTCTCTTCGGTCTGGTGACCAAGAACTCGATTCTGCTCGTCGATCTGACGATCCAGAAGCAGGAGACCGGTCTCGATCGAGAGGCCGCCCTTCTGTTGGCCTGCCCGATCAGATTGCGGCCCATCCTGATGACCGCGGTCTCGATGATTTTCGGTGTGCTGCCGGTGGCCCTGGCCCTCGGTGAGGGCGGCGAGGCACGTGCACCCATGGCGGTGGCCACCATTGGCGGGATGATCACCTCGACCCTGCTCACCCTCTACCTGGTTCCGGTGATCTACTCCTATATGGATCGTCTCGCCACGGCTGTTCGCGGCCACGATTCACGCTCGCGACAGGAGTTCGCGGAGGAGATCGTCGAGTAGTCTCCGGCAGCGCGATGGGAGGGGATGCCAGGCACGCAAAGATTCGTCGGACGAATCTTCGGAGCCAGGCACCCGGCCCGCGTTCTCCCAAGACTCGTTCAGTCGATCGGGTCGGTGCCTGAAGGACCGCCGAGCTTTCTCAGATCATCATCGAGTTCGACCCAGCCGACGTGGGTGTCGTAAAAGACGTGGGCCTTGGGTTCACGATCGATGGGGCCGTCCATGTGGGCGAGCGCGATGTGGGTCTCGCCGGGCCAGCGCTCGCTGGTGAA
Organism: uncultured bacterium; assembly: GCA_965533305.1. Classification (GTDB taxonomy): domain Bacteria; phylum Acidobacteriota; class Thermoanaerobaculia; order Thermoanaerobaculales; family Sulfomarinibacteraceae; genus JAHECW01. Next base: position 9,572 of record CBESWV010000056.1, on the reverse strand, counting down.
GAAGAGGGTGCTGCCGCAGGTGCGGCAGAAACCACGCCGCGCCTCCGGGGTCGATGAGTACCAACCCACCTCATCCCCACCGCTGGTGAATCGAAACTGTTCGTTTGCCACCCCGAACCAGGTCACGAAGGCGGCGCCGTGCGACCGGCGGCACAAGCTGCAGTGGCAGTGGGAGCACCACTTGGTCGGAGCCACGACTTCGAAGCGCACCGCACCACAGAGACACCCGCCCGTGAGATCTGCTTGGTTGGTCATGGGTTGATTGTAGCTCGCGCAGGACCCGTCACAGAGCACCGCAAGGGTGCATCCGGTGTGCCCAACAATCTCCTGGGTCATCAGATCACGACGGTGCTTGAAACCCGGCTCCCGCTCGTTCAATCGATCATCGACTTGTGATGACCCTGGCCGCACCTGGAAACACACCGCGGTCGATCGCGAGACATCGAGAGCATCAGAACTCGAAGGGATCGAGTCACAATGATGACTCCGTGCCCAGACTCGTGCGATGATCGTCTAATGCCGGGGACGATTCCCAAACCACTCGAACCGATACTCCGCGAGTTCGCCGATGTCGCCGGTCATCTCTGGGACCTCGGATGGGCAGAGGCGAGCGCCGGAAACATCTCCGCCGATGTCACCTCGTTGATCAAAGTCCCTCTGTCGAGAGGCCGGACCGGGCAGGATCTTCCAATGCCGCTTCCGGCCATCGCCGGCCGCAGGTTTCTCGTCACCGCTACGGGATCACGATTCCGCGACTTCGGATACTCGCCGGAAGACAACGTCTGTCTCGTCGAGGTCTCGAACAGTGGTGATCGGATCAGCTGGAACAGCCTGGTCTTCAGCGCACGTGGCCTCAACCCGACTTCCGAACTCCCGAGCCACCTCGAGATCCACGCGATCCTGCGTCAGCAGGGGTCCGACAGCCGCGCGATTCTCCACACCCATCCGACCCACCTCGCGACCATCAGTCATCTCAGGCGGTGCGCAGATCCCGACGAGCTCAACCGTTTGCTTTGGATGACCCACCCCGAAGCCAAGATCTTCGCGCCCCGGGGCGCCACCCTCGTGCCCTATCTCCTTCCGGGATCCAACGAGCTCGGCGCCGCCACGGCAAGGGCGGTGCGAAACGGCGCCGATACCATCCTGTGGCGCTATCACGGTTGCATCGCCCACGCACCCGACCCATCGACCGCCCTGGACCGGATCCACGTCCTCGACAAGGCATCGAAGATGGTGCTGCTGTGTCTCGCCAGCGGTGAGGCGTGGGAGGGACTCGATGCGGCGCAGCTAGCGGAGCTGTTTGCCAAGTTCGGAATGAAATGAGCCTACGCCACCGCCTGCTCGTCGTTGACGACGAGACCGTCGCGGATCTCGACAACGCGGCCGGCTCTTTTGGCGAGAGTCTGATCATGAGTGACGACAACGAGAGTTCTTCCCTGCCCCCACAGCTCTGACATCAGACTCATGACATCGGACCCCGAGCCGGTGTCGAGATTGCCGGTGGGTTCGTCGGCGAGGACAATATCGGGTTCCATTGCCAGCGCACGCGCGATGGCGACCCGCTGCATCTGTCCACCTGAGAGCTCGGTTGGCCGGTGCTCGACCCGATCGCCGAGTCCCACCCGCTCGAGGTGCTCCATGGCCCGGCACCGGCGTTCACGGCGACCGATGCCTCCAAAGAGCATCGGCAGTTCGACGTTCTCGAGCGCGGTCAACTGCGGCAGGAGGTTGAAGTTCTGAAAAACAAACCCGACCCGACGGTTGCGCACATCCGCCAACGCATCGCGGTCGAGCCCCGCCACGGCCTCGCCACCGATCATGTAGCTGCCGCCGGTGGGCGTATCGAGACACCCGATGAGGTTGAGCAAGGTCGACTTCCCCGATCCTGACGGTCCGACCACCGCGACGAACTCACCCGGATCGACCACGAGTTCGATCCCCTTGAGGGCCTCGACCTTGATCTTCCCGGTGTCGTAGGTCTTCGTGATCCCCACCATCTCGATGATGTGGCCGTTGGAGAGCCCGTCGCCGTTGTTCTTTTTTTTCAATGGCCAGTTCATGCGTTGCCCCGTTTCCGTGCCCGTGCCCGTGCCCGTGGCCGTATCCGTGTCCGTTTCCGAATCCGATCCCGATCCCGATCCCGATTACTCATACCGCAACGTCTCCGCCGGATCGACGCTCGCCGCTCGCCGCGCCGGGAAATAGCCCGCCAGAATCCCGATGAAGCCCAGAAGTGCCGCCGTCGCCACCGCGATCTCGACGCTCAGGGTCGGTTTGCCGAGGAACTCGAGGGCCTCGTTGCCCTCCACCGGGACCATCTGCAGCAATAGGACCATCACAATGGCGACCACCAGACCAAAGGCCCCCCCGAGCAGGGTGTAGGTCATCCCTTGCAGAACGAAGGGGCCGGTGATCCAGCTTCGATGAGCGCCGATGGCCATCTGGACTCCGATTTCGCGAGTCTTCTCCTTGACCACGGCATACATGATATTGGCGACCCCGATGCCGCCGACCAGCAGGGTCAGGGCGCCGATCACGCCCAGGAACAACTGGAATCTGCGCATCTCGGCGGCCAGGGTCTTGCCGCCCTCAGCGGTGTCCCAAAGACCCGTGACCTGCTCGTCGGTGGGGTCAAAACGGTACTTGGCCGACAGTGCCTGGGCGAACTCCTCACGGGCACGCGGCATGTCCTCCGCCGCCCCGACCTTGAACACCACATTGTGCATCCAATGCCGGCCCCACTGGGCGGAGAAGGTCGTGATGGGGATGACCGCACCCCTCTCGTCGGGTCCCTTGTAGGTCCCCATCTGGAGCTTGGGGTTGAGCACCCCGATGACCAGGTAGGGCACGCTTGCGACCTGGAGGATCTCGCCCACCGGGTCCGCTTGACCGAAGATGTCTTCGGCGAGTTGGTTTCCGAGAAAAATCACCCTCTTTTTGTCGCGTTCGTCATTGGCGTTGAAGAACCGGCCGCCGGTCTGGGGGAAGTGGTGGCGCATTTCGCCGTACTGCCAGTTTGCCCCGGTCACCCGACCGGTGATGGTGCTTGTTCCCCAGGTCAAGGTGGTCTGCCACGAAGTCATCTCACCGACGACTCCGGTGGAGGACGGCATCTTGGCCCGGAGATAGTCGAGGTCATCGAGTCGGGCACGGATCGGCCGCCCTTCGGGAAGACCCAGCCACACCTTCGACGTTTCCCCCGACCACCAGACGGCGATGTTCTCGCCCATTCCGCGTCGGGCCTTGACCATCTGATTCTTGAGCCCTTCTCCGAACGCGAGCAACATCAAGATCGCCACTGTGCCCCAGGCGATCGCCGCCACGGTCAGAATCGCGCGCTTCTTCTGCAGCGAGGACGCTTTGAAAAACAGGGTCGCAATGACCGAAAAATCTCTACCCATAATGTTGTTCCTGCATGTCACCCTGAGCGAGGGAGTCCGACGACCGAGTCGAAGGGTCCCCTGAAGGCACGAACGTTGCTGATCTATCGGTGTCGCTCCGAACTTCGGGGGATTCTTCGACTCGCTTCGCTCGCTCAGAATGACAGCTCATTTGGATTCTCATGAGTTCTCTCATCACAGTTTCATCGCGACGACGGGGTCGAGCCTCGACGCGTCGCGGGCCGGGAAATAGCCGGCGAGGAATCCCACCAGCCCGAGCACGGCCGCGGTGAGCAGTGCAATCTGCGGCGACAAGACCGGCGTACCGATAGCGTCCTCGGCCGGAGATCCAGCGACCACGGCGCAGAACCCCCACGTGAGAGCGAGCCCGAGGATCCCGCCTACAGCGGTCAAGACGAAGGTCTCGAGGAGGAACTGACCGAGCACGGTCCGACTCTTGGCGCCGAGGGCCATCTTGATCCCGATCTCGCGGCTCCTTTCCTCGACGACGACATTCATGATGTTCGACACACCGATGCCACCAACGGTCAGGGTGAGAATCCCCATGAAACCCATGAAGAGCTTGAAGGCGAGCATGAAATTGTCGAAGAAGACGAACATATCGGTGGTGTCCCAGATCGACAGTGCTTGCCGGTCGGCGGGATCAAATCGCTTGCGTTCCCCGAGGGCAGCGTAGACCCGGTCGGTCAGCGCCTGGTTCTCATCGGGCGTCTCGGCCTTGTAGATAAAGAGATCAACATATCGCTGACCGGTCAGCGCCATGAAGGTGGTTGACGGGATGGTCATGTTCGAGTGGTCGCGGCCCCTGTACGACGAGTCCTGCTCCTTGGGCTGGAGGACACCGATGACCAGGAAGGGAGACCCGTGCAGGATCACTTTCTCTCCCACTGGGTCGATCTCGCCGAAAAGGTCCTCGGCGAGTTCGTTGCCGATGAATACCACTCTTCGTCGTTGTTCCATATCCGTCGGGTTGATGAAACGGCCGCCTTCTGTCGGAACCAAGTTGCGGATCTCGCCGAAGATGGGCGACACGCCCGAGACATCGACCAGACGCGTCCGGTCGCCGAAGCTCGCGCGGAGGTTCTGACTGTACTCACTCGAGATTCCGTCGAGGCCGTCGACCCGACTCTTGAGGAACTCGATGTCGGACTCGTCGACCCGGATCCGGCGCCCCTTGCCGAGGCCCTCGAAGGGCAGCGAGGTCCGCGAAGGCCAGGCGATGACGATACGGTCGCCGAGACCGGCAAAGCTCTTGATCTGTCGTCGGTGAACGCCTTCACCCACCGCGAGGAGCAGAGCCACGGCCACAGTTCCCCAGATGATCCCGAAGACCGTGAGAAACGTCCTCAGCTTCTGCGACCAGATGTCGCGCACGAGCTGACGGAGAAAGGATCCGAAGGAGGTCACCGGCACACCCGACCGAGTTTTGAATCTTGAATTTTGAATTTTGAATTCGCCCACCGCCCCGCCTCAACGGGCCGCGGGAACATGCGCAAGAATTCAAAATTGAGAATTGAGAATTCAGAATTCATCAGCTGATTTCTTTGGGCGGCCGCTGGACGATCTGGTCGCCGACCGAAAGCCCCTCGACGACCTCGACTTTGAGACCATCCGACAGACCGAGTTCCACGGACACCTTTTCGGGCTCGGCCTCTGGACCGACGCCTGGAATCTCGACAAAGGTCTCGCTGCCGTCGTCCGAGAAGAGGACCAGGCGCTCGGGGATGAGCACGATCTCGGTCTTTTCCCGGATCACCACATCGGCGTTGGCCGAGTACCCAGCGCGCAGCGTCACATCCTGATTGGGATCGAGCTCGATCTCGACATCGAAGAGCGTCGCGCCTTCGCTGCGCTGAGCCTGCGGAGCAATGCGGGCCAGATGACCCGTCACGATCTCGTCGGGCAGGGCACCGACCTTGATGCGGCAGGTCAGACCGGCGGCGATCTTACCAACATCGATCTCGTCCACCGTGCCCTCAAAAATGAGATCACTCATGTCGGCGATGCTCGCGAGTTCGGTTCCCGGCTGATAGGAGGTCAGGGGGACCACCGGATCGCCCACATCCACGGCTCGGCTGAGCACGGTCCCGCTCGCCGTCGAACGGATGATCCGTTCGACATCGGTCACACTCCCGGAGACGACCCCCATGCGGGTCAGCTCGCGGTTGTCGCGGGCCTGCTCCACCGAGACCTGGGCAAGCTTGTAGCTTTCCTTGATGGCGTCGAGATCACCCTTCGACAGAAGCCCCTCTTCGTGGAGCTCGATGCCGCGGTCATAGTCCGCACGCGCCTTGTCAAAGCTGGCATCGGCCGACCGGACTCTGTGGTCGACGTTGAGCAACTCCTGCGGGGTTGGATCGGGGGCGATTTCGAAGAGCGGATCGCCGGCGCGAACCACATCGCCGACTTCGACATAGCATCGGGCCACGATGCCCGAAATTTTTGATTTGACCTGGAATCGTTCGCGCGGTTCGATTTGGCCGACCGCGAGCGCCTTCTCGGTGATGTCGCCGAGCTCCGCCTCGATCAGGGTGAAACCGTTTTCTTCGCCGCCACCCGTCCCGACAAAGGCGTAGATGGCGCCACTCGCGGCACCCACAACAATCAAAACTATCAACAACCGCAACAGCTTGCCCATGGCGATTCCCTCCCCCGAGAATATCTACGTAAACGCAGATGCTTCGGTTCGCGTTCGTGATGTTTGATGTCGCTGCTTCGTCACTGGTTGGAACCGCGCCCTTCCCCAGTCCCGTACCCGTGCCTGTTACCGTGTCCGTTCCCGTTCCCGTCCGTTCCAATGCTGGGTCGCCAGCGGCGACCCAGAAGGCCGGAATTGAGGAAACCAAGAACCGTGGCGATGTCGCACTGGTTACCGTAATGCGCTCGGTGCATGGACATCCCACGCAACCCACGTAGAATCTCCATGGCAATCGACCAAACCGGAGGGCCCATGCGCAAACCAGTCATCCTCATCACCGGTGCGAGCGGCGAGATCGGCCACGGCCTCATCGAGAACCTCGCCGCCAACGAGGACATATCGATCGTCACCATCGATCTGCAGCCCCTGCCGCGGGAACATCGCGAGCTGGTCGATCGCGAGTATCTCGGCTCGATCCTGGAAATCCATCTCCTGGAACGTATCCTCGCCGAATTCGAAGTCAGAACCATCTACCACCTGGCGGCGCTGCTTTCGACCCGCGCCGAGTTCACCCCTCTTGCCGGTCACCAGGTCAACGTCGAGGGCACCCTCAAGCTCCTCGATTTCGCCCAATCCCAGGGTGAGAGTCACGGCCGCCCGGTTGTCTTTCTCTACCCGAGCTCCATCGCCGCCTACGGCCTTCCGGATCTCGAGACCAAGAACGCCGAGGATCACCTGCAGGAGTATGAGTGGAACCAGCCGACGACCATGTACGGCTGCAACAAGCTCTACTGCGAACACCTCGGCAACTACTACGCCGCGCACTACAAACAGCTGGCCGCGGAAACCCTTTCGGGAAAAGTCGACTTCCGATCAATCCGCTTTCCGGGCCTCATCTCCGCCTTCACCGTTCCCTCCGGCGGCACCTCGGACTATGCACCGGAGATGATCCACGCCGCCGCGCAGGGCAAACACTATGCCTGCTTTGTCCGGCCCGACACCCGCATTCCGTTCATGGCCATGCCCGATGCGGTGGACGCCCTGCTTCGTCTCGCTCACGCCGACCGTTCCAGCCTGACCAGATCGGTCTACAACATCTCGGCCTTCAATCCGTCAGCGGGTGAGATCGCCGAACTCGTCCAGCGCGGTTTTCCCGATGCCCAGATCAGTTTCGAACCGGATCTCAAACGCCAGGCTATCGTTGACAGTTGGCCGGCAGGAGTCGACGACAGCGCGGCACGGAGCGACTGGGACCTCGACCCTCGATACGATCTCGAAACCGCATTTTCGGACTACTTGATTCCTCATATCAGCAATCGTTATTGACGCTGACCAGGTCTGAACGGTGCAAAAAACCTCACCCGAGACGTGGTCCCATTCGCCGTTCAATAAATTGACAGCTTTGCACGGCGCTTCTCCGATTGCCGGTGCTTTATGAGAAAGGGTAGCCCATCACTCAAGGTCTCTGAATCGGTTCAGAAACCGGTTTTTTTCAAGGACTTAGAAAAAGTCAAAAACCCCTACATCTAGTTGTTGACAATCAACAAAAGCCCAATATATAGTGGTGCAAGTCCGCAAAATTTACCCCGATCAGTGGGACGTTGATGGTATACGTCGGGGGGAGTTTTTTCGCTCGGAGTCGCAAAAAGTACGGGAGGTCGAGGGGGCCAGATGAAGGTAGAGCGTCGATTCACCAACGCGGGAGCCGATCCATACGCCGACATTCAGTTTGTCAAGCGATCGACTGAAATACGCAACACCGACGGCAGTCTCGTATTTGAGATGGATAACGTTCAAGTACCCGAGAATTGGTCTCAGGTCGCGGTCGATGTCCTGGTCCAAAAGTACTTCCGGAAGGCCGGCGTTCCACAGCTCGATGCTGACGGCAACCCGATCTTCGATGAAAAGGGCAACCCGATCACAGGACCCGAGCGCAGCGCACGCCAGGTCTTCCACAGACTCGCGGGATGCTGGACCCACTGGGGGCGCAAGCACGGCTATTTCGACGGCGAGGAGGACGCCCAGGCCTTCGAAGACGAGCTCAGTTTCATGCTCGCCAACCAGATGACGGCGCCCAACTCACCGCAGTGGTTCAACACCGGTCTGCACTGGGCCTACGGCATCACCGGCCCGCCCCAGGGTCACCGCTTCTGCGATCCCGAAACCGGTGAGCTCAAGGAATCGGCCAGCGCCTACGAACACCCGCAGCCGCACGCGTGCTTTATCCAGTCCGTATCCGATGATCTCGTCAACGAGGGCGGGATCATGGACCTCTGGGTCCGCGAAGCCCGTCTTTTCAAATACGGCTCTGGCACCGGGAGCAATTTCTCCCAGCTCAGGGGCGAAGGCGAGCCGCTCTCAGGAGGCGGAAAGTCCTCCGGTCTCATGTCGTTTCTCAAGATCGGCGATCGTGCTGCCGGTGCCATCAAATCGGGCGGCACCACCCGCCGCGCGGCCAAGATGGTCTGCCTCGATCTGGACCACCCCGACATCGAGGAGTTCATCTCGTGGAAGGCGGTGGAGGAACGCAAGGTCGCCGCATTGGTGGCCGGTTCACGTACCAACCAGCGCCGCCTGACGACGATCCTCAACACCTGCTTCGGCGAAGACGGCAAGCCCGACATCGACCCGAAGGAAAATCATCGCTTGGCCCGAGAGATCCGCACGGCGCGCCGGCGCGGGGTGCCGGATGGCTCGATCCAGCGCGTGCTCCAGCTGGCCGCTCAGGGCATCCGGGAGTACCCCGTCGAGGAGTACGACACCGACTGGGACTCTGCCGCATATTTCACCGTCTCGGGCCAGAACGCCAACAACAGCGTGCGGGTTCCCAACGCCTTCTTCGAGACCTTGGAATCCGGAGGCGATTGGGCGCTGATCCAGCGCACCGACGGTGAGACCGCCAGAACCGTCCCGTCGGCAAAACTCTGGGATGACGTGACCATGGCCGCCTGGGAATGCGCCGACCCCGGTCTTCAGTACGACGACACCATCAACGAGTGGCATACCTGCCCGAACTCGGGCCGGATCAATGCATCGAACCCGTGCTCCGAATACATGTTCCTTGACGACACCGCCTGCAACCTGGCTTCCATCAACCTGGTCAAGTTCCTCGGCGACGATGGCACCTTCGACATCGAGAGTTTTCGCCACACCGTCCGGCTGTGGACCATGGTGCTCGAGATCTCGGTGCTCATGGCCTCGTTCCCATCGAGCCGCATCGCCGAGCTCAGCTATCGCTACCGCACCCTCGGTCTCGGTTTCGCCAACATCGGCTCGCTGCTCATGCGACTCGGCATCCCATACGACTCCGACAACGGCCGCGCCATCTGCGGCGCCATCACCGCCATCATGACCGGCGAGGCCTACACCACCTCGGCCGAGATGGCCTCCGAGCTCGGTCCCTTCGAGGGCTTTGCCGACAACCGCGATGCCATGTTACGGGTCATCGCCAATCACCGCCGCGCCGCCTATGGCGCACCGGCGGAAATGTACGACGGTCTCACCGTCAAACCCGTCGGACTCGATGCCGCTCT
>CBESWV010000055.1:0-17957 GCA_965533305.1 uncultured bacterium | reverse complement strand
CGTTGCCGTCGAGAACATTGCCCGCCCAATCGACGATGGATGTCGTGCCGCATACCAGCAACCGGTAGGAGGCGGCAGGCAGCGAGAAACCTCCATTGACCTCCAACCGGGTTCGGGCTGGATTGCCGCTGATATAGCTCAGGACCGCGACGGTGACGGGATTGTCACCGGCGGCCACACCACCGGCGCAATTGACGGTGTCGAAACCGTCACCACCGTCATCGAAGAGAAGGTAGTTTGCGGGGCTGCTGACGTCGTCCGGATCGGTGTCGCCGGGAAGATCCTGAACAGTTTCGTCAAAGTCGACCATCAACTCGGTGATGGCTACCGACGCCGCCTCGCCCTCCGAAAGGACCCCGTCGCCGGTATCCTCCACGGTGCCGATCGCAAGAACCTGTGGAGCTGTTGTATCGGCCCCGGCCGTGAGAAATGAGAAATCGTCACCAAAGATAAAGTACGGCTGGTTGACTGTTCCGTCGGTTTCCATGATCTCGAACGAGGAAAATCCGGCGGTGTCAATGAAACCGAAGAACTGATGGGTGCCGGTCAGACTCGGATCCGGGAACGCCACATTCGTAGTCGCCCCGCCGTCATGGGAAACGATGAAACCCAACCGAGAGCCGATCTGACTGGCCATGATCCAGCCGCCGACGCCGAGCAGTGAATCCGGGCTCGATGCGGTCCCGGTGAAACCGTCACGGACCGGATCGGTCAGCGCGCCCGATTGATCTCCGTGAGGAAACGAGTAGAAACCCCAGACGCCGCCTCGGGCCGGGCCTTCGCCGGTGGAGACGTTGTTGAACGCGAAATTGGACGCCCAGGTAACGGTTTGACTGGTGACGCTGGGCACGGTTGTCGGTGTACGGGCCACGCCCCATTCCGCGTCTGCTTCGAAGCTCTCTGCGAAGCTGCTCAGGCCGAGTTCGGTGGCCTTGGCAAGGTATGCCTGCTCGACCCAGCACACCCACTGAGTCGGCGCGAGGCCCGGTTCGCAGCCGTCCACGGAGATCGTCACGGTAGCGGTGTTGCTCGTCGCCGGGCCATCCACGAAGTAATACGTAAATGTGTCGGTTCCAACAAAGCCATCACCGGGTGTGTAGTCGAAGGAGCCGTCGCCGTTGAGAACGAGCGTGCCAGAACTGACACCGGGGCCGGGGGACAGGCGTGCCACCGCCGTAGGAGACGGAGGCGGTTCCCCGTTGCCGTCGTGGTCGTTGTCCAGCACTCCCGGCGCCTCGACCTGCAGCAGTTGACCGGAAGCAACGGTAAAGACGTCATCCACGGCCACCGGTGTCTGTGCCGCTGCCGGCAAAGCGACACCTGCAAGGGCTACCCACAGCAGCCCAGTCCGCACTGAAGGCATGAGATTAAGCCCTCGTCTCAAAATTGAATTAAGCACGTTCGTGGTGATCCTTGTTTTCAAATTCAGTTCCAGGCCGAGGTGTCGCCGCTCTCGAAACCGTCGTCGAATATGGCTCCCGGTAGGGCCTCGAAGGCTCCGATATCGGCCGCCGCTGCACCGCTGAGATCGCCGTCCTGGGGCCGGCTCACACCACGCTGGTCGGCGAGTGGCATCCCGGCCGCCTCTCCTGCATCCAGGGCCGAGCTCCCAACCCTGATTGCGTGGGTCGGCGAGGAACCGCCGTTGTGGGCAAGCGTCCCCAGAACCGGGTTGGTGGCAATCAGATCGCCGGCCGCGGGCTGGAGCCCGCAGGAGTCTTCACTCTCGAGATTGTGACCAAGGCTGACCACGGCACCGTCGCAGTTGGCGCCTCCGTGGTCGGCGACAATGGTGCCGCGCATTGAAGTCGAGCCCGGGTCACCAACGCTGATCCCGAGGTTGAGGGTGTTCGCGACCGTCGAGTACACGAGATCAAGAGTTCCACCCGGAAGATTCTCCACGGCCCGCCCACCACCGCCGAAGTTGCGGGAAACGGTCGAGTTGCGGATTTCCATTTGGCCCAGGTTGGAGACACCGCCAGCGGTGTTGCCTCGATTGTCGGCGATGGCGACTCGGTCGAGCAGCGCCGTCCCATGATTGACGAAACCGCCGAAAGTTGTGGCGAGAATCGCCCCACCGTTGTGGTGAACCCAACAGTCCTCGACAGTCACGTCACCTTCGTTGCTGATCCCGCCGAATTCACCACCGGTGATTTCGAAACCCCGTATCGCCACGGTGGCGGTCGGTCCGATGCTCACCACCGCCCCGCCGTTGGTTCCGTCGATCACCGTGCCCATGGGCAGCTCACCCATCAGGCTGAGGTCGATCCCAAGGATGAGGTTTTCGCTGTAGGTGCCTCGAGCGACGTTGATCTGATCACCGGCGGCGGTTCTGGACATCGCCTCTGTGATGGTGAGACATGCGGTGGTCGTGGTCAGGCAGTCGTTGATGTCGTTGCCGTCGGTGGCTACGAACCAGGTCCAAGCATCGTCGTCGATGATGGTGCCGGAGCCGCTGGAATCACCGATCGTGGCGTTGACCGGCGTCGTCAATTCGACTGTGTAGGATTCGTCCATCTCGGGCTCGAGATCACCGACCACAAGGACATTGACCGTCCGGCTGAGAGTTTGCGGCGAAAAAACGACGGTACCGCTCGCCGGCAGGTAGTCGACACCGGAGGTGGCAGTCCCGGCGGAAGTCGCGTATGTCACCGTCACCTGAGAGTCGCTGGTCGTCGAGAGGGTGATGGTGAAGGTGGCGTCGGTCGTACCGACATCGCCCTCGACCACGGCGATATCATCGATGGAGATGACCGGGACCGGGCCCTGGGCGACCTCGAAGTTTCGAGCGAAGTCGTCACCGCCGACGCCGTTGCCATCGCCGTCCAGGATGTTGCCGGCCCAGTCGATGATGGAGGTGGTGCCACAGACCAGCAACCGGTAGGAACCTCCGGCAAGGGCAAAGCCGCCATTGACCGTGAGGACCGTCTCGGAGGGATCACCGCTCGTATAGCTCAAGACCTCGACGGTGATGGCGTTGTCACCCGGCGCCACGCCGCCGGCGCAATCAACGGTGTCGAAGCCGTCCCCGCCGTCGTCGAAGAGCACGTAGTTCGCGGGGTTGGTGGCGTCGTCAGGGTCGGTGTCGCCCGGTGGATCCCAGACCGGTTCACTGAACCGGACCATGAGTTCGGTGATCGCGACATTGATGATCTCGCCCTCGGTGACGACGCCGTCAGGGGTGGCCTCCAAGGACCCGATTTCGACAACCCGCGGGGGGGTCGTGTCGGTTCCCGAGACCAAGAGGGAAAAGTCGTCGCTGAAGATCAAATGGGGCTGGTTGACGGTGCCGTCGGTCTCCACCACCTCGAAGGAGGTGAATCCTGCGGTGTCGATGAAACCGAAGAACTTGTGATCGAAACCCAGGCTGTGATCGGGGAATGCGGCCGTGGTCGTTGTTCCCCCGTCATGGCTGACGATCACATCGATCCGGGCGCCGATCTGGCCGGAGACGATCCACCCACCGACACCGAGCAGCGAGTTCGGATTCGACACGGTCCCGGTGAAACCGTCGTAGATTCGGTCATTGAGTGCTCCCGACTGGTCGCCATGGGGCTTGGAGTAGAAGCCCCAGAGACCGGTGCGCGCCGGTCCGGACCCGGTCGAGATGTCGTTGAGAGCAAAGTTGGATTCCCAGTTGATGCCCTGGCTTGTAATCTGCGGCACGGTTGCCGGTGCGCGCGCCGCCGCCCAGGTAGCGCCGTTTTCGAAGCTTTCGACAATGGCGCTCAATCCGAGTTCCGTCGCTTTGGCGAGATAGGCCTGTTCGACCCAACACGCCCATTGCGTCGGAACGGCCCCCGGATCGCACCCGTTCACGGTGATGGTCACCGTCGCCGTGTTACTCGTGGCCATACCGTCGATGAAGTAGTAGGTGAAAGTGTCGTCCCCGACAAAGCCGGTATCCGAGGTGTATTGGAAAGAACCATTGCCGTTGAAGAGAAGCACGCCGTTGCCCACATTGGCCACCCGAGTCGCCACAGCCGTTGGTGGCGGCGGCGGTTCGCCGTTGCCATCGTGGTCGTTGTCCATCACCCCCGGCGCCTCGATCTCCAGCAACTCACCCGACGGGACCGTAAAGACGTCGTCTTCGGCAAAGGGAGTTTGGGCGGAGGCCAGGCCAGCGATCGCAAGGGTTGCCGCCAGAACGACTCCCCACCGCGAACCTGAAATCCTGGATGTTCCTCCCATGGAGTCCCTCCCCTCAAGCCTCAGCGCAGTGCCGGACCTTGGGCGCGGATCAGCCGACCATCATTGGTTCCGTCAAGGATGTTGCCGTTCACTTCGGAAACCATGGCGTCCACGCCGCCGGTCTCTCCGGGGCCGGCCTGATCGAGAATGGTGACAACCAGGGCCCCTGCCTCGAGTTGCGATATTCCGTAGTCGTTGAGGAATCGGTTGAGTTGCCGGTACTCGCCCGGTTCGAGCGCGTATTCCTGCGTGTGGAGAGATTGGCCTGCGGAATTCAACACCTCGACGCGCGCCGTCGTGGGCAGGTATTCGCCGTCAACCGATCGGGTGTTCTGGAGAATCAGATTGCTTCGGCTGTCGGCATCGTGGCTGAAGCCATAGATCCGACCCTCGATGGCTGCGGTGATCATCGAGTCCTGACTACGGGGACCGATCGCCTGGCCATAAGTCTGAGAATCGCCGCCGGTCACCGGTTCGACCGTGTAGGTGCGCATCCACGCGAGGCCGCCGGATGCGAGGGGCGACACCGTCAGCAAGCTGCCGGAAGCGGGCGGCTGATAACCAAAGAGACTCCCGAGGATATCTTCCTCGACGGCGCTCTCGTCCGCCCCAAGAGCGACGCTCTGGGTGTCGATGGATCCGGATGGGTTGGCGCCCGGGCCGAAAAAGCCGAAGTTCGTTGAGTCGGCCGCACCGCCCACGTGCATCAGGATGACATCGCTGCGCCACACGCTGTTGTTGGCGCCACTGATCTTCGCGACGCCGGGCAGCCACGAGAACTGCAGCGAGTCTGCGGGCAACTGGCCGAGCATATAACTGCCATCGCTTGTCTGGTTGTCGATGATGCTCGTGTAGGTCACCACGCGTCCGTTCTCTCCGACCACCTCGAAACGGTGGACGCTGTCGGCCAAGGGCACCAGATCGGGATCGGTGATCAGGCCGGGGAAGACGTTGCGGAAGATCCCGTTGAGTTGGACCCAGGAAAGGGGCTGTACATCGAGGATCCGTTGGGCGACCTGGAGACCCGATTTGTCATAGCCCCGAATCGCGACGCGGGTACATGTCTCATCCGTCGCGAAGCCCAGGTTGGTCCTGTAACGGCCGGCCAGAGCCGGCACCCAGATGGACGTCCCGGACAGTGGGGCCTCGGACCAACGGACACCCGGGACCTGCTGCCCGTATCGACGGGTCGGGTCCACCCTGTTGTAGGTGTTGGCCGACGCCAGCAACCCGGTGGGATCTCCGGAGACCACGGTCCACTGGATCGCACCACTGCCGGTCACGCCGAACACGGTTTGGACGACGTCATCGAGCGGCAGAGTCTGATCCGGCTCGACGATTAGATTTTCCGGCACACCGGGGACGCCGTTCGCCGGAGCGAAGCTGAGTTCCAGCGAAATCGGGCCCGATGCGGCGTTGTGGAGGAACAGATCGGTGTGCCAGTCACTGCCCTGGGCGCCGGGGAAATTCGCAACCCCCGCGACCACGCCGGTTGTCGGCATGGCCGGAGGGCTGGTCACTGTCACCGATCGGCTGTCCGGGGTCGGATCCGAAAGACCCAGCGCGTCGGTGGCGGTGAAATTCACCACATAGCTGCCGGCCGCCGCGTAGGACCGGTCGCCCGGTGTGAGGGCGGTCGAGGTGGTGCCGTCACCGAAGTTCCAGAGCACCGTGACCGCATCCCCGTCGGGATCGGCGGCGGTGCCGTCGAAGAAAACGGGCTCTCCGACAGCGACGGAGAGATCGGAGACAGGCTGAAGAATGACTCCTACGGGTGGATGGTTGATGCTACCGCCCTCGACACCGATGGTGATGTCATCGACAAAGATCAGCTTGGGATCTTCGACCGTTCCCTCGGTCTCGCGGAACTCGAACGAGCTGAAGGTCCCGTCAACGACGACGCCATAGAACACGTGTGCCAGGTTCCCCACCGATCCGAGCGAAATCGGATTGCCTTCGTCGCCATCGAGGATGACCGAGATCTGCCCACCCGAGGTGCTGATGAACCATCCGCCGATCGCGTTCAGATTTGTCGAACCCGCACCCACGAAACCGTCCGTGATGAAATCGTTGAGTCCGGTGAGCGTCTGATCACCGTGGGGATTCGAGTAGAA
Organism: uncultured bacterium; assembly: GCA_965533305.1. Lineage (GTDB taxonomy): Bacteria > Acidobacteriota > Thermoanaerobaculia > Thermoanaerobaculales > Sulfomarinibacteraceae > JAHECW01. The sequence continues at coordinate 11,652 of CBESWV010000055.1, read as the reverse complement.
ACCCCAGTCGCCGGAGCGGGCCGGACCGCCGTTGGTTGTGATGTTGTTTTCCGGGTGGTTGGATGTCCAGGTCACCCCCTGGCTGGTCACGCTCACCGCGACCGCCGGAGACCGGACATCGCCCCAGACCGCATTGTTTTCGAATCCTTCGGAGACCGTATCCTGGCCACCGATAGCCGAGAGGAAGGCGTTCTCGTTCTCGTAGACCGTCGCGTTTCCGATTGCGGTGCCGACCATTTCAGCCAGCGCCTCTTCGGCCTTGACGATGTCGAGACGTCCCCAGCCCGAATGGTTGTCGGGGCCGTCCGGACCAAGATCTTCTGCGCCCATCAGCAACGCGGTTTCGAGTTGCTCGATGGTCGCCTGCGAATGCGCGCTCAACAGCAGGGCCATGGCGCCGGCGACATGCGGTGCCGCAAAAGAAGTGCCGAGAACCTCGGTGGTCGCGTCGGGAAAGGTCCCGCCGAGGGTCAGGTCGGCGGTGCGAACTCCGTCACCAGGCGCCACCAGGGCGGGGAAGACCCCTCCATCGCACGCGCTCGGTCCCCTCCCCGAGGTGTTCATCACGTCATCCTCGTCGTCGGAGCCTCCAACCGCAAAGGCGCCTGGGTTGTTGGCCGGGCTCATGCTGGTCGCGGTCTGCGGCCCGGCATTGCCCGCCGAGAAAACCACCGCGATTCCAGCCGCGCGGAGAACCTGAATATCATCACCGAACTCGTCGACGCACTCGCCCGGACGATCACGGAATCCCCAGGAGTTGTTGACCACGTGGGGGGCGTCATCGGTCGCGGGATCACCGTCAGGATCGAGCAGCCACTGAAAGATCTCGTGAGTCGCTCCGAGAGAAGCAAAACCACTGTCATCAAACGTCTTGCCGCCGATCCACTGGGCCCCGGGCGCCACACCGATGGCGGTTCCGGCGGCGTCACCACCAACGATGATGCCGGCCACCTGAGTGCCGTGGCTGTCAGCATCGTATGGCGACGAGTGCTCTCCATGGGGATCGAACCACCCGTTCGTGCCTCCCCGCCAACGTGGTCCGAGATCCTCATGGGCCACATCGACCCCGGAGTCGACCACGGCGACGACGATTCCCTGTCCCCGAATGCCCTTTTCCCAGAGATCCGGAGCTCCGACCATTTCGAGATTCCAATCGCCCCCGCCCGTAGCTTTGGGCGACGGCTCGGGAGCAGCGAAGACACGGTCGAGCCGGACGCTGGAAACACTCGGGAGCGCAGCGAGATCACGGACGGCATCGGCCCTGAGGGTGGCGGTGAGGCCACCGACGGCCCACAGCGACACCACCTGTGTGGATCCCCGTTGTTCAAGATAACGACGAACGGGAGCCTCGGCAGTGGCCGCCCTCGTCCGAAGTGCTGCGGCGACTCCATGCCGACGCGCGGATCGAGTCGGGAACGAAAGCGAATCGACATCGAGGCGATCGGCCAACTCGATGAGAATCGAGAGCTCGGTCTGGGGAGCGGAGGCATCGATGACCCCCTCGAGTTCGGGGGTGACGATTCCTCCAACCGCGGTGGTTGCACTAAGAGCGACCACCGCAACCAGAAGAAGAGGTACCAGATGAGTGTTGTGCTGTGTTCGCATGATTACTCCGCCACGACGCTGGCTTCGAAGTCGCCGATCTCGATCGTGACCTCATCACCGGAATGGACAACGCCCGGGTTGGAGAACAGCATGAAGTATGTCCGTCCGACCTGGGGTGGATTGGTGGGTCGCAACGGGCCGGTTTTGGCCGGTCGCGGCACCTCTAGCCTGGCTCCGGTCGAGTTGTGGATCAGCACCGGCTTGTTGGCGCGCTCGAAGAGCTCGGCCGCCTTCTCCGGGTCGAGTACCTTGTATCGGAAGTCGAGCATGTAGTCGGCCCCCGTAAGCCGGAGCGCGACGACCTCGACTCCCCAACGTTCTTCGAGGGTCGGTTCCTCCGGTGCGGCCGCCTGCGGGACCTCACCACCCGTGGTTGCGCAGCCTGCAACTGCGGCACAGACTGCAAGAAATACGACCCGTAGGGCGACTGACCTCGGACGTACCCTCACCCGGTCCCCAGCTCTATACGTTGTCATGATGTGCTTCCCCTTTAGCGGAGGTCATGAATCCACCATCTCTGAAGGCGTTTCAAACTCACGCTTCAGTTTCTACAACAATTCAGCGAAGGTTCGTATTTCGCAGAACCGGGCGCTCTTCCCAAGGAAGAGCGCCCGACCGCACTGATTCAGAAATCCGTCGGTGGGCGATCTCACGATCGCCCACCGACGACGGGTCTATTAGTTGTTTCTCGGGGTTCTGAGAACGTTCACCGTGACCTCTGCTTCGGAGCATTCGCCGCCGAAATCACAGATCGAATAGGTGAAGAAGTCGGTCCCCTTGAAGTTGACCTTCGGAGTGTACTCGATGACCATCTGGCCCCCGATGAGGATCGGTGTCGCGATGGATCCGTTAATCGGTGCGGTCTCGATGGTGAGGGTGGCCTCGTCGAGCCCGCCCGAGTCAGAATCGCTGTCGTTGATGAGCACATACAGGTTGTTCGGAGTGTAGGGCTCGTTCCGCCTGTACTGTGGAACCTCGTAGAAGTCGTCCAGCGCAATCGGCGGATCATTGACCGCAACGTTCGTGTGAATGTACATGGTCTTCGTGTCGGTGAGCTCACCGTCGCTGACGGTCAACTCGGCCGTGTAGGTACCGATGAAGCCGGTAACGAAATTCACCTGAGGCAGCGAGCTATTGAAGCCGAAGCCCGGCGGGGCGGTGATTCTCCAGGAGTAGGTCAGCGTGTCGGACGGATCAGGATCGTAGGATGCGGCGCCATCGACCGTCACAGATACATTCTGATCGACCGTCATATCGTCTCCCGTCACCGCCACCGGAGGCAGATTGGTGAAGATGTTGACCGTATCCACAGGGCTTTCGATGCCCGAGTCACTCACAACCAGCTGGGCGGTGTAGGTCCCCGGCACGTCGAGGGTGAAGGTCGGGTTGGCGATGGTCGAATCCGACAACGCTGCGGAGCTGCCGGCGGGGAAGCCCACCAACGCCCACTCGAAGAGCGAGCCAACCGGGAAGGCGCCACCGGTCAGTTGGATCTCGGTTGCCACACCCGCGGTGAGCATGGGCACGTGGAGCTGATCCGAACCGGCATCAGCCTCGGGCAGGGTCGTATTCGCCGAATCGAGGAAGGCCCGCAAACCACCGAAAGGATAGCCGTTGCTGGTCATGTGCAGCCGACGGTCATAGAGCGCATGGCGGTCCCATGTCGCGGGAATCCAGATGGCGTCCATGGTCTTGCCCGCCGACAGCATCGCCGAATATGACCGGCGAACGTGCGGATAGGGGTTGCCATATTCCGCCACCCACTCGAGGTCCTCACCGAGCAGAGTCGGCACGTATTCTTTGATCCCTGCGTTGACGAAACGGATCAGAACACGTGAGTTGAGGACCGCCGGTGTCGCGTCGGTGAGGACGCTGAGGCCGGAGGGATCACCGTTGACGAGAAAGAACTTGGGATGGAAGTTGAGGGCCTGGGCGGCTCCCTCGGCGGCACGGAGGGCGGGATCGACCTCCGAGTAGATGACGACGATGTCCCGGTCGTAGCAGACACCGGGGTATGCGGCGAGACCGCTCGTGCAGCCCGTCGCATCGGCATCGACCACTACCGCGCCGTAGAGACCCATGTGGACCTGCTTGGCCGGGTGGCTGCCGCTGTTATAGAGGAAGGTTCCGGCCTTAAGCTCGGCAGCCGACCAGGAGTACACGGCGGTTCCGTTGGTGTCACCAGCCTCGTCGGTGAATGCGGTCACGCGACCATCGAGGTTGCGCGTCGGCATACCGGTGAGCCTCTGGCCGTGCACCACGATCGATGTGCCTTCGCCCAGGTTGTTTTCCAGGTTGATGGTCAGTCCCTGACCCGCCGGGACATAGATCGTGGGGCCGGGGACCATGGGGAGATTGTTACCGAGAACCGTGCCGCCACCGTCCTCGAGATCGAAGGAAACCAGGGCGTAGCCCCACGCCGGCACGGGGCCGGTTCCGTTTCCGTGGTCGACGGTGTAGGCGTCGGCCCTCAGGTTGTACGTCGCCGCCGAGGCCGAACCGGTGACCAGGGCGAGCATCGCCGCCACCAGCACCGTTCGCTTCAGCAGAGTTTTTATGCTCAGGTGTTTCATGGTGTCACTCCCCTGCCTATTCGATCACTGTGCCCGGGGGTTCGACGATGAGCATCGTCAGCATTCCACCGGGGAAGATGTCGTTGTTGGTGAGTTCCTTCTCGGTGTGGGAGTGCCACATGAAGGTGTAGCCCGAATTCGGGTTGAGTCCACCTTCGCCGGGAGGCAGCGCTCCGGCCGCCCCCATGAAGGGGCTTCCCGACCAGAATCCGCCAAAGGCGAGGTCGAGGTTCTCGGGCAGGACCACCGGCAGTGGATTGCCGTGATCGGCGCACCACTCGTGCTCCCAGGTCGAACCCGCGAACACATCGCCGAATCCGTCACCGTCACCGTCGATGCAGTCATGAGCAGGCATCCCGTCGGCGGGTGTGCCGTAGATGTCCCAACCCATGTTCTCACCGGTCCAGGTGAAGAGGGCGTCAAAGGTCTCGCCCGGCACCGCCTGCATGGTGAAGACCTCATAACCGAGGTCAGGGCCCATCCCCGGCGAGCTCTCGGGCATCCGGCCGTTGTGGCCGACGATGAGGGCGTGGTTGCCGTGATGGTGGAACGGGTGCGGATCGCGGCCGGCCGAGACGACGCGGATGAGAACGGTCTCACCCGGCATCATCCGAGGCAGGGAGCTGTAGGGCTGGGTCGGAAGCCACGGCACGTTGGACGCGAAGAGCGTATCGGGCGCGGTCCGACCGTTGATGAACCAGTAGTTGGAGAAGTAGTCACCGATGAAATCGGTGCCTGCGAGCGATTCGCTGTATTCGACGGCCTCATGGATCCGCGAGTCCATCTCCGAGAGAATGAAGAGGTACTCACGGTCAAACCCGGTGTCGGGGTGGCCATAGGCGGTCGGGTTGAGTTCGTCATAGCCGTACGGCCGGACGACGATGGCGCCGAGAAGGCCCATCTCGACCTGCAGCGCCGGATCGGTGCCGCTGTGGTAGAGGTAGGTGCCGGCCTGCTCCGCGGGGAAGCTGTAGATGGCCGTGCCACCGGGAGCAGCCTCACAGGTGATTCTGCCCGTGAGATCGCCGGGCTCCGGCGCGGGCGTTCCCGAACTGTCCGAGCAGCCACCCGCCCCGGCCACATCGTGGCCCGGGAAGATGAGGGAGATATTCACAGCGAGGTTGTTGTGAAGCGTGATGGTGATGTAGTCACCCTGGTTGAAGATCATGGTCGGCGCCGGGTACTGAGCCCGGCCGCCCGGGTCATCGGTCAGTCCCCAGATCGGAAGGCTGGCGCCATCCGCACTGGTGACGTAGTCCGCCCTGGCGTAGAGGTCGATGCTTCCACTGACATGGATACCGTCGATCCCGGCCGCGGCCGGTGCCGCGGTCAAGGCCAGGAGCACGGCGACCCCGAGGAGGACGGGAACCGCAGTTTGTTTCATAAAGTGTTTCATCGTCATCCCCTTCAGTTGATTACGATCTCGGTCATCATGCCGCCGAAATCCTCGGTGCCGTTGCTGAGGTAGTTCAGGTTGCTGGTGTAAAGGAAGTAGGTTCCAGGGGCGATGTCGGTGGTGTCGAGAATCACGTCGTTGGTCTCACCGCCGCCCAGGGTCACTGAATTGGTGTCGTAGTAGAGGTTCTCGCCGGTGGGACCGCGGAGCTGTCGTGCATCACGACCGACGACCGTCATCGGGATACCGAGGGATTGGAGGGTGAAGTACTTGGTGATGGAGATGTTCGAGATCCGCAGCAGGATCTTCTGACCCGCATTGGCCGTGATGAGAGCGTCCTCGTACTGTGAGACGATTCCACCGTTCTCGGAGTCCGCCGGATTTCCCGTACGGGAGGGCGGCGCCATCGGACCGGCAGCCACCGTATCCGGGTAGCCGCGACCGTTGAGCATCGGGTAGTCGTCGCGCATCAGAGCGAAGGGCAACGGCTGCACCGTCTCCGACGCATCGTGGAACGCCCCGTCGAAGGAGCTCATCTGGATCGGGAACTCGACGTCATAGCCGGTTGATCCGTCCCCATCGTTGTACACGAACTGGGTGTAGTTCCGACCCGAGCCCAGGGGGTACTCGTACGACGTTCCGTTCTGTTTGGGTCGCACGAAGAGGTTGGCGAGCATGCCCATCTGCATGTGCTCGGTGGCCTCGACGTGGCAGTGGTACATGTAGGTGCCGGGATCCTTGACATTGTAGTAGTAGGTCAAGGTCGCGCCCATGTTGATGGAGAGGCCGGACTCGGGCAGACCGTCGAAGACCGACGATGCCTGCGGGAAGCCGTGCCAGTGAACGGTGTGCGGATCGAAGAGGTCGGGCCGCACGAGCATGCCCACGTTGGACAGGCTGAGGTAGAAGACATCATCCTCTTCGAGGGCGATGATCGGTCCGGGGTAGGCGCCGGCGAGGATTCCGTCCACCATCACGTTGGAGGGATCCCAACCGGTGGCGTCGGCAAAGCCGAACATGTACAGCACGCGGCCGTCGGCCATGGTGATGTAGCCGTCACCCGATGTCAGGTGCATGCATTTTTGGTTAGCCGGCCACGACTCGCCGCCATCTTGGAGGGCGTTGCCGTTCGTGTCGCCGGGACATTGGACGTTGATGTGGCTTGCGCTTGCGGGGGCCGTTCCCAGCACCAGCGCGACCGCTACCGCCATCAGCGTTGTGTAGAGCCATTTGCGTTCCATGGTTCACTCCTTGGTCGGTCAGCATCCCCGCCGGGTCTCCCCGGCGGAGACGGGTTGCTGGTTACGGTTAGTCGTCGGTTGGTTCTTGATAATCCGTTTCAACGAACTCCACGGGGAGGTCGTAACGCATCTGGTCCGGGAGGTCGGCGAATTGCTCGCACCCATCAGTACCTTCAGAGCAGAACTCGTCAGCGCCGATATCCGAGTTGCTGCTCGGACGTGAGTCGTTGTCGAAGTCGTAGTTCGGCTCGGACTTGGTGCCGGCGTCAACGGCCGGCGAAACGGCGGAGAGGTGATAGTCACCGAAGGCATCACCTGTGGCCGGATCCCACCGGGTCAGCGGTCCGAAGCGGAGGCGGATGTAGTTGCCGCCTTCGTCGAATGCCGCCGGGGTGTGGATCGTCTGCTGCTCCGGCTGGTTGAGACGCGGGGCACGATCGCCATTGGTGTACTCGGCCGCGAAGAGCGGATCGGAACCACCCAGGTCGGAGACGATGCAGTTGTCACAGACCAGCGATCCGGCCACACCGAGCACGGCCATATCACTGTAGTAGGGATCGATGCCGGACCAGGCGCCGAGATCGGCACAGTTGACGGCGTCACCGCCGGTTGCGGGGCAGAGGCCGTACCACAACGCACCACCGAGATTCGGATCGGGGGTCGTGCCGGCTCCGTTGAAGAGGAACGTCCGGTTGTGCCAGACGATGTTGTTGTCCATGTTCGCGTCGGAGAAGTCCTCGTTGGCAAAACGCTGAACAGCAAGCAGATTGTCGCTATGACGACGGGCCGTGATACCGGCACCGAGCTGACCCTGCGACTGATCGGGCGTCCCGGGGTCGAAGGCATTGCCGGCGGTGGCGGTGCTGTCGTTGTTGGCGATGGTGTTGTGGCGCATATCCACTCGCTTGGCGTCGGCCATGGAGATACCGCCACCGGCGAGGGCCGCCACGTTGTTGCTGATCATGTTGTTGACGATCTTGACGCGGTGCCAGCGGTTTCTGTTTCCAGGCCGGCGATCGACGTCTTGACCGTTGATCTCCTGGAGGCGAATGCCACCACCGTCACCGGCTTCGGCCGCGTTGCCCAGGATGAGGTTGCTGTCGACGATCACGTGGCCGGTACCTGCGCTCAGGGTCTCACCCGGGAGCGCCGGCTTACCGGCGATGAGCAGACCACCACCCGCGGGGGCCGAACCCGGTGTCTGTTTGAAGCTGTCGTTGAAGATGATCGTGTTACGCGCGATCACATTCCATCTGTTGCGGTTGTCGCTGAGACCATAGTGAGCCACTCCGCCACCCTGGTCCATGTTGAAGTTGCCGCAGATGTAGTTATCGGTCAACTTGTAGCCCTCGGAACCGGTGCAGATCGAAACTCCGCCGCCGGCACCGCTGATGCCACCGTTCTGACTGATGTAGTTGTGCTTGATGGTCACGTTGCTGTTCTGGGCGTCGGGATAGCAGATATCGCTATCGGTGCATGCGTCGCCTTCAGCAAGCAGGTCTGGATGGCCGAGGCGGATGCCTCCACTGTACTGACCGCTGTTGTTGATGATCCGCATATTCGAGATCTGCATGTATCGAGCGTAGCCGTTGAGGATGACCGCGCCACCGGTGTCGGCACCGGAGATCGTGATTCCATCGATTCGGGCCTTACGGTTGCGGGCCAGGGTGAACCGCCGGTTGTTGGAGGCGTGCGGCAGAACCAACACGCCGGCTCCCTCTTCGGTCCAAAGGGCTGCGGGCTCGACACCACCGAAGGCGGCCTCCTGACCGGGCACCAGGGTGACGTCACCGTTGGTGACGAGGTCACGGACCTTATCGCGCCAGACCTGCAGAGCCTCGGGGGGCGCTTTGACCGCGGAGATCCTGGTCCCTTCGCCCCAACCCTGGAGCTGGACCGGTTTCCACATGATCACCATTTCCTGGTAGACCCCGGGGGCCACCATGATGAGGTCGTTGGGTTCGGCCCCGTCGATGGCGGCCTGGATTGTGGCGTAATCGCCGGGCACGGTGACCACGCTCGATCGGTTGCGTAGACCGCCCTGGATCGTCACAGTGTTGACGGACGAGATTCCGTTGTCCGCGCGGGTGACGACCAACTGGCCGCCACCACCACGGACGCGTCCGGTGAGAACCTCGCGGCCCTCTCCATCCACGCTGCAGGCCCACTCACTCGGTGTCTGACGTCGAGTGCCGATATAGATATCGGGAACGCCTGCGGAACAGCCGAAGCCGTAGTCGCGGATGATGGACTTCGGCACGCCGCTACCAACACCTTCGTACTCGGGGTTGGGAACGCTGACCATGCCCATGGAGGTAATGGTGAAGTTCCGGCGAGTCGTGCCGTTGTTGAACCAGGGGCCCTGGTTGTTGACGTTGGTCGCCGAGTAGGTCCGCGGAGTCCCGTCGGCATACTCGCAGTCGAGGGGGAACTGATCGGCGCCGGTGAAGGCCGACACCGGCACCACCGGGGTGTCGAGGTAGACCGTCGCACCCGGCATGTACTGGAAGGTGTAGCAGAACTGTGAGTACTGCGGGTTGTGCATGGGATCGGGTGTGCCGTCGACCTTGAGCTTGGCGTTCATGCAGGTCGTCAGCATGTTGGGTGACATACCGCTGGGCTGCGGCAGGCTGTTGGTCCACGTTGACGGCGCCACGAAGTTGTAGCGGCCGTACTCGTCGGAGTAGGTGCGGCCGATTTCGCGGCCCGTCCAGTCACGGATCGACACCGGCAGGAAGGGCGGCGCGTACTTCTCGCCGAACTGCGGTGAGTTGGGGTCGAACTCGTTGGCGGTATCATCGAGGATGAAACCGGTTGCATGCGCCGAGACCGGCACCTGGGTGAAGAGGAAGAAGTCGGCTGCGGCGTTGTTGCCGCCCGACACCGCGACCTTCTTTTTGTCGCAGAGGCTGTGGGTCTGGCCCCAGAAGGCATTCTCCACCTTTTCGCCGGCGGGAACGGAGCTCAGATCGTTGAGTGACATGTACTGGGGAACCACGTAGTCAGCGCCGACGCACACGGGCGGCAGCAGGAGCGGGCTCGTGTTGTATTCGTCGCCGAAATCGACGTTCTTGTCCTGCGACTTGACGATTTCGTAATTGCCGGCCTCGACCCCGACCACATAGCGGGCGCTGGGGATCGGGCTGACGACGATGCCCGAAGTGCAGGCGCCGTTCACATCGAGTCCGCCTTCGCAGATTTCGTCGAAGGCATAACCGCCGTCGAAGATACCGGGACGGACCTGGTTCCAGTTGCGGAGGCCGTCGTAGCAGTCGATCTCCGTCAGAACGCCATTGGCGTCTTCATAGATGAATGGGTCGGCACTGCCGTACTGGCAGTTTTCCGGAGGAGTCGCGTCCCAGCTGTCGGTTGTTGTCGTCGCGAGCAGGGTGGTGCCCGTGACGTCGTAGAGGTTGACCGTGACGCCGGGAATGCCCGGCTCCCACGGCTCGGCACCGCCGTAGCGCGGATCGTCCTCGGCGCGAGTCACCGAGTAGAAAACCACACCGCTGATCCCGCCGTTGCCGCCGGGCGCATGGGGCGCCTTGCCCCACTCGATGACCATGGTCTGACCCAGGAAGGCCTGGAAGGCCTCGGTGAGGACCACACCCTGCTCGGTGCGGGCGTCGCCCGGGTTTCCACCATAGCCGTCATGGATGACCATGCCCGGATCCGGGGGTGTCCCCTGTGTCTGGGGGTTGAGGTGGCCGCCCCAGGAGTTGGGGTTGTCAAAGGGAACCGCCCCGCCGTCATCGACGTAGACGGTGGCGCCGGTAGCGTTGAGGCGAGCGAAATCGACCTCGGCAACCAGCCAGCTGAAGAAGGGGAAGACCTCGTCAAAGGGCACAAAACCCTCGAGGTCGGTGGGGAAGCTCTGATACATGGTGCCGTCGCGCCAGCGGAGGTTGACGGCCTGCTCGGGAATGCCGACCTCGTCGCCCATGGAGGCGTTGTTGCAGGATTCGGTCACGCAGTCGCGGATGCCGTTCTCGTTGAGGTCGTTGAAGACCCAGTTCTCGACTCGGGCGAACCACTGGCGCACGGGAACCGGGCCGAGGTTGCAGGTGTTGCCGGAGTTGCAGCTTCCGTCCGGATTGACGGTAAGCGCCTTGGAGGCGAAGACGACATCCATGTTGTCGTCCCACACGACGAGCTGATAGTCGCCCACCGGCACGTTTGGAATCGTGAATTCACCATCCTCACCGCAGCGCTCGGCATAGACGCCGGCGCCGGGGACTCCGCCGGCAAACTCATTGAGCCCAACCCAGCACGTGGTGTGCGGGAGCGGGCCACCGGCGTACATCGCGAACTCGGGCGGCCGCGACATATGGAGATTGACGACCTGGCCGCTGACATCCGGGCCGGTCGGGGCACCGAGATCGTTGAACGGCTGCACGAAACCGATAAAGGCATGCGGTCCGGGGGGGCCGAACTCGGCGAAGTAGGGCGGCTCGTTGGCCTTGACCCAGGCGTCGATGATCTTCTTGCCCTCAATGGTCGAGGTCTGCTGCCAGCCCTCGCCGGCGGGTGGAATCATGATGACGCCGTACTTGCCAGGAGCGAGGTTCTTGACATAGGCCATGCCGTTGGCGTCGGTCACGATGCCGCCGCCCATCTGATCGACGGTGCCCACGCTGTCGAGGTAGGTCGTACCGAGCGGGTTGCCCCAGATGTCGTAGGCCTGGACGCCTGCTGACATGCCGTAGCGGCCGCCGGCGTCCTCGAGCATGAGCTTGAAGCCCTCGAGAGGGGCCTCGAGGGGGTCACAGACATTGTTGATCGGGTTCGTGTCCTCGCAGACCTGAATCACGATCTGAGCGGTCGGGATCGGGGCCGG
>CBESWV010000054.1:0-18551 GCA_965533305.1 uncultured bacterium | reverse complement strand
CCTCCTTCTGAGCTGGAGCGCACTGTAACCAGCGCTGAACCCGTGGAGTGCCCGGTAGCGTAATTGTGCGGTTCGCGATGCGGCTCCGGGACATCTTGCCTGCACAATGTCGAGCCCGGCACGTCCCGGTGGGGAGGGTTCTCCATCCGGTGCACGTGGTGTGGTGCCATTTGTTGCATTGTTCGGCGGTACATTTCTCCGGCGAAGGTGAATCGTCGATGCCGATCAATGCTACGGGTGGCACCGGAGAACTCGTCACGTGTGCTCGTCGACCGGGCATCGGGATCGGGTCATCGCATCGGGATCGGGAACGGACGCGTACTCCCGGAGAATATTCTCCGGGCTTACGCGGGTTATACTCCGGGTCAGGTAACGTCCCTCGGCAGAAAGGCATAGTCACTGATGGCAGTCGATCGTCAGGCGGAAGAGCAAAAGCTGATCAAGCTGATGATCGCCTATCAGAAGGGGGACATGGATGCGTTCACGGGCCTCTACGACGCCCTGAAGCGTCCACTCATTCGATACCTATGGACCTTCGTTCGCAATCAAACCATGGCCGAGGATCTGCTCCAGGAGACCTTTCTCCAACTCCACCGCGCCCGGCAGACCTACACCCCGCCGCGCCCGGTGCGGCCGTGGATCTACGCCATTACCCGGCACGTCGCCTTGATGCACCTTCGTTCCATGCGGCGGCGCAAGGAGGTGCTTCCCGACGAGGATCTCCCGGAGATTCCGGTGCCGCCGGAGATGGACCAGCTCGCCGATCGAGCCACCGTGCAGCGGCTGCTCGGCACTCTGCCGCGAGCGGCACAGGAGGTCCTCATCCTCCACCACCTGCTCGGCATGAGTTTCGAGGAGGTTGGAGCCATTGTCGGGATCGCACCGGGCACCGCCAAGGTGCGCGCTCACCGTGGGTTGAAAAAGATCAGAGAACAGATGATCGAGGAGGGTGCGTGAAATGAGTCTCGACTCGATCCCCGACGATCTGCGCGAGGCGATTGAGGGCGATCTGCACCCGGTTAGTCCGCTCCATCCGGCGTGGGTGCGGACAATGTTGGCGGTGGCGATCCTCGCCGTCGTGCTGGCCTTCGTGCTCGCCAAGGCCAGCCTCCGCCCCGATATGGACCAGCTACCCATGTGGCTGAGTTGGGGATGCTCCATCCTCCAGCTCGCCCTCGGTGTCCTGCTCGTCGGTCTAGCCCTTCGCGAGGCGGTCCCCGGCGAGGGCATCCCTGGGGGCGCCGTTCGCATCGCGGCCCTTACCGCTCTCGCCGTGCAGATCCTCGTCGGTATCGCAACCTCGGTCTACTCACCGGCGATCACCATGCCCGGAAGCGGTATCGCCCCGGGCATCGGCTGTCTCAGACACGAAACCGCCATGGCCCTCCCGACCTTTCTCGTGACCCTGTGGCTGGTCTTCCGCGCCCTCCCGCTGCGGGCACCCACCGCAGGTCTCCTCGGAGGCGCAGGCGCCACCGTGGCCTCGGATGCGGTCATTCACCTTCTGTGTCCCATGTCCAATCTCTCCCACGTACTCGTGTGGCACACGGGGGCGGTCATCCTCTTCATGGCCGTCGGCTGGGTCGCGGGAATGATCTGGGAGCGCCTTCGCTGGCGTCGGGCATCTTGACAACCACCCTCGGCGGGTTCACAGTTCCCCCCTACGACCGTCGCCTCGACAATACCCGGCGACGAGCTGGAGGCACACCATGAGCCACACTATCGATTTCACAACCCTCAATCTTCGCGACACCCTCGATCTTGCCATCGCCATCGAAGAAGAAGCCAAGGAGCGATACGACGAGTTTGCCGAGCAACTCGAGGCCCACCACACTCCCGAGGTAGCCAAGTTCTTCCGCTTCATGTCCGACAATGAGGTCAAGCACGCCGAGGTCCTCACCACCCAGCGTGTGGAGCTCTTCGGTGACGAACCCACCACCGCCGACACTTCGATGATCTATGACATCGAGGCGCCCGACTACGACGGCGCCCGCGCCTTCATGTCGATCAACGATGCCCTCGAGGTCGCTCTCAACGCCGAGATCAAGGCCTACGAGTTCTACCACGACGCCCTGCCGTCGGTGACCGACGAGGATATCAATAAACTCTTCGTCCGGCTTCGCGACGAAGAGGTCCAGCACCAGAAAATGATCAAAGAGATCATGGCGAAGGTGCCCGATATGGACGCGTTCGATCCCGCCGACTTTGCGGACGAACCCACCGCTCAGTGAACCGCTGAGCGTCGCGAAGGGGAGCGATGTCCACCGTTGGTGATGGCGGTCAAGCTCCCCGGCCGGCTTTCGGCGTCCTGCTGACCAATCTCGGATCCCCGGCGGCTCCGACCACCCAGGCCGTTCGGAGCTATCTCCGCGAATTCCTCGCAGATCGTCGGGTCGTCGATCTGCCGCGGCTCCGCTGGTGGTTGATCCGCAACCTCTTCATTCTCCCTTTCCGGCCAGGGAGATCGGCCGCCCTCTATCGCAGCATCTGGACCGACGACGGCTCGCCGCTGACGGTCACGACCAGGCGAATCGGCGACGCTCTCACTGAGAGATTGAGCGATACGGCCGGCACTGGGGTCGCATTGGAAGTGGCCATGCGCTATGGATCGCCATCGATCAACGATGGAATCGCTGCGCTCTCCGAACGGGGATGCTCCCGCATCCTGATCCTTCCCCTCTATCCGCAGTACAGCACCACGACGACGGCGTCGACGGCTGATGCCGTCGCCGAAGCCGCGTCCGGCATGACGGCGGCCCCGGAAATCCGCACGGTGCACGACTATCACGACCACCCCGCCTATCTGACGGCCCTCCAATCGGTGGCCCAAGAGTTCTGGAACGAAAACGGCTCGCCGAACAGGCTTCTGATGTCCTTTCACGGCATTCCTCGCCGATACGCGGACCTCGGTGACCCCTATCCCAAACAGTGCGCCGCCACCGCCCGTGCCCTGGCCGCGCGCCTCGATCTCGCGCCCGGCCGGTGGCACATGGCCTACCAATCACGGTTCGGTAAGGAACCTTGGCTCCTGCCCGAACTCGATGCCCGCCTCACACGGTGGGGCCAAGCCGGCGTCGGCGGGGTGGACGTCATCTGCCCCGGCTTTGCGGCCGACTGTCTCGAGACCCTCGAGGAGGTCGCGGTTCGGAGCCGCGAGCGATTTACAGCGGCGGGAGGCAGCGGTTTCCGCTATATTTCCGCGCTCAACGACCATTGGGAACACATCACGGCGCTTTCCGAGATTGTCGCCGACCACACCAGGGACTGGTCAGCGTAGTTCGGTCAGAACATCGACAGTCGAGAGCCTGCGGTTGCCCACGCTTGGAATACCGGCCGTCGAGAGAGCGCTATCCTGGGGCTATGAAGATCATCATTTCCGGAGCGAGCGGCTTTGTTGGAGGCGCGCTGGTCGCACATCTGCGGCAGCGGGGGCATCACGTGACATCTTTGGTTCGCCGGGACCCCATCGACCCCGAGATCGAGGCCCGGTGGGATCCGATTGCGGGCGATCTCGACCCGAAGATCATCTCCGGAGCGGATGCTGTCATCAATCTCAACGGACGAAGCATCAGCCGGGGGCGGTGGACGCCGAAGGTCAAGGATGAGCTGCGTTCGAGTCGTCTCGACGCCACCCGCACCATCGTGGCCGCCATCGGCCGGGCAGCCGTCCCTCCCCCTGTACTCATCAACGCTTCTGCGACCGGTTTCTACGGCGACCGGGCAGACGAGGTTCTCGACGAGAGATCGGCACCGGGAAAGGGATTCCTCGCCGACCTCTCACGCGAGTGGGAGGCCGCGGCGATGGAGGCTCAATCCGAATCGACACGGGTGGTCCTCCTCCGGTTCGGCATGATTCTCGGCAACGGCGCCGCCCTCGAGAAGATGCTGCCACCGTTCAAACTCGGTTTTGGAGGGCCCATGGGCTCCGGCAGACAGTGGTGGCCGTGGATCGCCATGAGCGATGTCGTGGGTGCGGTCGATCACGTCCTCGGCCTCGAGAACATCAAGGGGCCTGTCAACATCATCGCTCCCGAAGCCGTCACCAGCAAGGGCTTTGCCCGGGCCCTCGGCGAATACCTCGGCCGACCTGCCATCGTCCCGGCGCCGGCGTTTGCCGTCAAACTCGCCCTCGGCGAGATGGCCGAGGCGCTGCTGCTGTCATCAACGAAGGTGACACCGCGTGTTCTCCAAGACACCGGGTACCTATTCAGAGCTCCCACTCTGGCCGAGGCGTTCCAACAGATCCTCGACTAGCGAGGATCAGCGCCATCACATTCATCGCAGGCTTGAAACACAAAGGGCACAAAGAACCACGAGGGTTCCACAAAGCATCGCAATTGAAAGTGTTTCATCGCAACCGGAACAGAGATCCCACCCTCAAGTGTGATGCTTTGTGGCCGTCTTTGGGACCCTTGGTAATCTTTGTGTTTCAAATTCGGGTGTGGAGGTCCGCACCGCGATCACGCAACCAAACACTGCCATCTGTCCCAGCCCTGAGAACGGATCAGGGAGCGGAAGAGGGCTGCAGGCGATCGCTCTGGACCTTCGCGGCGACGAGGATCAAGGCGTTCCAGACGTTCCACCAGCCGATGGTGAGCCAGCTCGGGCGGAAGACGACCAGCATGTAGTTGACGATCCCGATGAGCAGCATGGCGGTGACGATGTTCTTGCCCTTGAGGTTGGGAAGCCGGATTTTCGATACCATGAGCACCGACATCACCAGCACCACGAGCGCGGCGGCCTGAACCGACATGCTGTCCCGCATGAGCACCGCGGTCATCAGATAGGAGGCCGCCACCGGGATCGGCGCGCCGGTGGTGCGAAGTTCCTTGCCGTGGGCGTCACTGGTGAGGACAAACCGCGTCAACCGGGTCACCCCCGCGAGAAGATAGATCAGACAGACGATGAGTCCCCAGAATCCGAGGGGGCGGAGCACCGCGAGGTAGATCAGGAAGGCGGGCGCGACACCGAAGGAGATCGCATCGGAGAAGCTGTCCATCTCCTGCCCGAAATCGCTGGTCGCACCGAGCAGCCGGGCGATGGTGCCGTCGAGTACATCACAGAGGATGGCGACCAGGAGCAGATAGACACTGAGCTCGTAGCGGCCGTCGGCCGCCGCCACCATCGCCATGAAACCGGCCGCGATGTTGGCCGAGGTGACCGCGCTCGGCGCTAGGATTCGGTAGCGTCTCTTTGCCATGCTCCTCCAGTTCTGCTCTGGAGAGAGTACCACCACAAGGCCGTCTGGGTTTCAGATATCAAGCCAGGACCAGCGACCTCAAGCACCGAGCCTCAAGCATCGAGTATCGAGTCCCGAGTTCTCCCGCCTCGGGATTGCCACATCTCTGCCCAACCCCCATCACCACCATCCACCATCATGATCAACATGGACACCATGAATCTCCGGCATGTCGCGATCATCATGGATGGCAACGGGCGATGGGCGCAGGCACGCGGATTGCCCCGCATCCAGGGCCACCGCGGGGGAGCCGAGTCCGTGCGAACGATCATCACCCATTGTCGCGAGTCCGGTCTCCAGTTCCTGACCCTCTACGCGTTCTCCAGCGAGAACTGGGCGCGACCCCGCTACGAGGTCGAGGCGCTCATGCGGCTGCTCGTCCGTTTTCTCACGGAACGGGGCCGCGAGCTCGCCGAACACGGCATCCAGCTCCGGGCCATCGGCGACATCGGCCGGCTTCCCCGGCGCGCCCGAACCCTGCTCCACCGAGTGATCGCATCGACACGAGAACTCGACGGCATGACTCTCTCACTCGCGCTCTCCTACGGCGGTCGCGACGAGATCGCCCGCGCCGCGCGCCGACTCGTGCAGCGGGTCATCGACGGTGACCTCGATGCAGGCGCCGTTGATGAGGCAGCCCTCGCCGGCGAACTCGACACCCGGGACACACCACCGGTGGATCTCGTCATCCGTTCCGGCGGCGATCGCCGATTGTCGAACTTCCTGCTCTGGCAGTCCGCATACGCCGAGCTCTATTTCACCGAGCGCCAGTGGCCGGATTTCGGCCCCGAGGATTTTGACCGGGCAGTCGCGTGGTACCACGGCAGAAGACGGACCTTCGGGCTCGTCGAGGCCGCGGGGTGAGCCACCACCCGCGGACACTGGTGCGGCCGTGTCCGATCCCGATCCCGTTCCCGTTCCCGATCCCGTTCCCGTTCCCGTTCCCGTGATGATCCTCTCCCTCTCCTTCTCCCTCTCCAGATGTTCAGACTCAGCGTCAGTGGCGGCAGCAGGGCGAGTGATCAGTTGAGGATCTATCAGGCGAAATCACAGCAGGCGGGACGCCTGCACTACAAGGCGACGTGCAGCGATTGTATCGGCCGCTTCTCGCGGGCGATGGCGCGACGTCGTTGTGATGGGCGAGGCATCGACGATGCCTTCGGGCACGGGCTCGGACTCGGACTCGGGAACGGGATCGGGATCGGGATCGGGCACAGGTACGGGTACGGGCGCGGACGGGACCTCGGACGGGGACTCGGAAACGGATTGATATGCGAGAATGACGGGCACGATTTGGGGAGGGAACAATGACCGATCTGCTGACCAAGGAAAACCTCGACTATCAGGAGCGCGCGCGTGAGGTGGCCGAGAAATACGTTCGCCCGGTCGCCGCCGAACTCGACCGTACCGGCGAGTACGGCTGGAAGATCCTCGAAGCCCTCAAATCCTACGAACTCACCGGAGCCTGGATCCCCAAGGAGTACGGCGGCAAGGACGCCGGTGTTCTCAACCTCTGTCTCATCGTCGAACAGCTCTCCCGCGCCTGCGGCGGCGTCGGCGTCGCCTTCGCCGTCAACGCACTGGGTTCCTTCCCCATCATCATCGGTGGCACCGAGGAACAGAAACTGAAATACCTCCCGCCCATCGCCGCCGGCGACTCCCTCATCGCCTTTGGTCTGTCCGAAAAGCCATCGGGCTCCGACGCGGGCAGCCTGCGCACCACCGCCATCAAGGATGGCGACGACTATATCCTCAACGGCCAGAAAAAGTGGACCACCAACGGCGGAGTCGCCTCGACTTTCACCGTCTACGCCCTCACCGACCCCGATCGTGGGATGCGTGGGATCTCGGCCTTCATCGTCGAGAAGGACACCCCTGGGTTCACCGTCGGCAAGCGCGAAGACACCATGGGAATCCGCACCGTCCCGGTCAACGAACTCGAGTTCACCGACTGCCGGGTTCCAGCATCACAGCTCATGGGCCACAAGGAAAACGTCGGCTTCAAGAACGCCATGATGACCCTCGACCGGGCGCGGCCCGGGGTCGCCGCCCAAGCCCTCGGTCTCGCCCAGGGCGCCTTCGAGTGGGCACTGCGCTACACCTCGGAACGTCGGCAATTCGGCTCAACCGTCATGTCGCATCAGGCGATCCAGTTCATGCTCGCCGATATGGCCACTCAGATCGAGGCCGCACGCCAACTCGTCTACCACTCGGCACGGGTCATCGACTCGGGCGCCAAGAACGTCAACAAAATCGCGGCCATGGGCAAGGTCTTCGCCACCGACACCGCCATGAAGGTGACCACCGACGCGGTCCAGCTCTTCGGCGGCTATGGCTACTGCAAGGACTACCCCATCGAGAAGTACATGCGCGACGCCAAGATCACCCAGATCTACGAGGGCACCAACCAGGTTCAACGGCTCGTCATCGGCCGCGCCCTGACCCGCGAGCTCAAGGAACTCACCGATCATCTCGATGTCGTCGTCGAGCACTTTCCCGAAAACGAGTGAGGCGCAGAGAGCAGCGCAAGTTTTCAGTTCTCAGTTTTTAGTTTCCGTCGCAACACTCCGCCTCACCTTAGACGGCCATGTGCGATGTAACTTAAAACTGAACCTCTTGCAAAATTCGAGAATCGGACACTGAAGTCTTCCGACCCTCCTCACCACTAGGCCGGCGAGACGCCGGCCCTACAATGGATTTCAGCCCTTTGTAGTGCTGGCGTCTCGCCGGCACAGAGACCACGAACCATCGGGAAACAGATTGTCTTGCAAGAGGCTCAGCTTTTAGTTATCGGCGGCTCCACGAGGCGCTTCTGAGCTATTGCGATGCAACTCAAAACTAACAACTTAAAACTAAGAACTTCTGGCTATTTGCGGAGCAAGATCCACAGAAAAAACGGCGCGCCGAGAAACGCGGTGATCACCCCAACGGGGAGTTCGGCGGGGGCGACGATGGTCCTCGCAGCGACATCGCAGAGCACCAGGAATGCTCCGCCGAAGACTGCCGAAGCCGGCAGCAGCAGCCTGTGCCCGGGCCCGAGCAGAAGGCGGCAGATGTGGGGCGACATCATGCCGACAAAACCGATGGGTCCGCAGGCCGCCACCACTCCTCCCACCATCACCGAGGTCGCCACAAAGAGCGTGGTTCGCGTTCTCGCCACGGCCACGCCGCGACTGGCCGCGAGTTCGGATCCGGTGGCAAGCAGATCGAGTTCGCGTCCGAAGGCGAAGATGACCGCCATCCCAACCACCACGAACGGTGTCATCTGAATCACCGCCGAGACATCGACCCCGCCGAGACCGCCCATGAGCCAGCGCAGAACCCGATAGGCGTCGGCAAACGAAGCCGTGTACTGAAGGAAGAGAATCAGGCTCGAGAAGAAGAAATTGAGCGAGACGCCGGCGAGCAGGAGAGTCGAGGTCTGAGCATCGGGTCGCAGCCGCGTGACCATCCA
Source organism: uncultured bacterium (assembly GCA_965533305.1). Classification (GTDB taxonomy): domain Bacteria; phylum Acidobacteriota; class Thermoanaerobaculia; order Thermoanaerobaculales; family Sulfomarinibacteraceae; genus JAHECW01. The sequence goes on along the minus strand of CBESWV010000054.1, from coordinate 9,858 downwards.
CACCACACCCACCGCGAGCAGGGCGCCGCCCAGGGCCGACCACGACTGGAGGCCGAGACCGAGAAAGACCACCCCTGCGCCGATCCGGGCAACCGCCGCAACACCGAACGACGCGCCCGCCGCGACTCCCAGAATGTAGGGTGTGGCCAGGGGATTTCGGAAGACGGCTTGAAAGACCGCTCCGCCCACCGCCAGACCCGCACCACCGAGAAACGCCGCCACCACCCGCGGCACCCGGATCTGCCAGAAGATCCGCGAACTCGGGTCGGAACCGAAGGGGTCGGTCAGGGCCGAGAACGGCAGCGACACAGGACCGACCAGAGGCGCCGTCAACACGACCACAACGGCGCCGACAAGCAGAACGGCAAGACCGACGCCCCGGCTCACGAGCCGTTCCTCGCCGGGATCACGAGCGGCAAACCGTGCCTCCCACCATCCAGGAGAACAAAATCGTTGCCGAAGATCCGCGCCAGGGCGGCGGCATCGAAAAGTTCGCGCGGCGGCCCCGAAAACTCGACCCGGCCGTCCACCAGGGCCAGCACCGAGTCAGCATCCGCTACGAGCCCGTTGAGATCGTGGGTCACGGCAACCACCGTGAAGCCGCTTTCGGCGTGGAGTCGGCCGAGGAGATCGAGGATCTGGACCTGGTGCCGATAGTCGAGAAAGCTGGTCGGTTCATCGAGGAGCAGGATGGTGCCACCTTGGGCGAGCGCCGCCGCGATCCAAACCCGCTGTCGTTCTCCACCCGAAAGGGTCTTCATGGGGCGCACCGAGAGATGATCGATCTCGGTGAGTTCGAGTGCCTCGTCCACCACCCGCCGGTCATCAACGGAAAGAGCCGACCAGGTTGCGAGATGAGGATATCGACCCATCTCGACAAAGGCCCGTACCGTGTAGTCGTCGGCGGGGACATCGGCCTGGGGAACAAAGCTGACCACCCGCGCCAGGTCTCGCCGGCGATAGTCGCTCACCTTCCGGCCATCGACCTCGACCCGGCCACGGTGAGCCGGTTGGAGCCCATCGATGGCCCGGAGGAGGGTCGATTTGCCGGCGCCGTTGGGCCCGATGATGGCCAGCAACTCTCCTGCAGCCACCTCGAGATCAACGCCGTTGAGGATATCGGTTTCTCCGAGGCGCACCTCGAGTTCGTGGATCTCGATCCGCGGCCGGCTTCCGATCACTCCCATCGAAGCTCCGGGTGAAGATGCTCGGCAAATGCCCGGACCGTGTCGACGATTCGCGGCCCCGGGATGACCACGAAGTCCTCCATCAGAACGTGGACTCGATGGTCCCGAACCGCTCGCAGATCTTTGAGTTCCAGCCAGTCGGCGGCGGCCGTGTCCAGGCTGACTCCCCGCACCCCGCCATCGGCCACGACATCGAGAATGACATCGGGATCCACCGCGATGACGCCCTCACGGGATAACTCCGGATAGCGGATAACGGTGTTCGAAATCGCGTTGACGCCACCGGCCAGGCCGATCACGTCATCGTAGAAGGTGTCGGCGGCGGCCGCCCACAATGTGCCGACCCGACCGCCGCCGGGGTCGCGGCCGACGACAACGAGCACCCTCGGTCGATCGAGTCCTTCGACGGCGATCGCGACCTCGTCCAGAGCTCGACGGAGGCTCTCGACCAGGTCGCGGCCGCGCTGCTCGACCCCGCATCTCGAGGCGATGGTCTCCACCGACGTCAGGATCCCTTGAACGTCATGCTGATCAACCTTCAGGGTATCGAGACCGAGATCGCGAAGCCGCCGGTGCAGCTCATCGTGCGACTGCATGACGATCACCAGATCCGGATCGAGGGAGAGAATGGTCTCGTAACTCGGATCGAAGTATCCACCGACGTTGACGGTCCCATCGATCTTCGGGCAGTACCGGGTCACCCCGACAACGCGGTCCTCGAGATCGAGGGCGAGCAACGTCTCCGTGAGGCTCGGGGCCATGGCCACGATACGCAGCGGCACATCAACCGGGGCGGGAGCCCTACGCTCTCCACAGGCCGAGGTCGCGGCGACCAGAACGGCGAGGATGAGTACGGAGGCGAATCTGCGATCGTTCGTCATGGCTCCAATACACAAAAACCGGAAGCCTCAAGGCCTCCGGGATGCCGTATTCCATCCTGGATTTCTAAGAATCAGACCCCAATCCACGAGGGTCATCAAAGCCGAAATGCGGGTCTTCTGGCTCCCGGATCGTCCTACCTACCGGCCCTTCCCACAATCACCGATTGCAGTGGTTCTGCCGATCATCGTCCCCGGTCACAGCGGCGGGTCCGCGACGGATTCGCACCGTCTTCCCCATATTCGGTCCCGTCGAGTCTACGCAAGCGAGAGGGTGCTGTCTATTTCAACCCAAGATGAGCGATTCTCACCGGCGATCTGCCCCAATCCCTTGCGCTCAGGACACTCGCGAAAATGCTCGACGTACCTCATGGTATGCCTGCGCTTTTCGCGAGCACCTGAGCATCAAGATCTTGGCGCATCTCATCCGGCAGAATCACTCATCTTGGGTTCAACTCACTCGAGGGCGATTTCCGGGACCCACACGACCCTGCCGGTCCAAACCCCTTCGAGAATCCGCACCCGGGCGGACCGGTCGCTCTTGACTCGTTCGAGGACCTTGATCCTGGTGCCCGAGGTGAGATCGAAGATCTTGCCCTGGGCGCTCAGTGCTTCGACCGATCCCGGATCGGCATCCTCGATGGCATTGACCAAAAACGTGACGGTTTCGCGATCCATGGCCGCCGGAACTCGATCCCGACCCGTGATGGCGAGCACCGCAAAGTGACCCGGGGCCCGTTTGGGTTTGAAGAACTTCGAGAAGGGGCCGTCCTGATTGGCCTTCCCGAGCCACACAAACGCGACGACCGCAAAAACCAGAACCGCGAGAATAGGCAACCACGGGATCGATCTCTTGCGATCCGGGACAAGCTCCTCGATGATGTCGTCGATATCAGCGAGGGTGGGGTCGGCGAGAAACTCCGTCCCGCAGGTCGGGCAGTGCAACGCCCGGCCCACGTAACGCTCGTGGATCTTGAGCTTCGCATCGCAGGCGGCGCATGTGTGGGTGTAACCCTGCATACTCCCGGTTTCCGATAACCGAGGTTAACTCATCTCCCGAAATCCTTTGGTGATCTATCTCGCTCGATATCTCACCTCACCGCCGACGATGGTGTAGAAGACCTCGGCGTCGAGGATCTCGTCCGCCGGCACCGCCAGAATATCGTGCGAGAACACGGTCACATCGGCCAGTTTGCCGACCTCGAGGGAACCCTTGATGTCCTCCTCGAAAGCGGCATAAGCGGCGCCCAGGGTCCGTGCATAGAGCGCTTCCATCCGGGTCATGACCTGATCGGGATAGAACGCCGTGCCATCCGCCATCTGACGAGTCACCGCGGCGTGGAACGACGGCAACGGATCGACCGGCTCCACCGGCACATCGGTGCCGCTGGCGATGACCGCCCCCGTGGAGAAGAGATCCCGCCAGACATAGGCTCCGGTCCGAGAACGTTCTTCACCGAGCCGCACGGGGACCCACGGCCCATCCGAGGTGCAGTGGATGGGCTGCATGGCGGCCACCACCCCGATCTCGGCGAAACGCGCGATGTCTTCCGGGTGGAGGTGCTGGGCGTGTTCGATCCGCCAGCGCAGATCGCGGGGCTGGGGAACTCGGTCATAGGCCTCTTCATAGACATCGAGGGTGGTTCGGTTGGCCCGATCCCCGATGGCGTGCGAACAGAGCTGGAGGTGGAATTCGAGAGCGAGACGCGCGGTCTCGCGCAACTCTTCCGGAGTGACGATATTGAGGCCGATGCTGCTGGGAAGATCGGTGTAGGGTTCGAGCAGCCACGCACCGTGCGAGCCGAGGGCGCCGTCGATCCACCGCTTGATGCCTCCCACCGTCAGATAGTCATTGCCGGCCCGGTGGACCCGGTATCCGGGCAGCCCGGCAGCCAGGCTCTCATTGTCCTCGCTGAGCATGACCCACAGCCGGAGACCCAATTCACCGTTCTCGGCCATGGTCTTGAGCAGTTCGACCGTTGCAAAGCTCGATCCCGCATCCTGAAACGACGTGATGCCCTTGGCGAGACATTCCCGGATCGCAAGATCGATGGCGCGCCGGAGGGTGGTTTCGTCCGGATCACTCTCGAGATGGTCCCCCACCAGATCTTCGGCGGTTTCCCGAAGCACGCCGATGGCGCGGCCGTCGGCAGAGCGAACGATCTCACCCCCCGCGGGGTCGGGGGTGTCGGCATCGATTCCGGCGAGTTCCAGGGCGACTGCGTTGACCATGGCCGCATGGCCGCTGGCATGGGTGAGAAACACCGGGTTTGCCGGGGAGACCTCACTCAGAGCATGGTGATACGGCAGGCCCGAGACGTTGGGTTCGGGGGTCGAATTCCACTTCTCCTGATGCCAGCCACGGCCGAGAATCCAGGCTCCGGGCTCGGCCTCGGCCACCGCCACGGCCACCATCTCGACGATTTCGTCGAAGCTCTCCACCTGCATTAGATCGAGGATCATCCGCGACCGCCCCAGACCGGTGAAGTGGCCGTGGCCCTCGATGAATCCGGGCACCGCGAGGGCGCCGTCAAGATCGATGACCTCGGTCGTACCGCCGATGAGCTTCGCCATCTCCGCCGCGCTCCCGGTGGCGATGATCTTCTGGCCGCGGGCCGCCATGGCCTCGACCTCGGGTCGCTCCGGATCCAGCGTCACGATACGGCCGCCGGTGATCACGAGATCCGCCGGTTCGGGCGCAGCTCCGCACGCGAGCATCACCATGGCCATGAGCACACAGACACCCGTCGCCATCGTCTTCTTCGACATCACTATCTCCTTCCGCATCACGGTCACCCGCACCTCAGCCCTCGTCGAGGCCCTGGTGGTGCTCCATCTCCCAGTCACTCCACCACTCGGTTTCGATTCCATGGCAGGTGTCACCAAAGGCCGCACATGGGATACAACCGTCGCCGCGGATGAGATCCGGATCGTCCATGGGCGGCAGTCTTCGAACCAGCTCGAGTCCCAACACCCGAGCGGCCTCGACCTCATCCGACGCCGGCGGTCCCGCGAGTTCTCGGATTCCGCCATCAATGAGGCGGCGCTCGGCCTCCGGGAACAGCACCGTCTCCTCCTTGTCGAGATGCTGCCAGATCTCGGCCGCCAGCCGCTTCGCCGTCGCCTCCGATTGGGTGCATGCGCCGGCCGCCGCCAGCTCATCGAGAACCTTCGGCACGCTCTCGTGCTCCTCGGCGAGGGTCACCAATGGACCGTGATCGCCCGGAACCTCACCGTGTTCCACCAATGCTCTGAAGAGAATCTCTTCGCGGTGGTGGTGAGAACCATGCACATACACGCGTAGAAAACTGATCAGGTCTCGGAGGTCATCGGCCGCGTCGGGATGTTTTGAACCGCGATCGGCCCAGAAGAACAATGAGCCCGTCACCTCATCGATGAGACGGTGCTCCTCACGGACCTCTTCTAGGATTCGCATTACGAGCCCGCACCGGATTGGACCACTCCCGCCGAGCCCGGTCCTCGCGGATCGGCGGCCGCCTCGACCGCCCCATCGGATGTCACCCGCACCGCGTTCACCTCTCCCAGCCGGCTTCGATCCTTGAGCCGGTAGCCGCGTCGTTTGAGCTCCATCGCCGTTTCCGGCGAGAGCGCATCGGGCTCGACTGCGATCTCATCAGGCATCCACTGGTGGTGGATCCGGGGCCGGTTGATTGCGGCCTGGATGTCATCCCCGTCAACGATCACATTGAGGAGGACCTGTGCCGTCACGGTTGGAATTGTGGAACCACCGGGGGATCCCAGCGCCACCGTTTCACCCTCGCGCCAGGCAACGGCGGGCGACATGGACGACAGCATTCGTTTGCCCGGCCCCACTGCATTGGCCTCGCCCTGGATCAACCCATAGAGGTTTGACCGACCCGGCGCGGCGGCAAAATCATCCATCTCGTTGTTGAGCAGGAAACCGACTCCCGGCACGAGCAGACCACAGCCGAAGCCCCCGTTGAGGGTGGTGGTGATGCTGACCACGTTACCGGCGCCGTCGGCCACCGAGAGGTGGGTGGTTTCGGTGGATTCACGGGCGGCCGGGGGGCTCCATGGCCTGACATCGGCCGAAGGGGTGGCTTGCGGAACATCAAGCTCGCGTGCCTTGGAATCGAGCCACTCGTCATCGAGGAGATCGGCGGCGGTGGCGCGCGTGGTGGCGGGGTCTCCGAGCAGGAACCGGTCGGCGTAGGCCCGGCGCCAAGCCTCGACGAGCAGACGAGCTCGTCCGGCACCGAACCGCGGCACCTGCTGCCACTCCACGCGCTCGAGCAGACCCGTCGTCTGGCCGAGGATGATTCCGCCGGACGAGGGCAACGGCATGGAGGCCACCCTCCACCCAAAGGCATCAAAGAATATGGGCTCACGCCACACTGGACGGTAGGCCTCGAGGTCCGCCGCGGTGAGAATGCCGCCGTGCCGGTCCGAAACGGTTTCGATGGCCGCTGCCACGGCGCCGCCGGTGATGGCTTTGGGACCCTTCTCAGCATAGGCATGAAGCGTCGCCGCGAGATCGGGGATCTTCATGACAGAGCCCGCGGCCGGCGGTTTGCCACCGGGCAGCCACACCGCCGCGGTTTCGGGGAATCGGCCGAGCAGTTTTGCCGCTTTGGCAACGGATTTCTCCAGTCGGGAGGTCACCACGAATCCGTCGCCGGCCAGCCGGGAGGCTGGGGCAACCACCTGCGCCCAGTCCAACAAACCGTATCGCCGGTGGAGCTCCCACAGACCTGCCGGCGACCCGGGCACCCCGGCCGCCAGCGGACCGACCAGGCTCTTCTCGGCCACCGGTTCGCCCTTGGCGTCGAGATACATGTCATGGTCGGCGGCAGCCGGGGCCGCTTCGCGAAAATCAAGGGTCGACACCTTGCCGCCCATCCGCGTAACCGCGAACCCGCCGCCACCGAGATTGCCGGCCTGGGGGTGGACTACCGCGAGGGCGATGGCCGTCGCCACCGCCGCATCAACGGCATTGCCACCGGCGCGGAGAATCTCCAGACCCGCCTCGGTGGCCGCGGGAGCCGCGCTCGCCACCGCACCTCCGGTTCCTCGGACAGGATCGGGCGAGGCCGCCAAAACCGGCGCCGCAATGACGATGAGAACGAGTAAGACCACGAGACGGCGGGAAGACCTAGGGTGCGTCATCGGCCGAGTTTACTGCAACTCCTGCCCGGACAGCTGCGTAAAACAAATTGGAGGGGACACCGAAATCGCCTGCCACCGGGCCCAGCTTGCCGACTGCGGGAGCGCTTACGCCATCAGCCGCGGACTTCGGTCGAGGCTCGATCGTACGCAGCGCGAGTCGATTTCGACCCTCCTGACCGCCGTCGCCAAGGCCGACGGCTGTTTCTGTACGTTGGAACACCACGAGATCGCTCAGATTGCTGGCGAACTCGGGATCGACCCCGGCGAGGTGTTCGATAGGGAATAATGCAGCACGGGATCAGGTATCATCCAGTGCCTGCGTGGCTCGCAGGCGGAGGCACTATGACCTGGAACTACTCGAAGAAAACAACCGAACTCTTCATGGCAGCCGTATCGGGGCAACCCGGCACGCACCTCGGAGAGATCGAAGACGCCGATGGTTTCGGCGAGCACGGGTCCCTCGCCTGCGGCGACGCCCTGCGATTCACCTTCCGCGCCGATCGTCATCCCACCGACCCTCGGCAGGATCGGATCATCGAGGCTCGCTATCTCACCTTTGGCTGCACCTCGGCCATCGCCGCGTCTGAAGCCCTGTGCGCCATCATCGAGGAGGGGGATTTCACTCCCATCGATGCACTCCAGATCACCAACCAAGACATCGTCGACTATCTCGACGGGCTTCCCCAGGCCAAGATCCACTGCTCGGTCATGGGCGCCGAGGCGCTCGAGGCCGCGGTCTTCAACTGGGCGCAGAAACGAGGCGTCGACCTCTCAGAACTCGGGATCGACATCCGCCACGACGAACAGGAGGAGGGCCGACTGGTCTGCACCTGCTTCGGTCTCACCGAACCCTATATCCTGCGAAAGATCGAGGAACTCAACCTGACCTCCATCCCCGAAATCACCAATGCCATCAAGGCCGGCGGCGCCTGCATGTCGTGCCACCACACCCCAGGCGGGCTCCAGGATATGCTCGATCAAGTCAACGGGGCGCGGGCCACCACCTTGAAACAGCTTCCGGTCCTCCCGATGGCGAGAGCGCCCAAGGCCCAACCACCGGCTGAGATGTCGCCCTTCAAATTCGCCAAGAGGGTTGAGGAGGTCATCGAGACCTATGTCCGGCCCCAGCTCGCCAAGGACGCCGGCGACATCGAGATCATCGATATCAAGGACTCCAAGGTCTACTGCACCATGAAGGGCGCCTGCGCCAACTGCATGGGTTCGCAGAGCACCATCAAGATGCTGGTTGAACAATCACTCAAGGACCAGATCGACCAACGGATTCAAGTCATCGAAGTTTGAAGGCGAACCCATGAACATCATCTACATGGACAACAACGCCACGACTCGAGTCGCGCCCGAGGTCGTCGAAGCGTTGATGCCCTTCCTCACCGACGACTATTTCAACCCGAGTTCGCTCTACGAGCCGGCGTACAGACCCGCCGAAGCGATCACCGCGGCGCGCAAGACGGTCGCCAGGCTTCTCGGCAACGCCCGGCCGTCCGAAATCCTCTTCACCTCCTGCGCCACCGAGTCCAACAACACCGCGGTCTTCGGCTCCATCACCGCGAATCCGGACCGCCGCCACATCATCACCACCGGGGTCGAACACCCGGCCATCTTCTCGGTCGGCGAAGATCTTCAGCGCAGAGGCATCGAGGTCGACTTCATCCCGGTTGACGCCGATGGTCAGATCGATCGCGTCGAATTCGTCCGCGCCCTTCGATCAGACACCCTATTGGTTTCGGTGATGCACGCCAACAACGAAACCGGGGTCATCTTCCCGGTCGAAGAACTGTCCCGCATCACCAAAGAGACCGACGAGAGCATCATCTTCCACACCGACGCCACCCAGACCGTGGGCAAGCTCCCCATCGACCTCCGCGGCGCGTTCGAACACGTCGACCTCCTGTCGTTCTCCGGGCACAAGCTGCACGCCCCCAAGGGCATCGGCGCCCTCTACATCCGTCGGGGCACCCGCTGCCGGCCGTTCCTCCTCGGCGGGCACCAGGAGGATGGGCGTCGAGCGGGGACCGAGAACGTGGCCTTCATCGTCGGGCTCGCTAAAGCCCTCGAACTCGCCATGGAACTACACGATGAAGATGAACAACGGATCCTCGCCATGCGCGATCGGCTCGAGAAAGAACTGATGGCGCGGATTCCCTATCTCGAGGTCAACGGAAAGAACTCCCCACGGCTCTCCAACACCCTCAACGTCGCCTGCCACTTCATCGAGGGCGAAGGCATCCTCTTCCAGCTCAGCGCGCAGGGCATCTGCGCCTCATCGGGCTCCGCCTGCACATCGGGCTCCCTCGAACCGTCCCACGTTCTCAGAGCCATGCACATCCCCTTCTCGGCGGTCCACGGTTCGGTGCGATTCAGCCTCAGCCGCTACAACACCGACGCCGAAGTCGACAAGGTCATCGAGGTCTTCCCCGGGATCGTCGCCAGCCTGCGGCGGCTCTCGCCGTACTGGGATGCGAAGAAGAATGAGCCGCGACCCGAGGCCATGGAGATGCTGACCCAGACGGAGGCGCCGAAGTAGCGAGCAAAGCTCGCGGATACCGGGCATGAGGTATTAGTTTTCAATTGAGCCTCTTGCAAAAACCCTCTTCTCCGATTGTTTGTGGTCTCTGTGCCGGCGA
>CBESWV010000053.1:0-18727 GCA_965533305.1 uncultured bacterium | reverse complement strand
TTCGAGGCCGACCTCGCCACCGCCGGCGCCGTTGAGCACCTGTGGACAGGGACGCCGCCAGCAGATGGGACGCACACCATCCGTCTGACGACCCTTGATCAGCTCGGACGAACAGCCGAGGATCGCCGCCTGATCACCATCGACGGAGAGGCTCCGGTTGTCGAGATCTGGAATCCGAGCGATGGTGCCCTGATTACCGATCCCATCGCGATCACCGGGTCGGTGGCTGATGCGAATCTCTCGCATTGGACTCTCGAGGAAGTCGCCTCCAACGGAAGCTCCCGGATCCTGGCCGCAGGCGGGTCACCCGCCGAAAACGACCTCATCACCTGGGATCCGCTCCCGGCCGACGGAGCCTTCACGCTCCGTCTCTCGGCGTTTGATCACGCCGGACACTCGAGCGAGGTGACGGTCAACGTCGAGGTGTCGGTGCTTCCCCCGGGGGCTCCCACCAACCTCACGACCGAGATCATCAGCGGTCGCGATATCGCGCTGAGCTGGCAACCGGGTCCGGGTCCGACCCCGGCAGGCTTCCTCGTCGACCGAAACGGAACCAGGATCACCACCGCGCCGATTGCATCGCAGACACTCACCGACTTCCAGCTCCTCGACGGAACCTACACCTACCGGGTGATCGCCGTCGGACCTCTGGAACGTGAGAGTGATCCGTCTGATCCCGCAAGCGTGGTCATCAACCTCAGCCCACCGACGATCGCAATCACATCACCCTCCAACGGGCGCAGAATCAGCTCGGAGGTCGCGATCTACGGCACGGCCTTCGCCTCGAACGACTTCGCGTTCTGGGATGTGTCGGCGCGCGCTGTCGGCGCACCCGGCTGGATTGTCCTCGGCACCGCGACCGTGCCGGTCATAGGTGGATTCCTGGAAAACTGGATCACCCACCTGGCGCCGTGGACGGATGGTCCCCACGAACTTCGTCTGTCCGCCGAGGACACCTTCGGCAACCGGGCTGAAACGGTGATCTCGGTGATTGTTGACAACAGCGCCCCGGACCCGGGTCCGGTCAACCTCCAGGCGCAGCTTCTGGTCCTCGACGGCGACGGCATCGTCAACGACATCCGTCTGAACTGGGCCCAGGCCCCCAGCCCACCTGATCTCGCCGGGTTCTATCTCTACCGAAACGGATTGCTCGCCAACGCCGGCGGACCGATCATCGGCGACCCGACACCCTATCTGCTCTCGGCCACCGACTTCGACGACATGGACGTGTCGGACGGCACATACACCTTCACCGTTGCCGCGGCCGACACGGCGGGCAACATCTCGGCACTGTCGAACCCGGCGGGGCCCATCACCGTTGATATCCGCCGACCCCACGCGGTCATCGTCGAACCCGCGCACGGAACCGAGTTCGAGGGCGCCATCGAGATCGTTGTCGAGTGTGAGGACGACGACGTGGTCACCCTCGACCTCGAGTACAAACTCGGGTCGCAGACGGTTTGGACATCGATGGCGCCGAGCTTCACCGGTCCGCCATACGTGGCGCTCTTCAACCCACCATCGAACGACGTATGGTCGGTGCGAGCCCTGGCCTCCGATGCCTTCGGACCGGACCCTGCGCCTCACATCATCCAGCTGACGGCCGCCGATCTCCCGCCGGCCGCAGCGAATCAACTCACCGCTCGGGTCGCGGGTGACCGAGTCACCCTGACATGGATCTCACCCGCCGACCCGGCGGATGATCTTGCCGGGTACGACATCGAGCGCGATGGAATCATCATCAATACCGAGCTGATTCCACCCGACGCCTTGGTCTATGTCGATTCTGATGTGACCGACCGAACCTACCAATACCGGGTCGTTTCGGTTGATCAGGCCCTTCAGCGACGATCGACGGACCCCGTGACCGCGACGGTTCTCACACCCTTCTGGATCTGGACCCCGCCGGTGACCACCGCCGATTCGCTGACCTTGAGCGGCGGCGGCGCGCACCCGCTGGGCATGGTGGAGATCGAACGTACTGTCCCGGGTGCGGGAGTTGAAACCATCGGGTTCTTCGACGCGGACGGCGGCGGCGCCTTCGAAGTCGAAGGCCTCGAACTCAACCCGGGAACCAACTCTCTCATCGCCACCAGCAGCGACGGCGAAGGCAACACGAGCCGGCATTCCCTTCCAATCCTGGTCGTTTCCCATGCGCCTCCGGATCCCCCGGAGAATTTCACGGCGGTGCCCAGCGGCAGCGACGTGACCCTCGCCTGGACGACGTCCGTCGATCCAGAGAGCGCCGGGTTCACTATTCTGCGCACGGGATCGGTGATCAACGAGACCGTGTCGGCGCTCGTCTACGATCCCATCGGCGACACTCTCAGCGCCTCCGGCGGCAATCCTGCGAGTTGGGAATTGGTGATCGACGGCAATCCCGCCACAGGATGGACGCCCACACGAGTCCCGACCCTCGGGACGCCCGAGTGGTGGTCCTGGACCTGGTCCGAACCGGTGGAGCTCGACGAGATCACGATCGGGTGGTCGCAGACCGATCCACCGCAGGTCTTCGACATCGACGTCCTCACCGGCGGTGGGTGGCTGTGGTTGACGACACTGAGTTGGGACGGGCAGCCGACCATGACCGCCCCGGCGGGAATCACGGCATCGGGTGTTCGAATCAGAATCCCCGTAACCGGATTCTGCGGCAGTGCATCGTGCCTGCCGGAGCTCACCGAGGTGACCCTCGATCGCGCCGAGCGAACGACAGTCAGCAGCTATGTCGATGCCGGTCTGAATCCCGGTCCCTACGCCTACGAAGTGCGGCAGGGCAATATCTGGGGTCAGTGGTCCTGGGCTACCGGTACGTCGGTGTTGGTTGGCTCGAACCAGCCTGTGGCCCCGACCGACCTCACGGTCACACCCGTCGACTGTGGCGGTCTTTCTTTGCAGTGGCAGCCCGCCGCCACCCAACCCGGAACCCTCACCGGATTCGGGCTCTACCGCAGCGAGGCGCCGGGTGGGCCCTTTGATCTGATGTCCACCACCAACGCGAGCCAGACCATCACCGCGGATCACGGCGCCCCGGTCGGCATCGAGCGCCACTATGTCGTGACGTCGCGGGTCCTCATCAACGGTGTGGTCGTCGAGTCGCAACCATCGGCCCCGGTTTCGGGAACCGCAAGCTGTCTGAACCCGCCGCCACCTGTGATCACCCACCCCACCGTGGCCGGTCAACCGATCCAGATCACCCCGTCGCAGATTCCCATCTGGATCAGGGGCACTGCGATCTCGGGTTCGGTCATCACCCTTCTCCACAACGGCACAGCAGTTGAAACCAAGACCTCGTCATCGGTCTTCACCTTTTACAATGTCGAGGCCCACCCCGGTTCGAACAGCTATGTCGTGCGACAGGAACTCCACGGCACCGTCGCCGACTCGGCGCCGATCATCGTCGAGCTTGATCCGAGCCTGGTATCCGATCTTGTCGCCCATGCACTGACCGTCGAACCCTCCGCGGCAGCCCCCGACGACTTGGTCATGGTCGAGGGAACCATCGAGCTGCTCTCGGCGTCCGGCGACGACGCGACCTTCGACGCGCTGATCGAACTCGAGGACCCAGCCGGCACCACATCCGAGATCTATCGAACGCGCCTTTCTCTCACGGCCGGCGAACGACGGAAAATCAGAACCGGATGGATCGCCAACGGGCCCGCGGGCCTTTACAACTGGCGCCTCACGGTGGATCCCGGCGACGAGGTTCTCGAAGTCGACGAGGGGAACAATTTCGTACTGAAAACCTCCCTCCTTCTCGAAGAAGGCGGGGTCGAGCTGAGGGTACACACCGACCGATCGGCCTATCTGGTCGGCCAACAGCTCACCGGAGTGGTCGTCTTCGCCAAGGCCGGGCCGCCGGAGGACCATCTGCTCGAGTCCGTACTTGAAGACGCAGGCGGTCGATTGATCGCGGTCCTCGATTCGCGCCTCCTGCTCGACTTCGGAGGTGATTGGGTCGAGTTCGCCTTCGATCAACCGCTTGTGGGTCTCTACCCGGGACTCTATCGGGTCCGGGCCTCGGCTTCGGTCGATGGCGCGGTTGTCGCAGAGGGCCTTGCTCCCTTCCTCCTCGAGCAGGCCAACTTCGTTGATGCCAGCGTCGCGACCGACAACTCGTCGTATCCCGAGGGGTCATCGGTGTCCCTCACCGGCCGGGTCCACAACCTTGGGCCGACTTTCTTAAACGGTCTCGTGGCAACCATGAGTGTGATCGACGAGTCAACCGGGTTGCCGGTGGGTCAGTCGACGGTTCCGAACATCGGCGTTGCAGCGGGAAGCACAGCGCAGATCGGATGGAACTGGTCGTCCGTCGGTGCGCAGCTCGGCGCCCATCACGCGACCCTGGTTGTCAGCGACGCTCAGGGCACGAACCTGGCCACCGCCGAGCCCTTCCCGTTCACGGTGATGCCCGGGGATCTACGCCTGGCCGCAAACATCGAGCTCTCTGCCTCACCCGTCGAGCCCGGTGGTGGCGTGATTGCGGCGGTGACCATCGAGAACACCGGGGTCAGCGATCTCCAAGATCTGGAGATCGCCCTCAAAATCATCGACCCCGTCACGCCGCAACTGATCGAGGAACACCTCCACACCGTCTCGATCGCCGCCGGCGCCGACCACGTCTTCGACCAACCGCTCGACACTTCAGACCTCATTCTTCAGCGATACGTGGTCTTGGTGACGGTCTCCGGCAACGACGGCCGCGCCCCCTTCAACCTCGACCTCAGCAGCGCGACTCTGGAGATCGCCGATCTGTCGCCTCCCACGATCGAGGTCATCGAGCCGGCGGGCGGAGGCGTTGCTTGTGAGGCGATCAATATCGTCGCCGACGTGCGCGACACCTTGAGCCGCGTCTCTCGGGTCTATCACCAACTCGACGACGAGACCGCCATGGTCTCGCTCCACCTTATGGACCCGGGCGGCGACCCCAGCCTCTACTCGGCCACACGAACTCTCCCTCCGGGCCTCGATGGTCCCCATCAGATCACGGTGCACGCCGAGGACGTCGCCAACAACGTCAGCAGCGGCGAGATGGTCGTGTTCGACGCCGACACGGCGGCGCCCGTGCTCCAGATCACGGGTCCGGCGAACGGGAGTTGCAGCCCGGCAGAGGTGGTCTTCAGCATCACCGCCGTCGATGCAAACCTCGCTTTCCTGACGGCGACGGTCGATGGCCAGCCATACGCGCCCGGAGCCACCATTTCGGTTGAGGGCGACCACGTCCTCGAGGTGACCGCCGCCGATGCATGCGGACGACAGGTCAACGAGATGCGGAGCTTCATCGTCGATTCGACCGCACCCGAGGTCCTGATCCAGGGCGTCAGCCAGGGCGGCGATGTGATTCTGGGCACGACACTTCAATGGAGTGTCACCGACCCGCATCTCGCGTCGGCTACCGCAACCCTCGACGGAGTCGTCATCGGGCCCGCGGTGACCCTTGACGTTCCCGGGCCGCACACTCTGCACATCACCGCCACCGACTGCGCCGCGAACAACACCGATGAGACGGTGCAATTCACGGTCATCGAGTCGGTCCTCGCCCTCAACGGAACCGCCACGGCAAGCCCAGCACTCCTCGAACCGGGCGAGAACCTGACCATCGGCGGCGCCGTCACCAACGGTGGGGCCGAGCTCGAGGCGGTCCAGCTCGTCCTGGATGTGGTGCGATCCTCGACGGCGACGGTGGTCGCCAGCCGCACCGAGAGCGTCGATCTCAGCCTCGGTCAGACCCACTCCATGACGGCCGTCCTCGACACATCGGGGTGGGAACTCGATGTCTACGAGATCCACTTCACGGCCCGAGGCCAATTCCTCGGTCAACCATTCGAGCTCGCGTTGGCGACCTCCACCACGACCCTGGCGGATCTGACGGCACCGCTGATCGTCGTCACGAATCCGACACCCGGCCTCACATGCGAGGACATCGAGATCACGGCAGAGGTGACCGATACGCTCAGCGGAGTTGCGGGCGTCGCCGTGGTGATCGACGGGGGTTCTCCAATCGCCCTCGTCCATACCGGTGGTGACATATGGCACGCTGAACTGGTCCTCGACGAGGGCTCCCACAATCTGGTGGCAACAGCGACCGATGGCGCCGGCAATCCGAGCGCGCCGGTTGCCATCGCGGTGGATCTCGACACCGAAGCACCCGGTCTGATTATCACCGCGCCCGGCGACGGGAGCTGTTCGGGCGACAACGCCACCATCGGATTCACCGCCGAGGACGCTCATCTGGACGAGATCACAGCCACGTTGAACGGGTTGTCCATCGCCACCGGCTTTGTGGTTGATGAAGACGGTGACTACGAGTTGAGTATCACCGCCACCGACGAATGCGGCAGAGTCACCACCGATGATCGAGGATTCGTCATCGACACAGTGGACCCAGAGGTCCTGGTCACCGGAATCGATGACGGCGAGACACACGTGGTCGGAGTCGCCGTCGATATCACCGCCACTGATGAGAACCTCATCTCGAGCTCGGCAACCCTGGACGGCACCCCGGTGGACCCGAGCTTTACGGTCACGACCGTCGGTCTCCACAATCTGGAGGTCACGGCTGAGGACTGCGCGGGAAACACGGCCGACCGGTCAATCGCATTTCAGACCGTGCTCCCCGAGGATGGCCTCACCGGCACAGTGGCGGCGGAACCGTCCGAGGTCGAACCTCCATTCCCCCTCCACGCCACGGCCGGCATCGCAAACACCATTGACACTCCCTACTCGGATCTCACCCTCCGACTCGAGATCGTCGATCCAGCGACAGGCCAGGCCATCGAGACTTTCGAGACGACGGCCGATCTGCCGGTTGGCGCTGATCTTGATCTTGAGCACCTCTTCTCGACCGAGAGCATCAGCCTGGGCGAATACGTGCTCTCCTTCTCAGTCATGGGCACGGTCCACGGCAACGGCTTTGAATCCGAGCTTGCCTCCCAGATATTCGAGGTCATCGACCGAACAGCGCCGGTCGTGAACCTACTCTCCCCGGATCCGGGTCTCGCCTGCGACCCGATCGAGGTTCGCGCAACCGCCACGGATGCGGTTTCCGGCATCGACGCGGTCCGGGTGCACGTTGACGACGATCCGATTGGTCTGCCCCTCGAGCAGATCGGTGTTGAGCTCTGGGCCATCGACCTCCCCATCGATGAGGGTGTCCACCACCTCGAAGTTGTTGCCGAGGACGTCGCGGGGAATCGATCGGAGACCGGAACAGTCGAGGTCGATCTCGATCTCACACCACCGGTCCTCACCGTGGAGGCGCCTGGCGATGGTGTCTGCCTCATCGGTCCCGTCACCATCGACTTCAACGCCGAAGATCTCCATCTCGATGCGGTGAGGGCGCGTCTTGACGGTGTGACCATCAACTCCGGCGCAGTTGTGTCCGACGACGGCGATCATCATCTGACTGTCTCGGCGGTCGATGTCTGTGGTCACACGGACACCCACGTCTGCGATTTCACCATTGACGCCACTCCGCCGGTGATCACCATCAGCGGCATCGTTGACGGTGGCGAGTACGCCATGTCGGTCGAGATCACCTGGACCATCGATGACGCGAATCTGGAGGGCCACAACGCCACCCTCGATGGCCAACCGGTGGAACCGAGCATCGTGGTCGAGACGCCCGGGAGCCACACCCTGGTCATCGAGGCGACCGACTGCGCCGACAACCGGGAACGCGTCGAGATCGAATTCACCATCACCGAAGATCCGCTCTCCGATCTGGTCGTCATGCCGCCCTCTCTCACCGCCGGCGGCAGCATCCTTCTGCTCGATCGTTCACCGGCAGGAGGCCATGAACTCGAAGGTTGGCTGGGTCATCATGCCGGCAGGGTCACTCGGGTGACCGACGCCTGCGCTTTTGTTGATGAACTGCGTTCCTCCCGCCACGAAGTGGTCGTTCTCTACGCCCCCGCGGGGGCGGTGCCGCTTGATCCCGCCTCGTGCGAGGGTGAGCCCGGAATCGCTGAGATCGCCGCCGAACTCTCGGCCGTCGCCTACCGGCACGGGGGCATTCTCGTGATCGGCGAGGGCATGGCGGGCGATGCATGCCTCGGGTGCCTCATGGCCGCCACCGGGACCAGCTTCCACAACCATGTGCTCGACCAGGTCGAGGTCGAGGGGAACACCTCCATTGTCATGCCGGATGGCGATCTCACTCTCTACGATCTGCGTCCTCTCGATCCAGGCGGCAGCTTCCCGGTGCTTCTTGGCCAGGGAGGCGGCGCGCCGATCTGCGATGGGGTCACGGCCGTAAGACTCGAGATTGATGCCGATGTGAGCGGCCCCTGGAACATCGATGTGCGGAGCGCCTCTCCGCACGAGGCTCTCGACGCCGAGACCGGCGAGCTTCTCGATGGCGAGACCCTCGACGAATCCGCACATCCCTGGGTTGATCTCGCCCTCAGCCGTACCGATGACACCCTCTCCATCGATGTGCGATCCGCCTCCGCCGGCGCGTTGCCGGAATGGCTGGCCCTGACGGCCGCGATCGCCGACACCGGGGAGGTCCCGGGCAACGTGTTTGAGACATCGGTCTGGATTCCAGTTGATTGCGGGCTCGCCGCAGGACAGGTTTTTGAACTCGTGGCCGTCACAGACGTCACCGCCATTGCCCACAACACCGACCAGACGGTGGCCGCCACAGCTCGGCGCTACGGCCGCGGCGAAGCGCTGGTCCTTCCCTGGGACGCACTCGCCCCGGCCAATGACGCTGCATTGCCAGTTGTGGAGCAGGCCCTTGGGTTCTCGATGCCCACCGAACCGTGGCCTGCGAACGTTGGTCTGCCGCTCCCTCTCACGTTCGGCGTCCAGAACGATGGAACCACCTCGGTCACGATTCGCATCGACGCCATGGTCCCGTTGACTCAGTTGCTTGAAGCATGGGGTGATCCACTCACTCTCGATCCCGTGCGATGGGAGTTCGAACTCGGGGCCGGTGAGGTTGTGACCCGGACCGTCTGGATTCTGCCGACCGCGACGACCGCATCCATCGAAATCCCCTTGTTGGTTCTGGCCGGCGACGGCGAGAGCTGGACCCCAATCGAGACCGATGTGGTTCTGATCGAGGTCCATCAAACGGATCATCGAACCGAGCTCCGTGATCTTCGCATCGCGCTCAACAGGTGCGCTCAGAGTACCGATGATCCCGTCGTTCTCGACGTCCTTCGGAACATGCTCGCCACCACCGAGAGAGTCGCTCTCGCCGGCACGGATCGTTCGGCGGCTGATGAGGCCATCCGCGATCTGTCACGGGCATTCGAGTTTGCCGAGGATGACCATCTCCCATGTGTCGCGAGTCTTCGAGCCCGACTGGCGGAGTTCATCGCCATCTGGCAGGCGCAATGGGTGGCCACCGGGAGTGCACAATGAAGATGCGCTTGACCTCACCCGTCCTTCTCCGGGCGGCGTCCGCTGCATTGGTTCTCATCGCCGCGATCCCTGGCGGCTGGGCCGGAGAGAGATGCGCGACTCACTTCCCCGAACTGCGGAGCTTTGTCGAAAACGCGGGCAGTCGCGCCACGCCCGATGAGCCCACCGCCCTGTCGTTGACCGAGGAACTCGCCATTGAACGGGCCCTGTGGCGCGACGAAGCGGAGTTCAACCGGAACCGGCTCGAGGCAGTGGGCGCCACAACGGGGTTCGCACGCCTCGATGTCATCGACGCCGAACTCGCGGGTCTCTTCAATCAGCTCTCGTCACTCCTGACAGGTCGAATGCCCCTCGACGAGACGGTGGTCGAAAAACTGCTCGACTGCGGCGAAGGTGTTGATTCTCCTCCCGAATGGCCCATCAGATCCATGGACAGCCCGGCACGAGGGAGTGAACCCATTCATCGCGAGGTCGTCGTCTCCAACCAACCACCGGACGGCTATCACGACGCACCCAACGCAGCGCAGCGCAGAACGACCAAGGCGGTTCCCGGTGATGTGTGGCCCGATGACCCGCTCCATCCGGTCGTGGTCAAGGCGGCAGAGCTTGGGCACAACCCCATTGCGGCCTACCACTTTGTCCTGAACGAGATCCGCACCGAGCACTACTTCGGATCTCTCAAGGACCCAGCGGTGGTGCTGCGCTCGGGCAGCGGCAACGACACCGATCAGGCGCTCCTCCTTGCCGAACTCATGCGTGCTTCTGGTTATCCGGCCAGGCTTGCACATGGCGTGGTGGAGTACCCCACCGGTCGCCTCAAGAGCCACTTTGCCGTCACCGACGCAGCAGCTCTGGAGGAGTTGCTCACCACCATGGGGGCACCGTGGAGCCCGGTGGGAAGCGGGATCGAACCCGCTGCCTACCGGATCGAGAGGTTCTGGTGCGAAGTCTGGCTCCCCTACGGCAACTTCAGGGGGATCGAACTCGATGGCTCGGGTGAATCCTGGGCGGTGCTGGATCCCGAGTTCGAGGACCGCGGAACCCTGGGCGAACGGCGAATCCTCGATGAGATGGCCTTCGACGCGGCCACTTTCCTTGACGACTACCTTACCGGCGAGTTCTGCGTCCCCGATCTCGAGGAATCCGGCGCCTGTCCCGAACCACGCGGCCTCGTTGCGTCCCTGGTCGATCAATACCTGGGCGGTCTCGGCGAACCGGGAAGCTACGAGACCCTGTCAACGCCGATCCCGGCTGATACCGACGAGCTCCCGATTCTGCCCGCGTCCATGCCGGGCCACATCGTCTCGATCAGCTGGACCGGTCTCGAACCTCCGATGGAAGTACGCCACCGGGTTCACCTCGTGGCCCGTCATGCCGGTCAGACCCTCCTCGATGCCGTAATTCCGTTGGCTGAACTGACCGGCCGGGAGGCTGCGATCTGGTATGAACCGGCCACAACCGACGACGAAATCATCGTCCGCGCGTTCAACAACGTCCTGTGGAACGTGCCGCCCTACCTGGTCAACGTCGTCCCGGTTGTGATTCAGCGTGGCCGAGAAGTCGCCCGGGGCGCCGAGGGTGTCGGCATGGGTCGGGGCTTCGCCCTGGAAACCGCCCTCCTGACACCTGCCGGAACATCGACCGGATTCAGCAATTCCGAAATCACCGGTGTCCCCACCGCCATCGGCATCGGGGCCGGCGCCACCACCTACGAGACGGTGGGCGGATCGCCGGCCAGCTCCCTCGAATTCCTGTCGACGTTGGTTGATGACTATCTCGACGCCAGTCATCGATTCGCTTCCGAACTCGCGACCCTCGGCGGCCACGGGCTGGCCTACGGTTCACCCACGCTGGCGTTCATCGGCAACGAAGTCGAGGTTGACGGCTCCCTCGGTCTGATCCAGACCATCGAGTGGGAGGGGCTGTACCTCGATGTGGATTCATGGGGCCCGCGCTCAGCCGGCGGCGATACCGACTCGCGCCGCACGTGGCGCACCCTCGCCCAACTCGAGGGATCGGCCGCCGAAAGGGCCGCCTTCGAGGCCTTCGGCGTCACCTCGGTGAGCGCTGATCTCGCTCTCATCATCGCCGATAGCCTCGGCATTCAGGTCATCACAGTTGATCAGGGGAATCTGGCATCGGTTTTGACGATCCTGCCATTCCATCCGGGGATTCTTGCCGAGATCGAGGCGTGGGTCCTCTCTGGCGGCGAAGCCCTGGTTCCTGCTCAGCCCGTAGGTCTCCTCGATTGGTTCGGGGTCGGCTATCTCCTCGTCGACCGGACCACCGGCGAAGCTCGCTACCAACTTGCGGGAGGGCTGAGCGGCGGGTCCACCGCCGAGCCGCCGGCCGATGCCCAACTCGAGTTCGGGCTCAGTCTCTGGCCGCCCTCGCAATTCCCGGTCAACTCGGATCCCACCGCGGTGGTCGCTATCCGCAAGCTCGCCGGGTTCGACGGCGCCGAGGGCATCGTCGGCCACGAGGCCGATGTCGACATCCGGGTCGAAGCCGTGGACGACCGGGGCGCCAGAGTCCAGGGTGTCCCGGTTCTGTTCAGTTCGGTTGCCGGGGAGGGATCGCTTGTCGATGACCAGGGCATTGCTCATCAGGATCTGCAGGTCTTCACCGATGAGTACGGAACTGCAACTGTTGATTTCCGATTCGGGACCGACACGTCTTCCAACCCGGTCTACACGCTGCAGGAGTTGACCGACGAGTACGCCTCGCAGGCGCTGCTTCAGCTCGTTGATGCGGTGGGCCAGGGAATCGACAGCGGCGGCAACACCGTCGGTCTTCCCGTCAGCGAACCCTTCTGGGCGGTGGCCTTCCCCGATGTCGCAGTGAATATCTACCGAACCGACACCACGGCAACGCACTTCGTCGGTTTTGTCGCTCAGTGGACGGACACCATCTTTCTCGCGGTGGAGGACCAGTACGGCAATCCGGTGTCCAACGTGCCGGTCTCGTTCGGGGTCCTGCCGCTCCAACTCGATGAGGCCTGCAGCAACTACCTCGAACCATCCCTCCGCCGGAACGCCGCCGTCTTCGACAATATCGTCACCAATGGGATTCCTGCGTGCAACGGCCACCCGGTTCTCGGCAGTTGCGGCGGTCAGAGCCTGACAAAAAACACTGAATACACGGGAACCTCCGCGGGGGTCATCGAGGGCGATGTCGTGGCCGCCACCTACTCCGTCAGCGCCGGTGTGGGCGGCCTCCCGCCACTGAGCTTCACCTATACCCAGAACTGGACCATCGACACTGAAAACCAGGGGTGCGACACCCCTGATCGTTTCGGCGTCTCCTCGACCTTTCTCACCGATGAAGACGGTCGCAACATCAACGCCGCCGGTGTCGGCACCCCGTTCACCTGGCCCATTGACTTCTGGATCGAGTTCTACGAGCCGGAGCCGAGGCAGGGAGATCCGCCGTTCTACGCCGGCGGCGGCCGGTGGTGGGCGGTCTGCGGCCAGGATCTTGGGCTCACGGTCACAAACAGCGGTTCCGCCACACCGCCCGTACTCGATCCGCTGACCAACTCATACCGAACCTTTGTCACCCCCGGGTTGGTTCCGAACATAAACGAACTGTCGGTCCTCGGCACCAGCTTCATCTATTGCGACAACGGGACCCCTCTGACCCATCCGCTCAATTCCCATGTCAACGATGTCTGGGGCATTCTGCCCGAGATCACCGACTTCGAACCCGATGTGGTCGTGCTCACCCCGGAGGAGACCCTCGCTGAGCCGCTCAACATCAACTATCGGATCGAGCCGCAGGAGTATGCAGCACGGTTGGTACAAATCCAGGTCCGTGATCTGGACGACGCAGGCACGAGTCTGTGGCCGGGCACCGCCCGCTCCGGCGAGGGATCGGCCACTCTGCCACGCGGCGAAGAGATCGAGATCGAGCACGAACACCTGGCCTCGGTGATCGTCAATCGCGGTCACCCCGCCCTTGTCAGCTCGGCCGACCGGCCGCTACCGCTCTTCCAGTCCATCTTCAGCGACATCACCCGGTTCCTGAGGGTCAGCCAGGGACTCGATGTCGTCAATCGGACCACCTGCGCCGAGAACGATGTCTTTTCCTTCAGCCTCAATCATCCGGCATTGGTCACGCTCACCTTTGTCCGCGAGACTCCAACCGGTCCCGGCAATCCCGTGACATTCATCAACAACCTCGCCCTCGACGCAGGCGATCACAGCTTCACCTTCAGTCCGTCGTCATCAACCTCGGCGGATTTCACGCTTCTGCCCGGAAGATATGACTTCGAGCTGCATGGTGTCTCGCAAATCGACGGCCACCCCGAGACCGAACTCGGAAAGGCATTCTCCGACTTCTCGATGCGGGATTCCCTGCCGGTGGGCCACGCCATGGTCAAGGGAGTGGATCTCTTCGACGGTCACTTGGTACTGAGTCGCGAGGATCTTGCGATTCCCGGACGTGGCATTCCGTTGAGTTTCCAACGCAGCTTCTCGTCGTCGTCTACGACGCCGAGCCACCTCGGACAGGGCTGGACTCACAACTGGCTTGCCAGGGTTAAGGAGACCCCGTGCGCCGAGCTACTCCTCATCGGCACCGAGGGTTCGGGGATGCGCTTTACGCCGGACGGCACCGGGGGTTGGATGCCGCCGCGGGGATACCACGGGGCGCTTCTCCGTGACGACGCCACAAATGAAATCTATTTCTACACCACCGGTGGCACCAGCTATCACTTCCTGCCGGTGACGACCCTGGCCGGCGAGCCTCTCGGCGAGTGGTTCCTCGATTTTGTCGAGGACCCGAGCGGAAACCGGACCACCCTCTCCTATGAAGTGGGCGGCGACGGTTTGCCTCGCGTCAAGCGGGTCGTCGAACCGGCCGGTCGTGAACTCCATTTCACATACGACTGGCGGATATTCGAGTACTGGGGCGGCGACGTTCTCACTCGGGTCGACGGTCCTGATTTCCTCGAGATCCACTTTGAATACGACGCCCGGGGCAATCTGGTCAAAGCCATGCGCGAAGGCGGCGCCCGGGTCGAAAGCTACGTCTACGATCTTATCGGCCACCGCGACGTGTTGACCGGTGTCACGAACGAGCTCAACGGCGCCACGACAAGCTATGACTACAGTAATGAGGTCCTCGGGCTGGTCGGCGAGGCCGCCGACATCTTCCTTGTCGAACGGCTCGCCGATCCCGAGGGCGGCATCACGCAGTTCTTCTACGACACCGCCGCGCTGGCGGCGAATTCCGAGCCGCTGACGACCTGGGTGCGCGATCCAAGGACCCTCGACTCGACACCGCCGGTCGTCGGCAACCCGGGCCCCTACGACAGCACCTACACCCTGAACCGCTACGGCAGCCCCACCGCCATCACCGACCCGCTGGGCCACATCACCACCATGCATTGGAAACCGGACGACGTGGTCATGGACCAGCGGATCAATGCCAATGGGGTGACCACGGACTTTGTGTACGACGAGCACGGCAACCTGCTGACCGAGAGCGTGACCGTAACCGACGCCGAGGGCGTGGACCACGAGTACGTCGTCACCAACACCTACGAATCACCGACCGGTTTCAACCCGCCGTACATCAAGAACCGAGTTGCAACCCACACCGATCGCAACAACGCCGTCACCGGCATCGGCTACGACGGAAATGGGCGCCTGACGAACACCGCCATCACAGTCACAGCGGCGGATGGCAGCACGTCTGAGCTCAACACCTCGCACGCCTACGATCCGGCCAACGGCGACCGTCTGACCACCACCAATCCCCGCGGTTTCACCACGTCTTTCGACTACGACAGCTACGGCAACCTGGCCGCTGCGTCCATCGAGGTCACCGACCACACAGCGACTTCGACGACTGTTACGACATCGACCCAGTGGGACATCCTTGGCAGACCGGTGACGAGAACCAATCCCGAGACATTTGTCACCAGCTTTTCCTACGACACGCTGGGGCGACTGACCTCGATCACCCACCCCGAAGTCGAGGTGGACGTGGATCGTACCTGGCAGCCGGTCGACGAGATGATCTACGACGATGCGGCCAACACCGTCACATCCATAGACGGCAACGGCCACACGACCACATCGACCTTCGATCTCGAGGGCAGACTGGTGCGAGTTGTCAATCCGCTGAGCGGCACCAAGGTCTTCGACTACGACGTGGCCGGCAACAAGATCGCCGAATCCAGCGTCTTCGATGCGGCGACACCTCGATTCGACATCCACTTCATCCACGACGAAACCGGCCGAGTCACCCGGCGCAATGAACCGGAGGGCCGCACCACAGCCTATGGGTACGATGCCGTCGGCAACGTCATCAGGGAAACTCTGTGGGATCCCGGTGAGCCGACCTTCGCTCCACGTATCACCGCCGGCGACCACGACCAGCTGAATCGGCTCATCCGCTCGATCCGCGATCCCGACCTGGGGGGGGTGAACGCTGCAACCGTGATGCTCCTCGACGGTGAGGGCAATGTCGTGCGTCTCACCGACGCCGAGGGCCGAGCAACCGGCCACGACTACGATGAGCTCAATCGCCGGATCCAAACCACCGAACCCGAATGGCGCCCGGGTCAGCCCAAGACCGCGCAGTTCTTCTTTGACGGCAACGGGAATCTGGTCCGCGAACTGCGCGCAAACCAGCGCCTCGAGATTGACGGCACATGGACCGAAACCGCCCAGGAGCGGTCGATCATTCTCGACGAACTCAATCGTCCCATCGTCACCACCGATGCCGAGGGACACCAGTGGAAGTCCGTCTACGACGGGTCGGGCAACGTGATCGAGGAGATCGACGCCCGCACCAACCGAACGACCCATGCCTATGACGCCCTCAATCGCCGGGTCGCCACCACCCACCACCTCACGGATCCGACGACCGGCGGGGCGTGGCCTGTTCTGACTCGCTGGATCTACGACGCGGCCGGCAACCTCCGGCACGAGTTCCGGCCCAACGGGAACCACGCGACCCGTATCTACGATGCGGCCGACCGGTTGCTTTCGAGCGCCGACCTTGTCGGGCCCATTGCGTCATTTGAGTACGACGCTCGCGGAAACCGGGTCAAAGAAATTGATGGCAATGGTCACTTCCAGGTCGACTTCTTTGATGGCCTCGACCGGGTCTATCTGAGGACGCTTCGCGGGAATCGCAATATCCACACCCATTGGGATGTGGCCGGGAATCGCACTAGTCAGATGAATCCCCGGGGATTCACGACTGAGTTCCAATACGACGTCCTCGATCGCCTCGAATTGGTGGAGTACCCCGAACTTGAAGGTGGCGTCCAGTACACGAACTCATCCACCTACGACCGGGTCGGCAATCAGACCAGCGCCACGGATAGCAACGGTCACACGACGACATTCGTGTATGACCAACTCAACCGTGTGTCGGAGATCCTCGACCCGCCCATCACCGGCCCCCCAGCCGCTCAATACAGCACCACGACGATCTTTGACGCGGCCGGCAATCGGGTCGCCGAAACCGACCGGCGTGGCGTTGTCTCGCGCTGGGTCTATGACCACGAGAATCGGCTCACCGAGGCCTTCAGAGACGGTGTTCGTATCGCCTCGACTCAGTACGATGCAGTCGGCAACCCCGAGTTTATGACCGACGCCAGCGGCAACGTCGTTCACACGGTCTTCGACGAACGCAACCTCGAGGTCCGGATCGAACGCCCCGAGCTCTCGATCGCGAGGCTCACCCGCGACGCCATGGGCGATGTGGTGACCGAACTCGACGGCGAGAACAAAGAAACGACCCGGGCCTTCGACCTGCGGCGGCAACTTGAATCAGAGACCAATGGCGAAGAAGAAACCACCACCTTCACCTATGATTTTGTCGGTAATCTGACGAAGATCGAGCGGCCCAAGGGGCCCGACTGGGGCTGGACGCGGGTCTATGACGAGGCCGATCGTCTCGTTGCGATCATCGATCCCCTTGAACACTCCACCCGATATGAGTATGACCCCCAGAACAATATTGAACGACACTGGGATGCCAACAACCACGTCACGCACTTCGAATTCGACCGCATCGACCGCCTGACCGGAACCACATACCACGACGGAAGATTCTGGTCCTTCACCCTGGACGGCAACGGCAACCGAATCACAGTCACTGATCCCAAGAATCAGACCGTTACCTCGATCCATGACGAGCTCAACCGGGAGATCCTTCGCACCTACGCGGCGCCGGCGCATCCCGTGGGTGAGGTGCTCCAGACCATCGGTTTCCGCTGGGACGAAAACTCGAATCTCATCGACGCCACCGAAACCTATTCCAGCGGGTCGCGAGTGACTCGCCATCAATGGGACAGTTTCGACCGCCTCGACACCATCACAGACGGTTTCGGCAAGGTCCTCGACTACGAGTACGACCTCAACGGCAATCGCACCTCGCTCATCGATCCCGATGGCGTCACCACCGTGTATGGCTATGACGGGCTCAACCGGATCGACACCGTCACCCTCCCTGGCGGCACCGGAATCGCCGACTACGATTGGTACAACAACAGCCTGCTCAAAAGGGTCTCCTACCCCAACGGCACCCACGCAACCCATGGCTACGACAATGCCAACAGGGTCACCGCCATCGAGAATCTCGGACCCGGCGACGCGCCGCTTTCGAGCTACGCCTATGGATACGACGCCAACGGCAACCGCTCCATCCAGCACGAGACCAACGGCGGCTCACTCGAAACCACAACCTACAGCTACGACCGCAACGACCGCCTGTGGCAGGTGGTCTACCCCGACCAGACGACCACCTACAGCTTCGACGCCGTCGGCAACAGGAAATCCGAGCGGTCGGACGACGCGAACAAGAACACCCTCGTCGATCGTAGATACAACTACGACAATCGGAACCGCCTGTACGAGATCGCCGATCAGCTCGACCCCGGCCGGTCCATCGCCTATGCCTACGACTTCAACGGAAACCAGGTCCAACGCATCCAGGACATCACTACGCTCGACTTCCGCTACGACGCCAGAGACCAACTCCTCGAGGTCGATGTCGATGGCACAACCGCGTGGACCTTCGGCTTCGATTTCCGAGGTCTCAGAGTCACCAAGTGGGGCGCCGATGGCCTCCTCCGCTACACCTACGACGACAGCTCGGTTCTCCAGCAACACTCCGCTCTCGGAGATCCCGTAGCCACCTATCGCTACGGCCCCGATCGTCTCCTCGCCGTCGATCACTTCTCCCAGGGCCCCGCCTATTACCACTTCGACGCCCTCGGCTCCATTGCCAACCTCACCGACC
The DNA here is from genome assembly GCA_965533305.1 of uncultured bacterium. GTDB lineage: Bacteria > Acidobacteriota > Thermoanaerobaculia > Thermoanaerobaculales > Sulfomarinibacteraceae > JAHECW01. Next base: position 94 of record CBESWV010000053.1, on the reverse strand, counting down.
CCGCGGGATCCGTCCAGAACCGGTACCAATACGACGCCTGGGGCAACCACCGAACCCAATCAGGAACCCAGTGGAACCCCTTCGGCTTCACCGG
>CBESWV010000052.1:0-18835 GCA_965533305.1 uncultured bacterium | reverse complement strand
GGCGAGACGCCGGCCCTACAATGGATCTCAGCTCTTTGTAGTGCTGGCGTCTCGCCGGCACAGAGACCACTCACCATCAAAAAACGACGGTTTTGCAAGAGTCTCAATTCTTAATGACATCGCACATGGTGTGTTGTGATGGCAATTCAAAATTCATAATTCAAAATTCATAATTCCTAGCCTGCCTTGCCATCCGGCCTCGGCGTGACCAGGTATTTCGCGTTGACGACCACGTAGATCAAAAACGCGACCGCCCAGAGACCCGCAGACACGGTGAGCATGGTCGCCGTCAGATCGGCTCTGAACCACGGCCCGAAAACCCTGATGATCGCACTCGCAGTGATGGCGACAAATCCCAGAACCATGAACGGCGAGACCTCGAGCTTGCGGCCGGTGTGACCCAGGGTCACCCGCGCCATCATCCCCAGGGTCAGGGTCCCGATGGCCCCGGCGGTCAGGGCATGAGTCGCGGCGCTGGGTGGGATCATGAAACCCGCCGCCGACGCGGCCTTGAGCAAGAGACCGATCCAGATCCAGGCATAGCCGAGATGGAGCACCCCGAGGATCGGTTTCGTGATGGTCCGGAGAGAACCCCAGGTGAACGACCGAGCAAGAACCAGCAGCCCGGCCAACCCGGCCGCAACCGCCATGGCCATCGATGTCGGCGCCACCACCTCGACAACCACGACGAGGAAGGCGGCCACCGTCGCCGCGATGTTGAGCGCGGGGATCGCACGCACGCCATCGTCTTCGAGGGTGTTGCGTGTAAAGAGCGGCACGATGCGTCCGGTGATGATGATCAGAACCACGACGATCAGGTCGACAGCCACGAGATCGCTCCGCAGATACGATTGCGGCAACAGCCCCGACGCCCGCATGTGGTGGTGGGCGTCGCAGAGCCATAACAACGGCAGCAGGGCGAGAAGCTGATAGTTCCGCTTGCTCGAACTCAGGATGAGCGGAATCGCCAGAACCACCGTCAGAACCGGCAGGAAGCTGAGTTCAGCCATCCCGGCGATGGTCGAGGTGACGCCCCCAACCCCGACCAGGCGTCCGAACGCCCAGAGTCCGACAAGCACGGCCAGCAGGGCACCCTTCGCCGTTGTTTTGCCGGTCCAGTTCTCGACCGCTGTGAGGAGAAACCCGGCGAGGATGGCGCAGGTGAATCCGAAGATCATTTCGTGGCTGTGCCAGCCGATGCCTTCGAGTCCGGGCTCGCCGGTCAACTCGGCGTCATAGTGGAACGCCCACCATGGAATCAGACCCGCGCCTAGAAGACCACCGAGGAGGAAGAACGGACGAAAGCCCTTTTGAAATAAAACGTGTTTCATGGGTTGATTCTACACCTGAGAAACGATCTCGATCCTTGACGCCGATCAACCCGTCTGCCGACAATCACAATGATCTACCCTGTCTCGAGATCTCGACTCAGCCTGTTCGGTCGATCTTCTCCACCCATATCCGGGTCGGGCGAAGTACCATGAACCCACCATGCTTGATATCGTCCTCGTGCTCTCCACCCTCGTGGTTGCCTTCCTGCTCCGGCTGGAGCCCTTGCGCAGGCTGCGGCCCTTGACCGCTCCGTTGCTGTTTGTCTCGGCGGCGGCCCTCGCTCGGTTTGTCACCGGTGCACTCGATCTCGACCCCGCCATCCTGCGCGCCACCAACGTCGTATTGGTGCTTGCGATCGGTTTTCTGTTCGTCCGCGGTTGCCTGATGCTGGTCTTCGACTGGATTCTGGTTCGGCGCATGGGAATCGCGCCTCCGCGACTGATGCGCGAGGTGGTGACCCTCGGGGTCTACCTGGCCCTCGGGGCCATCCTCTTGCGCAGCTTCGGGATCGAGGTGACCGGAATTGTGGCGACCTCGGCGGTCATCACCGTGGTCGTCGGCCTCGCCCTCCAACAAACCCTGGGCAACCTCTTGGCCGGTCTGGCGCTCGCGTGGGAGCAGCGTCTGCCCATGGGAACCTGGGTCGAAATCGACGGCCGGGTCGGGATGATCGAACAGACCGGCTGGCGCTCACTGTTGATCCGAACCCGCCTCGGTGAACGCCTTCTCGTACCAAACGCCGATGTCGGCGCCGCCAGGATCACCCTTCTCGGGTCAGAGCAGCGTCCGGCGGCGGTCGCCATTCGCCTGGGGCTGGCCTACGGCGTCCCACCCGATGCCGCGAAGAAGGTCTTCGCCACGGTGGCAAGAGGCATCCCCGGTGTCCTGACCGAACCGCGCCCGAGGATCCTCACGTCGGAGTGGGCCGACAGCGCCATTGTCTACGAGTGCCGTCTCTGGACCAGGACACCCTGGGCCCGGGAGGATTTGACTGATCAGTTTCTGACCCGGGCGCATCAGGCCCTGGCCCGCGCGGGGATGGAGATTCCATTCCCGCAGCGCACCCTCCATCGGGCGCCCCGTCGGGTCTCGACCGACACCGCGGATCAACGGCTCCGAGCCATTGAAAGATCGTCGATATTCGGCGAAATCCCTGTTGAAAAGCTCGCGGCGATGGCGGATTCCTCCCGCATTCTTCGGTTTGCGCCGGGCGAGGCCGTGGTCACCGCCGGCGAAGAATCCACCGCCATTTACCTGGTCAAGACCGGCAACGCGACGATCGAATTGAACCAGCGGGAAGTGGCCCGTATGCAACCGGGCGATGTTTTCGGTGAAATCGCTTTTCTCACCGGGAGCATACGCACCGCCACCGTGCGCGCAGCCGATTCGGCCCTCGAAGTGGTCGAACTGGACGAGGAAAGCCTGCGCAGCTTGCTCGAGAATGAAACGGAACTTGCTGAGGAGCTCGCCGAGAGGATGGTGGCCCACCGCCGCCACGGCGAATCGCTGCTCGACGAAAGCGGTGCGTTTGTGAACCCGGCCGGGATGGTGGCGCAGTTCAGAAAACACCTGCTCCGCTTTGTCGGTCGCTGAGGTGAAACCCACCGACGCAGAATGGTCCCGCGGTGTACATTGGCAGGACGAGGAATTAAAGGGGGAATGATGTTGGATCGACTTCAAAGCGGCCGGGGCGCCTGCCACCGAACTTGTATCGGCACATACGTCATTCTCGCTGCAATGATCCTGGTCTCCGTGGCGGGCGATCTCGCTGCCGGCGACACCATCACGATCACCCCCACCTACCGTGTGGGGGAACAACTCGAATACTCCTGGCACCTCGAGAACGAGCTGAGCTGGTCACCCGCCGTCAAGGGTTCGGACTGGGTGAAGATGAGCACGGACTTTGATTTCGTGCTCGATGCCACGCGCCTCACCCACGATGGCGGCTGTCTCTTCGATCTCGATGGCACGAGCCTCGAGAGCATCGGTGAGAGCTCCAAGGGGAAACTGGGAATCCGCGCCACTGAGACCGAGGTGAGCTATCTACTGGGCAAGCACTGGACCAAACCGGGTCCGAACACGCCGTTCGCCAAACCCATGACCGTGACCCTCGGCCCGCAGTTCCAGCCGACGGCGTCCACCGGCGTCGAAGCCATCGCCCTCTTTCTCCTCCCCGGGGTCGATCCCAGAGTGTGGTTTGTCGTAACAACAGCCCCTGCCGTTCCAATGACGATCGGCAGCAATTGGACCCAGGACTTCGACATCGAGATTCCGGGCGCCACCGGAGACCCGCTGCATGTGGTCATCGGAATCAACGTCGTCGGAACCGAGAAGATCGACGGCGCGGACGTCCTCGTCATCGAGGCAAAGGGGGAACTCAACCTCGTCGACAGCGATATCCGGATGCAGGACGGAAGGCTCCTGCACATCGTCCACGGTCGATACGAAGTGACCGGCACCGCGAAATGGGATATCGACCGAGGTTTCCTCCGCTTCGCAACCGCCGAGCAAACCCTCAAGGCCACCGCCGACAGACCCGAAACCCATCGCCTGGCGAGCAGGGCCGTCAGTCGTCTGTCGCTCCTGAAGACTGACTCGAACCCCGGCCTGTCAAATAGCGATTGAGATCGTCGAGGAAGGACTCCGCCGACGGGTAGCGATCTTCCTTCCGCTTGGCGGTTAGGCGGCGGACCATCGCCTCCGCAGGCGCCGGTATTCCGAGATCGGCGGCCAGTGGGGGCAGTGGCGCAGTCCGATGCAGCTCCACCACCTTGAGCGGGCTCGGAGCCTCGAAGGGAACCCGGTTGGAGAGCATGCGGTAGAGCACGATCCCAAGGCTGTAGAGATCACTGTGCGGACCGACCTGTCCCGGATCGATCGCCTCGGGGGCACTGTAAAGCGGCGTTCCGAGATAGGTGTGGGTCGCTGTGAGCCCCGGCGCCGCATCCACCCGCGCGATCCCAAAGTCCATCACCTTGACCGAACCGTCGGCGAGCAGCATCACGTTGTCGGGTTTGATGTCTCTGTGGACAACGCCCTTGACATGAGCGTAGTCGAGGGCGAGCGCGATACCGCGAGCGATCTCCAACGCTTCGGGGGCCGGCAACGCGCCCTCGCGGGCCAACCGGGACTCGAGGGTTTCCCCTTCGACCAGCTCCATGGCGATGAAGGGCGTCCGCTCGTGGGTTCCCGCCTCGAAAATGCGAATGATGTTGGGGTGATGGATCGTGGCGCCGAGGGAACCCTCGCGAAGAAAACGCTCGACGAACTCATGGTCATCCAAGAGGTGTTCGTGGGGAATCTTCAAGACGACAACTTGGCGGTCCCGTGTTTGTTCGGCCCGATAGGCGGTCGCCATTCCTCCACGGCCCAACCGGCCGAGCACGCGATAACCGCCGATCAGGGGGAGCCCGGCCGCCGACGAGGCATTGGAGTCCGGATTCGCGCCGGTCCCCGTATCGACCCGCTGGGTCGGGGTTGTGTCGTATTTAGATTTCTCGACCGCCGAACGACCCGAGCGACGGCGTCGAAGCACGAAAAACACCGCAACCACGACGATCACGGCAAGAAGGAGGATGCCCGCCCCTCGATTTTCCTCGGGTGGGTCGTCGACGGCCGTGACGGGAGGCTCGGGTTCCACGCTTTTCTCACCCCCGGCGGCGACCTCTTCTGCCGGTGTCGCGGTCGGGCGAACCGCTCCCAAGATCTCCTCACTCGCGACCGGCGATTCTGATCGCGGAATCGGTGATCTTGTCGGTTCGGCCTCGACCACTCGCGTCGGTGTCACCGGAACGGCCGTTGCCGCATCTTCAACGACGGAACCCTCACCGAGTCTGGCGACCAGCGCTTCGATCTCCGAACGCGGACTGACTCCGGCAGATCGAGCGGCCTCCAGGTGCGATGAAGCCTCCACGTTTCGGCCCAACTCGATCTCGACCCTCGCCAGATGAAGAGAGGGATCATAGACCGAGAGCGTGTCTCGGCCGAAGGTCGGCACATCCCGGCCGGACTCAGGCCGCAGTCGCGCCGCGGATTCGAAGGCCTCCAACGCCGCCGACCATCTGCCGGCCCGCTCGTGGGCCAGCCCGAGTTCATAGGCATCGTAGAAGGTACTCTGGGCGGCCAACGGTCCACCGAGCAGCATGAAACAGAGCAAACCCACCAGCACCGGCCGGGAAGCTCCCGTCGATTCCCATCGACCGTGGTCAAGACGAGAACCCATGATCAAAGGCGCCGTTCCATCCCTCCGATTGTACGCCGGGATCTCAGTCTCCCTGCCGGAGGACCGCCAAGGGTCTGACCGCCAACGCCCGGGCGCTTGCGGCCAGGCCGGCGACAACGCTCAAAACCACCGTCGCAGCGAGCGCCACCATGAGCGCGCCGGGGTGCCAGGCCCACGCGATCTGGAAACCGAAACGAATGACCGACCAGGCCATGACCACCGCCCCGACGGTGCCGAGGACGCCGGACACCAGGCCGACGAGGGCGTACTCGACCGCGAAGACCGCGACCACCTGCGCTCGGGTCATCCCAAGAGTCTTGAAAAGCGCCACCTGCCGACCGCGTCGAATGGCGCCCGCGCTCACTGCACCGGCGAGGATGGCGATCCCGGCGAGGACGGTGAAGGCACCGAGAAAACGAATCCCGTTGCCCAGCTGTTCGAGGATTCCGACGACCTTCTCGAGGACATCTCTGATCCGCAACACCGTCACGTTGGGAAATGCTGCGGCGAGCCGGTCCTGGAGCGGAAGTTCCTCCGCGGCATCCAAACGGGCGGTCGCGATGCGGAACCGCGGCGCACGATCGAGGACGCCAGGCTCCACAACCAGGAAGAAGTTGATCGAGAAACTTTCCCACTCGACGGTGCGGATGCTGCTGACGAGCAGCTCCACCAGGACTCCCTGGATGTCGAAGACGATGCTGTCGCCGACCCCGACACCGAGATCACGAGCAAAATCCTCTTCGATGGAGACCTCGGCGCGATCCGGGTGGCTCCACAGAGCGCCGTCGACGACGACGTTGTCATCCGGCAGCGTCGCCATCGAGGTCAGGCGCTGCTCCCGGGTGAGCACCCACCGGCGGTCGCTCGAACGGTCATTCTCGACCACCGCGAGCTCGGCGACCGGAACCCCATTGATGGACGCGAGACGCCCCATCACCACTTCCACCGAGTCGATGTTCCGGGCGCCCGCCGCGGCGAGGTTCTCCTCGACACCCGCCCACTGATCGGGTTGGATGTCGACCAGAAACACCGTCGGCGCCTGATCCGGTAGATCCGCCCTGAGCTGCGCCGAAATTCGATCCTGTATGAGCCACATCCCGACCACGGTCAGCACCCCGAGACCGAGGGCGACGATGGCTCCGAGAGTCCCCGATCCGGGCCGAGCGAGGGCGGCGAGGCCGTGTCGCAGGGTGACCGAACCGTGGTCGCGCGGGGCTCTGCCGGTGATGCGAACGACGAGATACGCCGAACCCGCGAGGACCGCAACGGCGACGACGAGGCCGGCAGCGAACTGCAATCCCCGGAGCAACGATCCTGACTGGATCGAGGCGGTCGCGGTGATACCCACCAGGAGAACCGACGACAACAACACCCCCACGATCCGACTCACCGGTAGTGGATCGGCATCGCGTCGGAGGACCCGGATCGGCGGCACCCGCATGGCGTCAACCAGCGGTCTGAGACCAAAGAGGAGCGCAACACCGAGGCCCAGGGCAACCCCCCGCACCATGGCGATGGGCTGCCAACCGACCACCACCTCGACCGGGAGGAGACCCGAGACCATCGTCGGCACGGCCCGCGCCACCAGGGTCCCGGCCAGCGCTCCAACGATGCTCCCGAGAAGTGCGAGCAGCGCGGTCTGGCCGAGATAGAGACCGAAGACCTCGCGCGGACGCACCCCAAGAGCGCGTAAAACGGCGATTGCATCCAGCCGCCCCGCCAGCCACGCCCGAACGGCTTGGGCGACCCCGATACCGCCGATGAGCAACGAAAGCAGCGCGACCAGACCGAGGAAGCGCTCGACCCGGCCGAGACCCGAGCGGAGTGTCGGCTGCGCTTCCGACGCGGTCTCGAGATCGACGAACTCGGGATCGGCGATGGCGCCTCTGATGGCCCCGGCTGCTGCCGCGAGCCTATCGGGAGTGGTGCCATCGGGCAACCGAACCAGGACCGTGTATTTCACCCTGCTGCCGAGACCAGCCAACCCGGTCCGCTCGAGCGCCGCAAGAGACAGCAGCACCCGCGGCCCAAAAGAAAAGGACGCTCCCATTCGATCCGGTTCCGCGGAGACAGTGCCCGCGATGGTGAAGTGTTCGCCGCCGATCCTCAATCCATCTCCGACATCAAGTCCGAGTCTCACCAGTAGTTCAGGAGCGACCACGACGTGATGTTGGTCAAGGAGCTCATCGAGCGGCCTCGCAGGCTGGGTCACAAGCTCGCCATAGAAGGGATAGCCATCCCCCACCGCCTTGAGTTCGCTCAGAACCGAGGCGCCGGGCGCACCATCACCGTCGTTGCCCGGCGCTCCCGTGACGACGCTTGGCAACTCACACACCTCGACGCGATGCGCGCCCGCCAGCCCGTCAATGGCGGCGAGAATCTCAACCGCAATGGGTCGCCGGCTCCCGACCGCGAGATCCGCAGCAAGGAGCTGCCGAGCCTGTGCCCGGATCGTCTGGTCGAGGGCGCTCGACAGTCCGGAAACCGCCACCACCGCAGCAACCCCGACCGCGAGGCAGGCGGCAAAAAAGACGATTCGTCCGGTTGATCCCCGGAACTCGCGCCCAGCCAGGGTCAACCACCTCATTCAGTTGGTCTCTTCGTGCTCGATACGACCATCACGGAGGTGGATCCGGCGATCGGCGAGGGCCGCCACCGCGGGATCGTGAGTCACGAGAACCAGGGTCGCTCCTTCGCTTGCCCGCATCTCGGCGAGGAGATCGAGAACCACCCGGCCGGTCGCGCCATCGAGATTGCCCGTGGGTTCATCGGCGAGCAGCAGCGCCGGTTTGGGAGCGAAAGCGCGGGCGAGAGCGACCCGCTGCTGCTCCCCACCCGAAAGCTGCGTCGGGTAGTGGTGGCCCCGTTCGGCCAGCCCGACGGATTCGAGCAGCTCGTCGGCCCGTTTTCGCGCATCCGATCGTCCGAGGAGTTCCATGGGGAGCATGACGTTCTCCCGTGCGGTGAAGTTGCCCAGCAGCTGGAACGACTGGAAAACAAAACCGATGGTGTGGCGCCGCATCAGAGCGAGCCGGTCTTCGGACAGACGGTCGATGCGCTCACCCCTGATCGAGATTTTGCCGGTGCTCGGACGGTCGAGCCCGGCCATGAGGGCGAGCAGGGTCGATTTTCCGCTGCCCGATGGACCGAGCACGGCGACAAACTCACCCTCGGCGATATCGAGATCGATGGCGTCGAGAATCGTCAGCATCTTCCCGCCCGAGGGCAGCTGGCGCCCGACGCCGCTCAGCGAGAGCAATTTCGTTTCATCCATCGTTGCGGCCACTCCGTTCCTTCATCACAACGCTACAATTACCTCATGATGCAAATCATTTCATCCCGGCATCGATTGGCGTTGTTGGCCACCCTATCAGTGCTCATCATCGGCTGCGGTACTCCCCCACCCTCTGCGCCGCAACCCGCGTCACCGACAGTCGTCCCGATTGTTCAGGTCGAATCCGAATTCCGCATCGTCGTACTCGGCGACAGCCTGGCCGCGGGGCTCGGTCTCGCCGAGGCCGAAGCCTTCCCCGCGGTCGCGGAATCCCTCCTTCGGGCCGAGGGTTTCGATGTCACCATCGTCAATGCCGGAGTCAGCGGCGACACCACAGCCGGTGGCCTGTCCCGAATCGATTGGGTCCTCCAGCGACCGGCCGAGATCCTCGTTGTCGAACTCGGCGGCAACGACGCGCTCCGCGGCCAGCCACTGGACAACACCGAGAAGAACCTCCGCGAAATCGTCAGCCGAGGCCGCGAGTCCGGCGCTGAGGTCGTGCTCCTCGGGATGGATGTCCCCACCAACTACGGGCCCGACTATGCATCGGGTTTTGCCGACCTCTATCTTCGAGTCGCCGATGAGGAGGGGGCGTTACTGATCCCAGGCTTTGTCCGCGAAGTCGGCGCCGACCCGACCCTCCTCCAGCCCGACGGACTCCATCCCACCGCGGAGGGACAACGTCTACTCGCACGGACACTCCACCCGTTCCTGCTCGAAATACTTGAGTCTCGAGTCAGCTCGTCAAAACCGCTCTGAGCCGCCTCGATTCGGCGAGCATCTCCCGGGCAACGGCCAGCAGTTCATTTGAATCAGCACTCGCTGTCGGGGCTGCTGCGGGCGCCGCATCCGGCTCGTCGGGGTCGCCCAAGCCCGAGTCACGCATACCGCGCATCTGCGCCAGGATGAGGTCGCGGATCTCTTCGGCGTTGTCGACGCCGCGGAAATAACCGAGGTGCATGTTGTCGGCCTCGGAATGCCCCTTCTTGGACTCTTCAGAACTCTCGGCACCACCGCCGCCGGCGGTGCGTACCTGAAGATCCGAGATCCCGAAGATCCGTTGGACCGGCCCCTGCTTGAGCGACAGGTTCTGGATGTTGGCGTATGTCATGGTGCGTTCGCGAACCGTGGTGATGCCCTCTCGGATCCGCAGACTCGTGTCGGTGGTCATATACCACCGGTAACGGTAGTCGAGCCTCACCATCAGAAACGACAACGGGAGCTGGACAAGAAAGAAACCAATGCCGACCACCTCAATGAGCGTCGCCAGTTCGCGGCTCAGTGGAAACGACGCGAACTCGATCCCTCCAGCAACAAACGCGAGACCAACCACGAGGCCGATCACCGCCCCGGCCTGACGGATGCCCCACAGCACGAGGCGATACTGGTAGTAACCCGGGGCCGCGTTGAAGATCCTCACCGTTCCCGGGCTGCCCAGCGGCGACTCTGGCTCTGGAGGAACTTTGAGAAAGCGCGTGATCGACCGTGTGAGCGGGCCCTCAGACATGGTCCTGCCCTCCGTATCCGCCTCCCTGTCGCTGCTCCAGTGCGGTGCGAATGGCGCGAAGCTCGACGACCGCATCGCGAAGGACCGACGCCACTTCCGAGGGTGACGATGACGAGGTTGAAGCCAAGTCCGTAGGGGTCGAAACCGTCGACGACAACCCCTTCGCGCCGCGCATCCGCGAATAGAGGAAATCGCGCAGCGCGCGACAGTGGGTGATCCCCTCGATCACCATCTCGGCCTTGGCGCTGCCGCTCGCGGTCTGAATCTGGATCCGTGCCAGCCCGAGCCAACGCTCGACGAAGTTGCTCGTCAGGTGGATGTCCTGGATCCGGGCGAAGGTGAGGTTGATCTCCTTGCGGAAGAGAATCCCCCAACGCATGGACACACCCTCATCCGAGAACCGGTATCGCATGGTGTGATAGCGAAAATAGAGGGGCACCAGAATAAAGGGGAAGAACGGTCCCGCCACCAGTGACGCCAGGACGTAGTAGCTCATGAGCGACGAGTCCGGCCGCTCGATGGCGATAATCTCTTCCGGGGTGAGTGAAGGGCTTTGGATTTCTGGGGCCATCGTGGTCTCCGTTTCGCACTCGGTGGTCGATGGAGACATCATACGCGCGTCCGGTTGCGGCCGCGTCCGCGGCCGCAATCACACCCCCCGCCGCACCCACGCCTCCCACGCATCATCGCCGGTCTTTCGGGTGAAGACCTCGTGGCCCTTCGCCTTCATGGCGTCGATGAGCGGGGCAACCTGGAACGTGGAGCGTACGAGAAGAGCCTCACCCGCCGCCATTCCTGCCAGGGCTTCGCTCACCTTGCCCACCGGCGTCTCGCTCTTGGCGAGCATGGCATCGGCATCAAACTCTCGCTTGGCGCCGTCTGCGATCCAATCCGGGGCATCGCCGGCAATCTTTGAGTCACCCGCCTCCTCGTCAAGAGCTCCGGCATCCTGCCCGAGCGCCTGCCGCAACGAGCGCACGAGTTCGTTGACCGGCATGTCGGCAACCCGCGCCGCCTGTTCGAGGGTCGCCACTTTGGCCACCGTACGCCGCAGCACCGGGTTCTTCAACGCCTTGAACTTGGGGGCGATGGCGATGAGCGCCGCCTCGGCCTCCGGGTAGGCGTCGAGGAGATCGCCGATCTTGCTCTCGGGGCTGATGATCATGCCCCGGCTCCTTGCGCGGGCGCTTCAGCGAGCAGGCGGCGTTCGCCCTCGAGGGCGCGCAGAGGAGCGATGTCCTGGGTCACCTCGAGGGTGCCGAGAAACTCGCCGCTGTCGTCCCGCATGGCGAAATAGCGAATGTGAACAAACCGCGGACCCATTTGGATCCAGAACTCGGCGACGTCGCGCTTGCCCGACTTCAGATCCGAGACCACAGCCTCGACAATGTGGACACTCTTGGGCGGGTGGCAGTCCTCGACCTTGCGCCCGACGATCGCGCGGTTGCGGGCGAAGACTCTGTCGGTCCCTTCCGAGAAATACCCCACCCGGTCATCGGCGTCGACAAAGGTGATGTCCATGGGCAGGGTGTTGAGCAGTGATGTCAACTGACGCACGCTGAGGTGGCCCGACGGCAGGGTGATGGCATCGTCCGAGGGCAGCTCAACCGGCTTCTCCGGCAGCTGCGGCAGTACCGGCAGCCAGATCCCGGCCGGTTCAACGAGTCCCTTGCCGAACTCGTCCCACTGGCCGCGCACGTTCTCCCAGTCGCGCACCGTCAAGTGCTCGAGGCACATGGGCCACAGGATGCGGTCCTCTTTCGACGTCATGCTCTCGATCTGTTCGAGCATGGGCTCGATCACGGTCTCGACGGCCAGACCGATTTGTTCGGCATCGAGCTCGGCCGCGTTGTCCAGTAGATCCACCGCCGCCGCGATCTTGGCCCGGATCTCGTCGTGGACGCCCCACATCACCTTGGGAGGTCCGGCGATTCCGGCCTTTTCGAGGAATGGGAAGACGAGGTATTCCTTGCGGACGTAATGGGCCTCGAGACCGGCGAGTTCGTCGTGGGCCTGGCGCCACGCCGCGAGCCCCAGATCAAGACCTTCGTTCGAGGCGCCGATAGTGTCGACGGCCTCGCGGTAGCCTTTTGTCAGCTCCCGGATCTTGGCATTCTCGAGCTGGAAGGTCTGAACCGGGTGGCCCGTGGGAACCTCCACTGGGGCGCATGATGATCCACCGCCGAGAACGGCTGCGTGGACATCGCACATCCGCTGGATCTCCTCCTGCGCCATCCCCTCGTTCATGAGCGAGTTCTCCATGGCCGCGATCTCGGTCACACCGACCTCAGCGAGAAGATCGCCGAATTCGTCTTTGAGTTGCTCGGGGTCGGCCCCATCGTGGAGCTGTCTGATGATCCCCTTGAGGGTCTCGATCCGGTGACGTGAGTTGTCGAGTAGTTCGCTCATCGTTCCTCCTGAGGACGAATATGAGCCTCAGTCGCGTTTCCGTCCTTGATGTAGATCAGGTAGAGCATAAAAAACCGGGCCCCGAAGGGCCCGGCCGGTAGATTCAAAGATACGGTCGACGGTCAGGGGGTATGCGAGCTCCACGCAGTGAAGTCACCCGACTCGAAACCGTCGGTAAAGATGGGGGGGTCACCCGCCACGCACGACTGGACTTTGACGTCGTCGATATACCAGCCCTCACGGCCGACCGATGAGTCGGTCCCGAGGCGGAAGCGGAAATGCACAGTCTGTCCTGCATAGGCGTCGATGTCAGCCACCGACCTCATCCAGACTGTTGCCGCAGCGCCGAGGTCGGCGCACCAACCGTCAAGACCGCCAAGACCCGTGGTCGGGCCGTCGTAGGGGTCCGTCAGCATGACGGTCGTCGGCAGCGGATTCCAGGTGGAACCGCCATCGGTCGAGATTTCGGCATCGCCCCCGTCCCAGCAGCCGCCGGTCTTGTCCTCCATCAGCTGCCAGTTCCAGAATTGGAGCGTCAACGGACTGGCGCCGGTGGGCAAGACCACAGGCGGCGAGTCGAGACGCTGGTCGCTGGTGGTTGTTACGTCAACACCCAAGTACGAGCTGGTGCCGCTGTACGCCCGAGCGGTTGACAGCGCCCAGGTGTTGCCGACACTGCCGCTGCCGATGGCCCAACCCGGTGCTCCTGTCTCGAGGTCGTCGAAGAACTCGATCGAGGGAATAGTGCCGATGCCACAGTCGCCCGGCAGCGCTTGGGTATAGAACGAGTATGTCGCCGAAGTCGCGCCGGTGCCGCATGGGTTGGCCGCCATGACTCGCCAGAAGAACTGGGTGTTTGACGCAAGGTCGGCGTTAGGCGTGGCGGTTGTGCCTGGCACGGTGGTGGTATAGACCACATTCGAGAAACCGGCGTCGGTGGCCACCTGAAGGGTGTAGGCACTCCCCTGGGCTGCCGCAGTCCATTGGAAATCAGGCCGAACCGCCTGGTTGAGCGCGCCGTTGGTCGGAAGCACCAGCGCCGGGACTCCAGGCACGGCGGAGAAGACGTTGAGGTCAAGGTCGAGGGTGTGACCCGGGCTGGCTGTGGCTGCTCCACTCACCGTCACGACATAGCTTCCCGGCGCGACTGAACCGGTGTTGCCGATGGTGAAATTGCTCGACCCAGGCGGAGTCACCGGGTTGGTGGAAAAGCCTGTGGTGGTGCCGGCCGGGTTGCCCGATGCTCCCAGCGTGACTAAATTCGTGAAACCGCTGACCTGTCCGACGGTGATGTTGTAGACCGCGTTCGAGCCGGTGCAGACATCGGCGGTGGCGGGGGTTCCCCCGAGGTAGAAATCAGGTGTGCCGCAGGCGTCGAACTTGAACGCGCCGATGCGCAGCCGCCAGCCGACGCTGCTGGTGGTCGGCAGATACTCGTTGACGTACCAGAAGGTGCAGTCATCGACCGGGTCGACGTTCATCGATGAGTAGTCGCCCCACCGTTGACTGCCGGTCTGGGAACCCGTGCCGTTGATAAAGGACTGCTCGCCCTGCGGCATGGTCCCGAGAGGGTCATTCGCCAATCGCCCGGTGTACCAGGAGCTCGGGTAGGTGCTGGTGCCATCCGAAGCGCTGTAGCCCAGCGCCATGTTGCCCGCCGAGTCCATGGCAATGGAGCCCATCCAGCGGTGGATTCCGTCGCTGGCTCCCGGGGCATAGGTGCCCTCTTGGTGGATCACCGGCGTTCCGTTCGGGTCGCGGATCTCCCACCAACGGATGCCACCGATGTTGGGCACGGCTTCCACCGACTGGTTGGTCACCAGCGACTCGTGGGTGCCGAAGTTGCGGTAGGCCAGACGGAAAATCGGCCGCTGCCGGTAGGATTGGATATCAACCTTGTTCGTGGTGCCCGGCTGCGGGATGCAGTCGCGGCTGCCCGGTGAACACGGATAGACCGTGTCGTAGGCTGCGATGGGGATCGTGTTCGTCAGAACAAAGGTCGAGTTGGCCGGAGTCACGAAGTCGGCGGTGAACTTCCAAAGCGTCAGCGCATCCTGGGGCGCGCTGTACTGAGCACCGTTGTCCATCGCACCGACGAAGTAGTTCGGCGAACCCGCCGGCGGGAGAATCGACCCGTCGAGGTCGCTCGGCAGCAGTCCGTCACCAACGTTGTAGGCAGGAGAAGGGGTTGCCAGGAACGAGATCACGGTCGGCGTGGCGTTGCCGGCCACGAGCTGAGCCCGGTCGATGGCGTAGGCGCCAATCCCGACAAACGCTCCGTTGAACTCTCGGGTGCTGATGTAGAGCGCATCCGGCCACACCCCGTATTTCGGGTAGTCCGGCATGTTGGGGCCGGTGCTGAAGGCCCAGCGATAATACGTGCCGAGCGGGTCCGATGTGGTCGAGACCGCCACGCAGTTATAGTTCGTCGTTCCGAGCGCGAACTGGGTCAAGATCCAACGGTCCGAGAGCTGATCGTGAAGCACGATCGGATCGCCGTCGTTGGAGGTCTCACAGAGGCCACCGAAGCCGGAGAAGAGCGTGTTGTTGGCCGCGGGGCCATAGAGCGAGGTGCCGGTCTTGTTATAGATCTCAAAGTGGACGTTGCTCATCGCCACATAGTGGTTCGGGCCGACATCACCAACCGGATCCGGCGGCGAATACCCGGCTACATTCACCGGGCCGTCGAAGCTGATCAGTGGCGCCGGAGTCTCACGGTCTCCGGAGATGGACTGCACCACCGGATCCATGTCCTGCGGCCCGAACGGCCCGGGGGCTCCATCGGGATCGACAATCGAACGGCCGATGTGGCCCTCGGGCACCGGGAGCGGCGCAATGTCTCTGAGCGCCGGCGATTCGTCGAATTTCGCGACACCCCAGGTGCCTCGATAGATCACGTCGGGTTCATCGGCGATCGCGATTCCAGTGCCGATCACCGCCAAAAACATAATGGTAGCAACTACAACTAGTGTCAGATTTCGCAGCATCACTCCTCCTTCGGTTACCTCGGGTCCTGCCGACTCGAAACCGTCAATCGCGCCGGAACGACGGCATCGACTCCTGTAATTGATCAATTCCTCATATGGCGCGGGTTCGCAACCCAGCAATGGTAGCTGGATCATCCATCCATGTCGAGACACTCCCCCAGCGTGTCGGATGCCAACCGGCCCGTGTACTAGGAACTCGGGTAGACGCTTGTAGCATCGGAGGCGCTGTATCCGAGGGCCATGTTGCCGCCGTTGTCCATGGCGATGCTGCCCATCCAGCGGTGGATTCCATCGCTGGCTCCGGGTGCGTAGGTTCCCAATTGACAGGTCAGCTAGCTGCCGTCAAAATCGTAGAATTCGTATTCGTCAAGTCTCTAATATCGAACAATTATCTTTGCCAACTATTACCTTGGGAGGAAGCATGAGAATCTCGGCAGTGTTCGTTCTAGTCTTGACCTGCGGAATTCTGATGCTCCCAACGGAGAGCTTTGCGGTGGAGCGGTACGCCTACCTGTTCTGGGGGCCTGAGAACTCCATGGTTCGCGTTCCACTTCCCGGCACACCCCCGAGCGAGCCACTTCCGCTCCGGGTCACACCATTCGACGACGTTGATTGGATGGCGACCGGGTCGACGTCCGTTGGGGCGGGCTCATTCTTCAGTCTCGAGCTGGGGTCTAACCACCTGGTCGAGTACAGCCCTTTGTCCCTCTCACACGCCGTCGTGGCCACGCTCGACCTCAGTCTGGGTAGTCATGACGATCTCGCACACGGACCGAACGATGAACTGGTTCTCAGCCATGGAAACTGGCTCTACGACGTCGACACCGAATCGGGATCAGTCTCTCTCAGAGCTTCTCTTCCCAACGAGATATGGACGTTCGAGTTTCACCAGGGGGCGTTCTATGCCGGTTCCGGGGGGAGTTTCGTTCGGATCGACCCACAGACCCACGAGGTGAGCGTAATCTCCAGTTCGCCCGTCGCTTTTTATTGGTGGGGCCTGTCGTCGATCGGTGGGAATCTCTGGTGCGGGTATACGACTCCTGGGTTGGGAGGGCCCGATCAGAGTTGGATCGGCACCATCGACCCGGCCACCGGCACAAGAACACCATATATTGTTCTCGATAACGACATGTGGGAGGACGGGTGGGTCGCCCTGGAGGTATTCGAGGAGCAAACCCCCGCCGTCCCGGCTGTGCGCCCGTTCGGTGTCGCGGTGATCGTGATCATCCTCGGTGTCGCTGGGGTGCTCGCCTTGCGGCGAGTGTAGGGCAGGGACTCGCCGCCTCGGCGACAGACGGCCCAAGTAAAATCACCATTTTGCGGTACTTCGTTATGAACACCACGTGGTACTTGCAATCCCCATACGCTATGACTCAAGCTCGACGGACACGGCGGTGTGGTCTCCCCACCACTGGCACACGGGAATTCCGAGTCGAACGGTCGATCAGCGAAGCGGAAAACCGAGGTAGCGGAAGACGGTTGCGCAGTCAGCGCAACGGCGGGCGTGGCGCCTCCAGGTTCGGACATAGCGGGATCTCAGGGGTTGCATGGCGAGCACGGACGGGCTGACGTGGCCACCCCGTTCGCGCAGAATCGGGACGCGGCGATACCGCATGGTGAACCCAGTGTCCACCATCTGCGCCACCAAGGCGTCGAGCCCGACGCGCCTGTGGCATTGAGATGCCGCCGCAATCATCATCTGCTTCCCCATCCAGTGTACGTCAGATCCGCCCCCGATGTTGCCCGAAACCGTGACCCCGCGCACTCCGAACAAAGAGAAAACGATGAACTCATGACGAGTTCTCCGGCGCAGCACTGACCGGGTGCGGGGCCACTCCTCGATGATCTTCAACAAAAGCCAGTTCCGAATCCCATTGGGTTATGGGCGAAGCCGGACGCAATTCCAACACGGCATCTGTGGTCTCGACATCATCCGCGCTCCAGGTTGAAACACAAAGAACACGAAGATCCACAAAGACACCACAAAGGTCGGTTATTGACTTATCGCAATGCCCTGTGTGCTTCCAAGGTCGAAGGGAGCCCGGGTCAAGAAATGCGATGCTTCGTGGACCCTTCGTCGTCCTTTGTGTCCTTTGTGTTTCAAAACCCGACCGCAACGGTTGAGAATCGCTACCGCAGGCTGGGAGTCGCACAGGGCACCGTTGAGTTGCAGGCGAAGCCCGCAATGTGGTCTTTGCAGTGAACCAGCGATGGACGCGATCGTTTCATCCTCCGCATGCGGTCAGGGCCAGAGCCAACCGAAGACGCCTCCGGTGACGCAACCATAGATGAAGGCATCGAACAGGTTCCTGAATGAATTGCTCCACGGCTCGCCTTTCCAAATCGAATCGCTGAGATGCGAGAATCCGTAGGTGAGAAACGCGATCGTTCCGGCAACTCTGAAAACCGCAAGATAGGATGCACCTGCGGGTATCGTCCTGCTGAGCAGGTATGCGACACAGGCCCCAGCCACCACACTGTAGACAAACCAGGAACCGAGCAGTTTGCCCATGGTGGGTATGCCGCTGGGAATCACAGTGAGAAATCCCACCGGTCCCTCTTTGAATTTCTCCTGCATCTCGGGAAACGCCATGTCCTTGTGGCTTTCCGCACGGGGAAAACAGTACGCACCCGGCGTGACACCGGCGCCGCGCATGGAAGCGAGCACTTCGGCTTCTTCCGGCATCTTGTCGTGGTCCTTGTTGTGATAGCCGAGAGCCATATGGATGATGGAACTGGCGATGAAGACTCCCACCGCCGACACAAGAATCGGCAGCCACAGGGACGCGATCGGAATCATGAGGATCTCCTAGCTGCTCTCATTGATATTGCGACCCAGTCTAACATTTGCGAGGCATTCCGTCCAGATCGAGGAGCGCCCGTGACGAGTTCTCCGGAGCCACCCGTTGCATTGATCGGCATCGACGATTGACCTTCGCCGAACTCGTTGCGGACGAACTCGAGACGGGACTTGAGAATAGACCCCTTGATCTTCTGATTCACCATGAATCAATATTGCCAGCTGATGATCGATCCCTGACACCCGTTGTTTTGTTAGACTCGATCAAGGAATATGATCAACGACCGGTTCGACCGGGGATTCC
>CBESWV010000051.1:0-18951 GCA_965533305.1 uncultured bacterium | reverse complement strand
GAGCTACCGGCGCAGCCGGGGGCGTATTGTGCCACAGGGTTTTGCTGGATGCAAGGCAATTCGTCGGACGAATTGCGGCGGCGCTCTCTTCGTTCGCGCCGATGGGAAACTGGCTAAAAACGTGGACAACAACAGGCGCGACTCGAAGGGAGCGGGCGAGACGTCCGCCGCCGCAATGGGACGCGGAATCGGATTCTGGAACCGTCCTGCGGAAACCGCGTATCATTCAACCGATCACAAGGAGGAACATGTCCGATCCCATCTTAGAAATCGAACACATCAGTAAGCACTATGGCGATGTGACGGCGGTGGACGACCTGAGCTTCAACGTACCGCGCGGCTCGGTCTTCGGGCTGCTCGGCCCCAACGGCGCCGGCAAATCGACCGCCATGCGGATGATCATGCGGATCATCATGACCGACGAGGGCAGGATCCTGCTCGACGGCCTGCCGGTCGATGACGACCGCCGCCGGCTCATCGGCTATCTTCCGGAGGAGCGCGGGCTCTACAAGAAAATGAAAGTCCTCGAGCACCTCGTCTTCCTCGGTACGATCCGCGGACTCAAATCGGGCGAGGCGAAGCGCCGTTCCATGGCATGGCTCGAGAAGTTCGACCTGGCGGAGTGGGCGCCGCACAAGGTGGAGGACCTGTCCAAGGGGATGCAGCAAAAGGTCCAGTTCATCGGCACTATCCTCCACCGGCCGCAGTTGCTCATCCTCGATGAGCCGTTCTCGGGGCTCGACCCGATCAATTCCCGGGCGCTCAAGGATCTGCTGATGGCCATGTCGAAAGAGGGAGTCACCATCGTCCTCTCAACCCACGTGCTGCCTCAGGTCGATGAACTCTGCACCCATATATGCCTCATCAACCGCGCCCGCGCCATCCTCAACGGCCGGCTCGAAGACATTCGAACCGACTATGGCGGCAATGTCTGGCGGGTGTCCAGCGATCTCGATGAGCGGGCGCTGGGCGAACTCCCGGCGGTGACCACCGTCCATGCCCTCGGCGACGAGATGCTCGTCGAACTCGAGTCGGATTCCGAACCGCGCGAACTGCTGCAGGCCCTCGCCGCGCACGGCGGCCTCGAGAGCTTCACCCGGTTTGTTCCCGGGTTGGAGAACATCTTTATCCGCGCCGTCGAGGAGGACCGCAGCCATGATTAGTTGGAACCGCATCGCAGCGATCATCCGTCGCGAGTATCTGGAACGAATCAAAACCAAGGCATTCTGGATCTCGACCCTTTTGGTGCCGGTCTTTCTCGGCGCGGTGATGATCATCCCGGCCTGGCTCGCCTCCCGCGGCGGCGGCACCTTCACCGTCGCTGTGCTCGACTTCACGGGCCGCTTTGCCGAGCCCATCAGCACCGAACTCGACGACATGCTGACGCGACAGACATCCACGGCGACCGAGGTCCTCGATGAAGCCGGCATCGTACCGGGCGAACAGGCCGAGACTATGGGCGAGATGATGGAGGAGTCTCTCCTCGATCTCACCCTGGTCCCCCTCGATATCGGCAGCGATCCAGAAGCCGTTCGCGAGGAGGCCAAAGCCCGTGTTCACTCGAGCGAGTTCGACGGCCTTCTGGTGATCCCCGCAACGCTGCCGAACGAAGGTCAGGCGGAGTACGTAGCGCCCAACGTTTCAGCATTCCAGATGCTGAGCATCCTCGAGCGCTCGGTGAGCAACGTCATGGTGGCCGATCGACTGACCTCGGCCGGGCTCGACCCGGAAGCGGTAGGTGAACTCACCCGGCGGGTCGATCTCAGAACCATGAAACTCGGCGCCAAAGGCCAGGAGACCCATGACCAGGGTCAGGGCTTCATGCTCTCCTATGTCTTTATGATGATCATCTACATGACGGTGCTCATGTACGGCATCTATGTCATGCGCGGGGTGCTCGAGGAGAAGAGCTCACACATCGTCGAGGTGATCATCTCCACCGTCAAACCTTTCGAACTCATGCTCGGCAAGATCCTCGGAATCGGCGCGGTGGGGCTCACCCAGTTCCTCCTGTGGTCGATCATGATGGTGGCCATCTCGGCGCCGGGGGCGGCGGCGGCCGTCGGCATGGGCGGGCTCGAGTTGCCGGCGGTGCCGGCGATCCAGATCGTCTTCTTCGTGGTCTACTTCGTCCTCGGGTTCCTGCTCTACGGCACTCTCTACGCCGGGATCGGCGCCGCCTTCGACACCGAACAGGAGGCGCAGAACTTCCAGGGCGCCATCACCATGTTTCTGGTGGTTCCCCTTGTGCTCATGATGTACATCCTCAACCAGCCAGATGCACCGCTCTCGGTGGCGTTGTCGCTCTTTCCCTTCTTCACGCCCATGCTCATGTTCCTCAGGATGACTCTGACCCCGGTCCCCGCCATCCAGCTGGCTGCGTCGGTGTTGATCATGAGCGCAACCATCCTGGTCGCGACCTGGATTGTCGGAAAGATCTACAGCGTCGGAATCCTGATGCACGGCTCCAAACCCAAGCTCAAGGACATGTGGCGTTGGATTCGGGAGGCGTAAGTATCCGGTGCCGCAACGCGATGGGAGGGGTGCACAGGCACGCAACTTTGTTCGCGGCGATCAAAGTTGGAGCCAGGCACCCTTTGCGCGAAACATCGAGAGGTTCGAACCGCTCACACAGTGGTTGACGCCTGCCAACCCGTTGCTATAATGCCGGTCCCTGTACGGGGTTCTGCTGGGGTGTCGTCCAATGGTAGGACATGCGGCTCTGGACCGTAGGATTGGGGTTCGAGTCCCTGCACCCCAGCCAATTTCGATCGCAACTCGGCCCGGCTCACGCCGGGTCGTTGTGTTTCTGAAACGAGGTCATCGACGATGCAGCCGCTCCTCGGTGAGAGTGCGTGCCTGACCGCGGCCCTTTTTTGGGCGGTGGCGGTGGTTCTTTTCCGTGCCCCCATAGCCGCATGGGGCCCCCGAGCGGCGAATCTCGTCAAGTGCCTGCTCGGAACCACGCTGTTGCTGATAACCCTTCCATTCTTCGGCGGGTTCGCCGCGTTTTCAGTCGCCTCGCCCCGTGATCTCGGTCTCATCGCCCTGTCGGGAATCATCGGCCTCACCATCGGCGACACCCTGCTCTTTGCCGCGATCGGGCGCCTCGGCGCACACCGCACGCTGATCCTCGGGACCTCAGCGCCGGTCTTTGCAGGCCTCCTCGCCGCCGTCGCGGGCGAACGGCTGTCGGCCGGACAGTTCGCCGGCGCTGCAGTGGTCCTCATCGGTGTCACCATCGTTGTCGGCCCTGGCGATCCAAGCATGGACGGCGGCAAGCGGGTCGCCATCGGCGGGATCGCGTTTGCGCTGCTTGCCGCCTTCGGACAGGGAGCGGGCGTCGTCTTGGCGAAGGCCGGCCTGGACACGCTGGGCGCCATGCCCGCAACCCTGCTTCGGCTCGCCGCCGGGACCGCGGGTCTGCTGGCGGCCACCGCCCTGCGCGGGGGTTTCGGTCGACTCCGGGAAGCGTTCCATGACGGTCCACCAATGCGTCGGATGGTGCCGGCGGCCTTTCTCGGGACCTATCTCGCCCTGCTGCTGATGATGGTCGGAGTGGCTCTGGCGCCGGCGACCATCGCGGCGGTCCTGCTCGCGACCTCACCCATCTTCAGCCTCGTCATCGAAGCGGTGGCGGATCGCAAGCGGCCGACGGCGTTGGCGGTGCTCGGAACGATCGTGGCGGTCGTGGGAGTGACGGTACTCGTTAGTTTTTAGTTCTGAGTTTTTAGTTTTTAGTTTTCGTCGAAGATGCGCAACGGCGTACTGGTGCGATGTTGCGATGTCACTCAAAACTAAGAACTATGAACTCAAAACTCCGCCAAACTGCCTCATCACCACCACCGCCCCACCGGTGCTGCGGATCCTGACCTCATCTGATGCCGCTTCGTTCGAGATCGACGGCCGGCCCGCGAGATCGAGCGCGGCATCGCTCACCGGCCACTTCAACCCCTCGAGGGTGACCCGCACCGCGGGGTCGAAGGTGAAGAACGACCAGGTCTCGCCGGGCTCCGCCGGCAGCGTGGCATCCCCCTCGACGGCCACCACCTCGTGATCGGCGGCGAGGAATCGCAATCGGCCACCGAGAGCGCGGCGGGCGAGGAGCCCGAGGTTGCCGACGGCGTGGTCGAGCCGGCCGCCGGTGGCGCCAAACACCGTGAGCCTCTCGAGGCCGAGCTCATCAAAGGCGTACCCGAGGGCCTTGTCGAGATCGGTCCGGTCCTGGTCCGGGCGGTGGATCATCCGCCCCTCGCCGATGAACTTCCTGATTCCGGGACTGATGGAGTCGAGGTCACCGATGACCGCGTCGGGCCGCAGCCCGATCCGTCCGAGGTGGTTGGCGCCGCCATCGGCGGCGAGGAGCGGTTTCGCAACGGCCGCCACGGCTGCGGACGCTTCGGTCCAGTCGATCGGACCGTTGGCGACGAGGACTGGGTGCGATCTGGGCATCGGGAGGATCTTACCCCTTCACCGACAGTTCACACCAAGGTGAAAATTTATCAGAGTGCAAAATCAGTAGCCGGTAGGAAAGAATCTCGTTCCACGATGGTAAAGTGAGTACTGGAATGCACATCATTGCAGACGATCTTTCAGGCACGGTCTATATCCCCGACACTTCGGCGCTGATCGAGAATCCCGATGCTCTCGACCGTCTTCTCATGGACGGGAACATCGTCGTTCTCATGCACAAGGTCATCGAAGAGCTCGGACGGCTCCAGAGTTCACGATCCAAGTCCGACGGCGTTCGACACGCCGCACGACTGGTGACACGCAAGATGCTCGAGTACCGGCGGCACGATCTCATCCACCACGGCGTTGACCGTCTGCTCCAAAATCGGGCCGAGCCCGAGGAGTTCAAACGGACACCGTCCGGCGGGCTGCTGACCTGGGAGCCCGATGTCGAGACCGCCGAGCCCTATCCCTCGGAGCTCGGTGACAATCACATCCTCGCCAGCGCCCATCGCATCGCCGATGTCGCGAAGTCCAACGGCCAGCCGAACTATCAAGTTGTTGTGATTTCGGAGGACTCAAACCTCCTGCTCAAGTGCGACGCTCTCGGCATGGCGGCCGAGAATCTCCGCTACGGCAAGGTCACCCTCGACAATGTCGAAGAGATCTATCAGGGTCTGGTTTGCGGCGAGATCGACGAGAGTGCCCTGCAGGATTTCATCGACAGCGGCGCCCCGGGTGAGCGTTCGCTCTCCCTCAATAAGGTAAAGACCACTCAGCCGGTAGAGTACCTGTGGAATATGGGCGTTGTCCTCGCCTGCGGCGAGCACACCATTCTCGGCCGGGTCAACGCCGACACCGGCCGGGTCGAGGATCTCAAATACGCCCAATATTGGGACCGCAAACGCAAGGACTACAGACCGCGGCCAATCCTCGGCTTCGCTCCTCGCGACCCACAGCAGATCCTGGCCATGGAGTTCCTCCTCGACCCCGATGTCCAACTGGTGGTGCTCGACGGGCCGGCCGGTTCCGGCAAGACCCGGATGATGGTGGCCACCGGACTCTATATGCTCATCGGCCAACCCACGACCTGGCGAGTGGCGCCGACCTCGCAAGCGCTGACCCCCGACTACGGTTATGACCACGGCATGCTCCTGCTCAGACCCGAACACGCCTCGAGTCAGTACGACCTGGGCTATCTGCCCGGTGACTACGAGTCCAAACTGAGCCCGTGGTTGGAGCCGTTCTTCCAGGCGGTTCGATCGCTGTCGCTGGCCAACGAACACGATTTTCTCGAGGAGCTCCAGGCCACCGACCGGCTGACCATGGTCTCGACGTCGATGCTGCGCGGTCTCGATATCGAACGCTCCATCGTGTTGGTCGACGAGCTCCAGAACGGAGACCGCCACCTCGCCAAGACCCTCATGTCGCGGTTCTGCGCCTCATCAAAGGTCGCCCTCGCCGGCTGTCTCGATCCGGTCCAGATCGACAATCCCTATGTCGACTGGAGGTCCAACGCGCTGACCCGAATCAAGGAGACCTACAAGGGTTTCGGTCCCGAGGTCGCGCAGATCAGGCTCGTCCACAACTACCGCGGACCGATCTCGACTCGAGCTGACAAGCTCTAAGTCAATTGTTAATTATGAGTTATGAATTATGAATGACATCGCAGAGGGCCTACCTTCGCGTTGATGGGCCGTGTGCCATGAAATTCATAATTGAAAATTCATAATTCATAATTCAGATCACGACGGTTTCCGTCGTGATCTGAGGTGGATCGGCGAGGGCCTTCTTCACCGTGCAGGTGTTGGCGGCGCGGACGAGGGCTTTGTGGTATTTCTCGGGAAACTCGGGCGGGATCTGGATGCGAATGTCGATCCGAACGAGCTTCTTGTCCTCGTTGCGTTCCCAGCTCTGGTGGAGGGAGATGTCATCGGTTGAGATGCCGCGACTCTCGCAGAACTTGAGGACGTAGTAGCCGGCGCAGGTGGCCAGCGAGGCGAGAAAGAAGTCAAAGGGTTCGGGTGCGGTGCCTTCGCCACCGGAGTCGACACCTTGATCGGTCGCGATGTCGAAACCGTCATAGTGGGCGGTGACCTTCTTGCCACCCGGGAATCCAACCGTCATCTCAGAACTCATGAATCCTCCATCGCGCGATCGGGAAAGAGTTGTACCGCAGAGACGCAAAGGGCGCAAAGCAAATCTCGTCGCAACCACGAAGGCTCAAAGACACAAAGAAAACTCAAAGATCGTGAAGCCGGTCGGCCCTTGGCCGACCGGCTTCACTTCTTCTTAGTGATTCCTTCGAGACTTTGTGTCTTTGTGGTTTCTGCGATGGCTCGGCGCCCTTCGCGTCGTTGCGGTTCATTCTTCCGCCACACGGAAAACGGCAAGCTCCTCCTGGTTCCCCTTCTGACCCCGGATGGGCGATGGGATGACGCCGATGAGTTCGACACCGAGATCGGCGATGGCGGCGATGGTGCTGTCGATGACCCGACGCCGCACACCTTCGTCGCGGACGATGCCGCCCTTGCCTACCTGATTGCGGCCGGCCTCGAACTGGGGCTTGACCAGACACACGAGGTGGCCGCCGGGATCGAGGTGGTGCAGCAGCGCCGGTACCACGAGTCGCAGCGAGATGAAGCTGAGATCCATGGTGGCGAGACCCACCTTGAAGGGAAGATCATCGGGTCCGAGGTGCCGCGCGTTGATCCCCTCCATGACCGTCACGCGATCATCGGTACGGAGCCGCCAATCGAGCTGGCCGCGACCGACATCGAGCGCGATGATCCGGCGCGCTCCCCTCGCGAGCATGAGGTCGGTGAACCCTCCGGTGGAGGCGCCGACATCGAGACAATCGAGCCCGCCGGGATCGATGCCAAAGGCGTCGAGGGCAGCCTCGAGCTTGAGCGCGCCGCGAGAGGCATAGGGGTGATCGGGTTCGGCAACCTCGATGATCGCGTCGGCCTTCACCTGGGTCCCGGCTTTGGTCGCGGTCTGACCGTTCACCGTCACCTTGCCGGCGAGGATCAGAGCCTGGGCGCGGGCGCGGGAAGGCACCAGACCGCGCTCGGTGATGGCGACATCGAGCCTGAACCGCTCAATCATCGGTTTCTCCGACCGGGGTGCGATAGGCTCGGGAAACGATCAACACGCGGGATTCCTTCCTCATCACCGGAGTGTAGCGGATGACCGTCCGTGGCCGTTTCCGTTTCCGTTTCCGATGCGATGATCCGAGTCCGCGTCCGCGTCCGTTCCCGATCCCGATCCCGATGCGATGATTCGAGTCCGCGTCCGTACCCGTGCCCGTACCCGTACCCGTGCCCGTGCCCGTGCCCGATGGCCGGTGACCGGTGACCGGTGACCGGTCGCCACCTGACCTTGAGATCTCTGGGGATTTCTGGAGGCTCAATGGACCCGTGGTAGCCTTTTCGGGTGGATCATCTCAACGGGAAAGGGCGCGTTCGACGCTCGTTGGTCCCGGGCTTGTTGGTGAGCGGCGTCGCCATCGTTGGTCTGGTCGTGGTCACCGATCCCAGCCACGCGTTTCACGTCCTGCTTTCAGCCAGTCCATGGGAACTCGTCCTCTCGGCTGTGTGCTGCAGTCTCGGCCTTGTCGCCCGGGCGGCAGCGTCCCGCGAATTCATCAACGGCCGGGTCGGGCTGGGAGCGTCCTTTGCGGCCCTCAACATCGGTTATCTCGCCAACAACCTGCTGCCCCTCCGTGCCGGAGAGGCGATTCGATCGGTGGTTCTCGGTCGTCGGTCGGGGCTCGGTGTGGTCGGCGGGGCCACCGCCGTCGCCGCCGAACGACTCCTGGACGTCGGGTTCGCGGCGACTATTCTCATCGCCGCCCTGCCTGCGGTGGGCGTCGACGCCGGGTGGGCGACGCCTGTCACTGCTGCCCTCGTCGCCTTTGTGGGAATGGTTGTGCTCATCGTGGTCGCCCGCCATCGCAAGACCATTGCCGCGTGGTTTGAGGTGAAACTCGCCCGTTGGCCCAGGATCGCCCGGCTGCCGCCGATTGTCGCCGACGCCTTCGATGGTCTCGCCAGACCGAGCCGCCTGCTCCGGGGAGCCCTCTGGCTCGGCCTGAGCTGGACGCTGGGTTTGGCCTTCTTCCTCCTCGTGCTCCGCGCATTCATCCCCGGTGCGCCTCTGTCCTGGGTCGCCTTCGGCGTCGGGGTGCTGTCCTTCGGCATCGCGTTGCCGTCCTCACCTGGAGCCCTCGGGATCTATGAAGCCTCACTGGTGGGCGCCCTCGCGCTCTGCGGCGTCCCATCGGCCGACTCACTGGCCTTTGCGGTGGCAGCGCACGCGCTGAGCTTTGCCCTCACTTCGATCTTTGGTCTGGTGGCCCTGGTTCGCCAGGTGCCGGGCGGTGCCGGCATTTCCGACAAAGCAAAAATTCTGCTCAGACACGGCGAATCCCCGGTACTCGAAGAGAAAACACAGCAACCGGCAGACGAACCCTCGTAGCGAGAGAACCGTGCTTCTTCAGTTCCGCCTTCGCGCGACATATTGGGCGATGGCAGCGAGATCTCCATCCGGACCTTCGATCCCGGCGGCCTGATCCACCAATCGTTCCTCGAGATCGTCGAGACGCCCTCGGGCGTTCTCGAGACCATAGAGCGTGACATAGGTGAGTTTGCCGGCCTCGGCGTCTTTCCCCGGGGACTTCCCGAGATCCTGGACCGAAGCGGTGGCGTCGAGAATGTCATCGGCAATCTGAAACACGAGGCCGAGCCCGGCGCCGAAGTCGGCGAATGTCCTTCTCTCATCCTCGCTGACCCCGGCCAGGACTGCTCCGAGCTCCACCGAGGCCGCCAAAAGACAGCCGGTCTTGGCGCGATGGATGCGGTCGAGCCTCAGCTTCGGGTCTTCCTCCCGGATCTCCTCCACCTGACCGGTGGCCTCGAGGTCTTCCATCTGACCGCCGACCATCCCCCGCGCCGAAACCGCTTCAGCCACGAGCTCAACTGCATCGGCGCGTTGAACCGCCCATGCGGGCCCGAGGGGATATCGGGCCAGCACAAGCAACCCTTCGGTGAGCAGTGCATCCCCGGCAAGGATGGCCGTGGCCTCATCGAAGGCGACGTGGACCGTCGGCTTGCCGCGCCTCAGGACATCGTCGTCAAAGGCCGGCAGATCGTCGTGGATCAAGGAGTAGGTGTGGATCAACTCGAGGGCGCACGCCGCTTCGGTGATGGCATCGGGGTCGGACCCGGCGGCCCGGTTGGCGAGCCGCGCCAGGATCGGCCGGATCCTCTTGCCGCCCGCAAACACAGCGTGCGCCATGGCGCGATGGAGCCGCTCGGGCCAGACATCCACGGGTAACAACCGCGCCAGGGCCAATTCCACGGCCTCGCGTTCCGGATCGAGGATGTGGTGGATCACCAGACCGGTTCCTCATCGGGGTCGCTCCCGCCGTCACCCTCCAGGGGTGCGGTCGCGGGTTCGTCGCCCTCCTCGGTCTCGAGCAGTTGGCGCACCCGGTCCTCGACCTCCTCGAGACGGGCGCGGCAGCTCTTGGCCAGCTTCATCCCATCCTCGAAGAGCCCGAGGGCCTCCTCGAGGCCCACAGTCTCGTCCTCTAAACTGGCGACGATTTCTTCAAGTCGCTCGAGTTGATCCTCGAAACGTTCATCCTGATCTGAATCTTTACTCGGTGCCATCTCGGTCTCCCGGTTGGTCGGTGGAGTCGCCAAAGAGCGACCGTTGGTTTTCGGCAGGGGCGGCGCCCGGTTGCCGGCGTTGTGGACGATCGGCCACCAACGAACGGATTTCTCCGCCGGCAAGCCGAGTCAGCAGGATCTGACCGGTTCGAACCTCGACCGGATCCTTGATCGGTTTCTGCGTTCCCTTGATGGTGGTGATGGAGTAACCACGCTCGAGAACTCGTTTCGGGCTGAGATTCTCGAGGGCCCGCCGCTTGGCGGCAAGCTCGCCAGCCGACTGCTGGAGCCTCGACCGGATGAGTTGCGCCATCTGTTCGCGCCGGCTGGCGAGCAACCGGCGGTGGCCTCCCGCGGCGATCCTGGCCGGCACCCGGGCGAGCACCGCCTCGGCCCGGATGAGTCGGGCCCGCATGCGGTCGGTCATCCCGCGCAGCGCCGGTCCCAACCGCCGGGTCCGATCCAGGCGATCTTTCAACACCCGGACTCGCTGCGGCACCCGGGCGAGACCGCGGGAGCCTTCGAGACCGCCGAGACGCGAACGCGCCATGGCCAGGTGTCGGCGGAGATCGCGGTCGAGAGCGGCGACGGCACCGCTGAGGCGACGATCCTGCTCCTCGAGCCGACTCGCGACAAGCTCCGCCGCCTGGGTCGGGGTGGCCGCTCTCATATCGGCGACAAAGTCTGCAATGGTGAAATCCACTTCGTGGCCGACCCCGGAGATGACCGGCACCGGACACGCCGCTATGGCTCGCGCCACGGGTTCTTCGTTGAATGCCCAAAGGTCTTCGAGGCTTCCACCGCCGCGACCGACGATGATCACGTCGACAAAACCGCTGGCGGCGAGACGATTGATGGCGTCGGCAATCTCTTCGGCCGCACCATCGCCCTGCACCGGCGTCGGGGCAACCACCACCTTGAGGTGGGGCAGGCGCCGCAAGACCTTGAGCATGTCCTGTAGGGCGGCCCCGGTGGCCGATGTCACGATACCGACTCGATTGGGCAACGCCGGCATGGGCCGTTTGCGCTCCGGCGAGAAGAGCCCCTCGGCGTCGAGCCGCTTTTTAAGCTGCTCGAAGGCGAGTTGGAGGGCGCCGATTCCTTGTGGTTCGAGGGCAGTCACCACGAGTTGGAATCGACCGCGCTGGCGGTAGATGGTGAGCGAGCCGCGAGCCCGAACCGCGAGGCCATCCTCGAGATCGAACTTGAGTTTGCCGGCGCGCGACGCCCACATCACACAGTCGAGATTCGCCAGGTCGTCTTTAAGGGTGAAATAGATATGGCCCCGCCCGGAGGTGCTGGCGTTGGTGACCTCGCCCTCAACCGAAATTCCCGAGAACCCGCTTTCGAGCAGCGAGTTGACCTCGGCGATGAGGGCTGACGGACTGAATATTCGGTCGTTCACGTCGTGACCCCGGCGGTCCTTTTCCCAACTCTGACAGTCAAACCAAGAAAAATGCCACGGGCGATTCTCAGCCGTCGATCTCGGCGCGGGACAGCGCTTCGTCGGCGAGCATCACGGGTATCCCGGACACCACCGGATACACCCGTCCCGCAGGAGAAGCCAGACCGATCTCAACAACGGGATCTTCATCCTTGAACTGCTTACGGTACTTCTCAACCAATCGCGCGCGGATCTCGTGGGGCAACTCAACGACCTCGAGCGGTGTCTTGTCAACCGGACAGACGAGAATCTCAAGCAGTTTCGGATCGATGGCCATGGCACCTCCAAATCGGGCCTTCAGTCTACACCGGATGAGTTTTCATCAGTCCGGCGCAGACCGCCCGCGCCGTTTGATGTGCGATACACTGAGTAGTAGCGCAGTTAAAGGGGGCAGCAGCATGACCCGAAGAAAAAAGAGCCGAAGCAGAGCCCGGGCTCGCCGGACGCTCTTTTTCGTTCTTTGGGTGAGTTGTTTTATCGTCACCCTGGCGCCGGTCGGGTTCATCGCTGCCGGGCCCCAGCAAGCTGACGACCAGCCGGAAGCGGTGGTTCCGAGCTTGACCTCGGATGACAGCCTCGCTCAACTTCGCGCCCTCTCTCCGGAAGACGATCCGACCGGCTACATCCAACTCGCCCGGCAGGTCCTCGCCACCCACCCGGGCAAAGATCAACCGATCCTCGCTGCTGAAGTTCGGAGCGGAATCGGCCGGGCTCTCCGGGTCAACGAGCAATTCAACAAAGCGGTGGTCGAGCTGCGCGCCGCGGCCGATCTCGCGGGCCAGACCGGGAGGGAAGATATTCAATCCCGGAGCCTCGCCGATCTGGCTCGTGCCAGCTTCCACCTCGGCGATTTCGCCGGCAGCGAAGCCGCCTGCCGCGAGGCGCTCGCGCTGCCGAGCGTTGCCAGCGACCCCGATCGTTCATGGTTGTTTCAAAATATCCAGGCCGCGGTCCATCTCCATCAGGGCGAATTCGACGACGCCATTGAAACCTCATCACGTGCCCTCGAGGGAAGGGAAAAGGCGGGCGACAGGAACGCCGAGGCGATCCTGCTCAACAACATCGGCGTCGCCCACATGTATCTGGGAGATCACGAACCCGCC
This sequence comes from uncultured bacterium, assembly GCA_965533305.1. GTDB lineage: Bacteria > Acidobacteriota > Thermoanaerobaculia > Thermoanaerobaculales > Sulfomarinibacteraceae > JAHECW01. The sequence continues at coordinate 6,277 of CBESWV010000051.1, read as the reverse complement.
CTTGAGTATTTTCAACGCGCGCGAATCATCAAAGCCGAACTCGGAGAGACCAACGGTGTCGCCGATATCTTGTCCAACATCGGCGACATCAAACACCTCCAGGGCAACTCCGATGAGGCCATCGATATCCACGATGAGGCGCTGAAGCTGCGTCTGGCCGAGGGCAGCGAACTTCGTATCGCCTTGTCCCACCGCAGTCTCGCTGCAGCCCTCCACGCCGTGGATCGTGATCGCGAAGCGCTCGGCCATATAGGGCAGGCCCTCGAGATCGTCAGGCGTCTGGATCTCGATCCCGAGATCGTCGCCTGTCTGGCCATCAAAGCCGAGATCCTCGCCTCACTCGGACGGAACGCGACTGCGATCGCCGCGGCCTCCGAGAGTCTCGAACTCGCTCGAGAGCTTGGGATGAAGGGTCGCGAAGTCGCGGCCCTCGATGCCATGATCGTTGCGCAGATCGCCGCCGGCGACACAAGAGTGGCGATGGAGTACCAGACCCTCGCCCGTGAGATCGAAGGGGAGCTCGTCAAATCCGAAGTCCTCAGCGAATTCGGAGAGTTCCAGGCAGAGTTCGAGGCGAGGGAGAGAAACACCGAAATCGAACTGCTGAGGAAGAACAACGAGCTCCAGGCGCTGGCTCTACGCCACAACAGCCTGTGGCGCAATTCGCTGATCATCGGCGTCATCCTGCTCGCGATCATGGCTGGCGCAGGATGGCATCGGGTTCTCACGAAACGACGGGAGATCCATGATCGACAGCGAGCAGATGCGGCGCTCCTGCGAAGCATGGAACGCTATCGTCTTCTCTTTGAACGCAATCTCGCCGGGGTCTTTCAAACCGATCTCAACGGAACCATCAGCACCACCAATCGGGCGTTCGCCGCCATGCTCGGCTACAACGACACCGACGATCTCAGTGGGCGGTCCATCGCCGATCTCGCCACCACCCCCGAGGAGATTCAGCTCTTTTTACAGGAACTCACCTTCAAACGTGAGCTCCACAATCGCGAATTCACCATGATCACGCGGGATGGGGAGTCGGTGACGATTCTCCTCAACGCCGGACGGATCGATGACGGCAACGATAGCGGCGAACTCATCGAGGGCATCGCCATGGATGTCTCCGATCGGAACCGAGCCGAAGAGGACCGCCGCCGGTTGGCATTCCAGCTGCAACAGGGTCAAAAGCTCGAGAGCCTCGGAGTGCTCGCGGGAGGCATCGCCCACGATTTCAACAATATGCTCATGGCGATCCTGAGCAACATCAGCCTGGCGAAGAGATCCGCCGCGGCCTCGCAGGAAACGCTGCGCCGACTCAACGAGGCCGAAGAGGTCTGCCTTCGCGCCACAAGCCTGACGCAACAGCTGCTGACCTTCTCGAAGGGCGGGCGCCCGATCCGAAAGGTCGCCTCCATCGGTCGGTTGATCGAAGAGGCCACGGCGACCGCGGCCCGCGGCGGCAACTGCCACTACGACTGTCGATCCAACCCCGAGCTCTGGCCGGTCGAGGTCGACGAGGGACAGATCTCCCAGGTGGTCCAGAACCTGGTCGCCAACGCCATTCAGGCCATGCCCCAGGGCGGCACGGTATCCGTCACCAGCGATAACCTTCACCTCGTCGAGGGCGATGTGCCGACTCTCGAGGCCGGTCGATACCTCCGGATCGAGATCGTCGACACCGGCTGTGGTATCCCGGAAGAAGAACTCGAGAGCATCTTCGACCCCTTCTTCACCACCAAGAAGGGCGGCAGTGGTCTGGGCCTCGCGACGGCGTTCTCCATCGTCCGCAGCCACGGCGGCGCCATCGTCGTGCATTCGCAGCCGGACCAGGGTTCGAGGTTTTCGGTCTATGTACCCGCATCCGAAGCAGAACACGTAAAGGGAATCGGCGGCGGCGAGGAATCCATGCACGGCCACGGCCGGCTGTTGATCATGGACGACGACGAGGCGGTTCGTTCGGCGGCGGCAGAGCTTCTCGAGACCATCGGCTACGAGGTCGGCACGGCCGCCGACGGCTCAGAAGCCATCACGCTCTACACCCAGGCCATGGAGGAAGGCTACCCCTACGACGCGGTGGTTCTTGACCTGACGGTCCCCGAGGGCGTCGGCGGGCGCGAGACCATGACGCGGTTGCTCGCCATCGACCCCGGGGTCAAGGCGATCGTCTCGAGTGGGTATTCGACCGACCCGGTGATGGCCAACTACCGCGAGCATGGATTCTCCGGGGTGGCCGTCAAGCCCTATCGGCTCTCTGATTTGGCAAAAACGCTCAGGCTTGCGATCAAAAAGGACGCGGCATTCTGAAACCGTCGGCTCGTATCTTTTTCCAAGGTGAGAGAACCACCCCCTCCCAGATCGATGGCTCTCGACACCTAATCACCGGAAAACGAATATCCTCATATTGAGATGAGCCTCCTGAAATCAACTACTTGGCCATAGCTACCCCGACTGAAGACGGCCCTCATGTTATAATTCGCGCATCAGAGCATGTGATCGGGATCACGGAATGATTTTCACCGAGGAGGGCCGGTGACAGATCGCAGATTCAACCGATCAACAGGCCCGGCACGGGGGACATGAGCAGCCTTCCACGAATTTTATTGATCGATGACCGCGAGGGCGACCGGGAACTCGCTTCAGTGGTCTTGTCCGGCGAGTTCGATCACGTCGATATCGATCAAGTCAGCTCCGCCGCCGAATTCTCCGCCGCGATTGCGGCCGGTCTCTTCGGTCTGGTTATCGCGGAGGCGGATCTCGAGTGGAGTGACAGCCTCGAAGTCATCGAGCTGATTCGGGATCTCCGCCCCGACTGCCCTATCATCCTCTTCACCGCCTCGGCGGGAACTGAACTTTGGAATGACGCCCTCCGGCTCCACGTCGACGGCTATGTCCCAAAATCCAGCGAGGGCTTTGTCGAGCTGCCGTCGGCGGTTCGTGCCGCCCTCTTCCGCGCCCGCCGACGTGCTCTCGCCACGGCCAAGGACGCACCATATCGACGTCTTGTCGAAGGACTACCGGTCGGCGTCGTGGTTTCGACCCCGAGCGGTGAGATCCTCGAGGCCAACCCGGCGTTTGCGGCCATGCTCGGACTTGCCAGCCCGGAAGCCATGAGCCGGCGGTCCTTCACCGAGTTTTTTGCCCAGCCCACGGCGGCGTCGAATTGGCGCTCCCAACTTGAGGAATCGCTCACCATCGGCAATCTCGATGTGCAGCTCCAGCGAACCGATCGCACCCTGATGTGGGTTCGGATCTCGTCTTGGGCCGTTGAGGACGGGCCGACCGGTGTCCGTCAGATCCAGAGCATCATCGAGGAGACCGACGAGTTCCACGCCGCCCAGTTCGAGCTCGCGCGTCGATCGCAGGCCCTCGCCCGGTCCAACGCCGAACTCGAACAATTCGCATACGTGGTTTCGCACGATCTGCAACAGCCTTTGGGGATGGTCTCGAGCTATCTCGAACTCCTCGAAACCTCGGTCGGCGACAAACTCGATGGCGAGTCCAGGGACTATCTCGATCGCGTCGTCCGCGGGGCTGACCGGATGCAGGAGATGGTCGATGCCGTGTTGGGATATGCCCGCGTTGACACTCGGGGCGGTGATTTCGGCGCGGTCGATCTTTCCTCGATTCTCGCCAGTGTCGTGGGTGAGCTCGAAGAGGAGATCGCTACAGCCAAAGCCACCATCACCCACGACGATCTGCCGACGGTGATCGCCGATGGTAAACAGCTGCATCAGTTGCTGCACAACCTGCTGAGCAACGCCATCAAGTTCGTCGGCCCTCGCCCGCCGCGTATTCACATCAGCGCCGCCCGAAAAAACGGTGACTGGCAGGTGTCGGTGCGCGACAATGGAATCGGCATGGAGCCCAACACCGCTGAGCGGATCTTTGTGATGTTCCAGCGTCTCCACACCCAGGACGAATACCCCGGGACTGGAATCGGTCTCGCCATCTGCAAACGAATCGTCGAACGCCACGGTGGCCGGATCTGGGTCGAGAGCCAACAACACCGTGGCTCGACTTTTGTCTTTACGTTGCCAAAACGTTCTGGAGGGGAAGATGAGGCAGCAGACTGAGCGACTTCGATCGCATCGAGGGGGGAGCGTCTACGGCTCCTCAATTGACTGCGACACCGGAAGGACGACCACATGAGCCAACACCCACGTATCCGGGTGCTCCTTGTGGAGGACAGTCCCGATGACGCCCGACTCATCCAGGTTTTGCTCGGCAAGGCAACCGAGTCCAGCTTCGTGGTCTCCCACGAAGACCGGCTCGGCAAGGGTGTCACCCACCTGAAACAAGACCGTTTCGACGTGGTCTTGCTCGATTTTTCGCTGCCCGACAGCTTTGGCTTGGATACCTTCCTCAGTATCCACGAGGCCGACCCGAGAGTCCCGGTGATCGTCCTCACGAGTCTCGATGACGACGAACTCGCGGCCCGTGCGGTCCGCGAAGGAGCCCAGGACTACCTCGTTAAACGCGAAGTCGACACTCGGTTGTTGGTGCGCTCGATCCGCTACGCCATCGCTCGCCAGACCGCCGACGATGCCCTCCGCGACAGCGAGGAACGCTATGCCCTCGCTGTCCAGGGCGCCAATGACGGTGTCTTTGACTGGGATCTCCGGTCGGACACAGTCTACTTCTCTCCCCGGTGGAAGAAGATGCTCGGCAACTCGGAGTTCGAGGTCGGCCCGAGCCCGCGCGAGTGGTTCGAACGGATTCATCCCGACGACGAACCGGCGTTTCGACGCAAACTCACCTCACACCTCGATGGCGAGACCGAGCACTTCCGCCTCGAGCACCGGATGAAATCGGCGAATGGGAGATGGCTCTGGGTTCTGACCCGGGGACTGGCGGTTCGAGGCGCCGACGGCCGGCCGTCCCGGATGGCGGGGTCGCAATCGGACATCACCGCCCGTAAGGTTGCGGAGGAAAAGCTCCAGCACGATGCCCTCCACGATGATCTCACCTGTCTCGCCAACCGGGTGCTGTTCATGGATCGTCTGGCGTGTTCCATGGCCGATTACGAACGCACTCCCGAGAACCAGTTCGCGGTTTTATTCTTCGACCTCGACCGTTTCAAGAACGTCAACGACAGTCTCGGTCACCCTCTCGGCGACAAGCTGCTCAAAGGCATTGCGCAACGCCTCGAACACTACCTCCGGCCGGGCGACACCGTCGCCCGCATCGGCGGCGATGAGTTCGCGATTCTTTTGAATCGGATCAACGACATCCCGGGAGCGATCCATGTCGCCGAGCGGATCCAGGAACTGCTCGGGATGACCTTCTCCATCGACGGCCATGAGGTCTTTGTCACCGCCTCGATCGGCATCGCCCACAGCGCCACCGGTTACCGCACCCCCGATGAGATCATGCGTGACGCCGACATCGCCATGTACCGCGCCAAAGCCGCGGGCAAGGCCAGGTACGAGGTCTTCGACCGGAACATGCACCAGAGTGCCGTCGCACTGCTCAAGCTCGAAACCGAGCTCCGTCTCGCCGTTCAGAACAATGAATTCGCCATGCACTACCAGCCCATCGTCGATCTCAAGAGCGGTCGTATCGTGGGTTTTGAGGCTCTCGTACGGTGGATGCACCCCGAACGCGGCATCGTCTCGCCGAACAGCTTTATCGCCATCGCCGAGGAGACCGGCCTCATCGTCCCCCTCGGTTGGTGGGTCCTCGAGGAGAGCTGCGGCCAGGCGCACCAATGGCAGGAGCGGTTTCCCATCGACCCACCGCTTTTCATCAGCGTCAATGTCTCGGGCAAACTCTTCCTGAAACGGGGAATCGTCGAACGATTGATGGGAATTCTCGAAGCCACCAAGCTACCGCCTGAGAGTCTCCGCCTCGAGGTCACCGAAAATGTCGTCCTCGAACACGTCGATACCGCGTTGGACAACCTCCAACAGTTGCGGGCCCTCGGGATCCAACTCTCCATCGACGACTTCGGCACCGGATACTCGTCGTTGAGCTATCTCCAGCGCTTCCACTACGACGAGCTCAAGATCGACCGCTCCTTTGTCAGCCGTCTCGGTCAGGGCTCAGACTCTCGCGCCATTGTCGAAACCATTCTCGGGCTCGCGGCCAATCTCGGGATCGGTGTCGTCGCAGAAGGCGTCGAAACCGCCGAGCAGGCCGACCGCCTGCGTCAGATGGCCTGCCCGCACGGCCAGGGATTCTGGTTTTCGCGGCCCGTGTCCGCGATCGACGCCGGCAACCTCCTCGCCGCCGGACCTGAGTGGTTCACGGGAGAGGGTGGCCTGCCGGCCTGACTCGAGGA
>CBESWV010000050.1:0-18961 GCA_965533305.1 uncultured bacterium | reverse complement strand
GAACCCGGCACCTGCTCGCGAACGACCTACCGTCGCGCCGTAGGCGCGGCGCGGATTCGGACACTCGACGGCAGCGAGAGCCGCTCTCGATGGCGACGATGGCCGAATCCGCAGAGCCACCGTCCGACGGTGGCGGTGGGTCCGGCCAGTTGACTCCCCCACCCCGCGCGCGTACTGTTTCAGCAACGGAGAGATAAGGGAAGCCGGTGAGAATCCGGCGCGGCCCCCGCCACTGTAACCGGGGACGAACCGTTCATGAACCGATGGTTCAGCCACTGGTGGAATTCACTGGGAAGGCGAACGGGAGCGGACGATCCGGAAGTCAGGAGACCTGTCACGCCGAATTGAAACGGGAGGTTTCGTATGTTCTTTCGCCCGCTGTCCGTCATGCTCACCACAGGTCTCCTGGCCATCCTGCTCGGCGCCCCACCGGCCGCCGCCCAAGTCATCCCCCAGCAACCGCCCCCACTCGATCCGGAGTTCGGCTCTGAGATCACCGTCACCGCCACCGGCACCGAATCCTCGGTCAGCCAGGTCCCGGTCGCGACCACGGTCATCACCCGCAAGCAGATGGACGACTCTCAGGCCGAATCGGTCACCGAGCTCCTCCGCCGCGTTCCGGGGGTTTCCGTCACCCAGTCCGGCGACGCCGGGTCGTTGACATCGGTCTTCACCCGCGGCACCAACTCGAACCACACCCTGGTACTTTTTGACGGCGTCCGGCTCAACTCGCCTTACTACGGCGGCTATGACTGGAGCCTGCCCACCACCACCGCCCTCGAACGGATCGAGGTTGCGCGAGGCCCCTACTCCGCTTTGTGGGGAGCGGACGCCGTCGGCGGCGTCATCAACCTCATCCCCTACCGCGAGAAGGAAAAGCTCGGCGGCCGGCTCTTGGTGGAGGGGGGTGAGAACAGCTGGCAGCGCTACGAAGTTTCCGCGGGCTACGCCAGCAATAAGTTCGACGTCCTGGTTTCCGGATACCGCCGGAGCAGCAATGGGTATCTCGAGAACGGCGACTTCGAAGGCAGGCAGGGTCTGACCAACCTGGGATTCAGCTGGGGCCAGGGCAGCCGTATCGGTTTTGTCTACCAGAACCTCCAAAACGATATCGGCATCCCCTTCGTCACCCCCGAGGAACCGACCCCCAACCGCCGCCAGAACACCAAGCAGGAGCTGGCCGCGATTCCCCTGAAGTGGCAGATCGGCGCCAAATGGAACCTCGAGGTGGTGGCTTCGCGGGTCAAACGCAGCTTTGACTTCGAAGACCCGGACGACCCGTTGGGTTACACCTACGCCAACACCCAAGCCGACACCGATCAAGCCCGCCTCGCGAGCCACCATATTCTCGGCGGCCACACCGTGAGTTGGGGCGCAGAGTGGCGCGAGGATCGGGTGACCGACACCAACACCTTCGGCGTCAGCCTCGACGACGTCTCGGATCGATATCTCAGCGGTTTCGCCCAGGACAACTGGAGGATCGGCACGAAATTCAGGTTGTTGTTCGGCCTTCGGTGGGACGACAACGACGATTGGGGTTCGAAGATCACCGGCCGGGTCGACTTCAGCTGGCGCCTGGCCGACACCTTCGAGCTTCGCGGTGGCTATGGTCAGGCCTACCGCGCACCGTCGCTCGGCGAACTCTTTGCACCCATCGGCGGAAACCCGACCCTCGAACCGGAAACATCGAACTCAGGCGAAGTCGGCGTGGTCTACACCCCACTCAGCGGGCACTCGAGGTGGCAGTTGAATGTCTTCACCACCGATATCGACGACCTCATCGAGTTCGACTTCGTGGATTACCAGAACATCAACATCGGCAAGGCCAGGATCAAGGGCGCCGAGTTCGTCTGGGAGCAGGGCGCCCTCGATGTCATCCGTTGGTATCTCCAGGGGAGCTATCTCAACGCCGAGTCCGAGGACGGCCTGTCCCTGCTGCGGCGTCCGCAGTGGAGCGCATCGTGGACCCTCAACGGTGACATCGGAAGAGGATGGAGCGGCGATGTCACGGTCCTGTGGGTCGATGCCCGCGACGATGTCGACCCGGTGACCTTTGAACGCGCCGAGGCCAGGGCCTACACGACCGTCAACCTGTCGATTGCCTGGGAGGCTTGGCAGAGAATCACCATCACGGCCCGGGCCCTCAACATCCTCGACGCCGACTACCAGGAGGTCCTCGGCTACCCGGCGCCCGGTCGACGCATCATGGGCGGTGTGCGCTACGGATTCTGACCACCACTGGAACTGTCCAACTGTGGATTTCAAAACCGGGTCAATCCATCTGGATGCTCAAGCCGCCACCGCGGATGGTGCTGTTGAGGAGTGAGAATTCGGCTGCCGCCGCCGAGTAGGTGGCGTCGAGGCGTTCTCGATGGGCGGTGAATGAAGCCGAGATCTGCTCGGGAAGACCGTCCTGCCAGAGGATTCTCCTGTCGTCGGCGGCGAGAGCGTCCCACTCGGCGTCGAGGGCCGCCACCAGTTCTTCATCGGCTCCCTCGGCCCGCGCAGCCGCGAGCTGGCGTTTGATCATCCCGCGAAAATCGGCCCGCACCCGACTGTTCGCCGCCGATGCGGTGAAGAGGTTGGCCTCGGCTTCGTCAGAGACCTCCTGATCACGATACGCCAGGACATAGATGTAGCAGTACTCACCGAGGCCCATTCCGGCTTCGACGAGAGCGCTGTTCCTGGTGCGTTCGATCTCACCAAAGACAAAGGGCAGACCCATCATCGCCTTGGTCAATCGGAAGACCGCGGGCAGGGCCTGCATCATCGGCGGTTCCTCGCCATCGACGAGATCTTCGAAGTCAGCCATCTCATTGTCGACGCTCTCGATCTCGGCGTGGATCTCGGTGAGTGCCTCTCGAACCACCAAGAAAGCAGCGACCCGATCCTCCGCCACCGAGCCGTCGACGGCCGGAGTGAAGACATCGACCTCACCGAACTGCTGCTCGAGGATCTCGCGATCTTCGCGCGCACCGTCAAACGCCGTTCGCATCGAGACCGACATCCCGACGATGAACAAGACGAAAAGCAAAACCAGACCACCGCAACCCAGCGCGCAACCCTTGAGCCACTGCCCCGATGATTCGGACACTCCGCCCCCATTTCCATCCCCACGGATTCCCGAGCCTACCTCAAACAACGCCCCATACGCGTTGTGGTTAGCCCAACGGCAGGAAATTTCTTTCCGAGCGTAACCTCGAAGGGATTATCTGCGTATGAACACGTGTTAGGATTAATATCGAGATCGTGAATCAATTTCACAGGTGTCGTCACCAGGAAACAACGAAAGGGAGAATTGAAATGAAAAAGATGATGTCCATTTGTGGAGTCTTCGTGATGGTTCTGGCGTTCGCTGGAGTTGCTGCTGCCGACTGTGGCAGCTGTGACAAGACCGCGAGCAATGACGGAGCGGGTTGTGACAAGGCCGCCGCTGCCAAGGCCAGCAATGACGGCGCCGGCTGCGACAAGGCTGCCGTGAAGACCGCAAGCAACGAGGGCTCCTCCTGCTCGAAGACCGCCGCCAAGACCGCCTACAATGCCAGCCTGGCCGAGTCCGGTTGCGAGAAGACCGCCAAGGCCGCCTATGTGAACGCCCTCGCCGAGCAGAGCTATGTCAACACCCTCGGTTCGACCAGCTGCTCGAAGACCGCCTCCAAGGCCGCCTATGATGCGGTCCTCGCCGACACCAGCTGCACCAAAACCGCCGCCAGCGCCGCCCGCCACGCCGTGGCCCAGGCCGCCTACACCGAGACCTACGAGAAAACCAGCTGCTCCAAGACCTCGCAGGCCGCGTACGACCAGGCCATGCAGGCCTCGGCCGACCTCGAGTTCGCCGACGAGAAGAGCGCTTCGTAACCAGTTCGTCACAGAACACAATCGAGCCCGGGCATCCGCCCGGGCTTTTTTGTGTTCGATGCCGCCTTCTGGTTGGGATCAACCCACAGCGCTGCAAACCACAGATCACACAGATGGACACAGATGACATCGCAATTCATCGCAGGGTTGCCCGCAGATGACGCAGATGAACGCAGATACATCGCACCATCGCAATTCAACACAGAAACGCAAAGGGTGCAGATCAACATCCTGCGGGCGGGACGCCCGCACCACAAGGCTCAGAGTCCTAGGCTGATCCCGGTACCGGGGGGAGTGCTACGGCCCGCGAGACGACGACCAGGCTTCGATCATCGAGGGTGGCGGCGTCGCCCTGAAAGGACACCATCTCGCGGACAATCCGATCATGGATGGCCTTGGACGAACCCCCAAACTCCAACGTCCGGCGAAGACGATCGTAGCCGTAGTCGTCCCCCGTCGGATCGAGAGTTTCGGCGATTCCGTCGGTATGGAGCAGGAGATGATCGCCTTGCCTGATCGTGACCTCACCGGTGGGCGAGGACACACCTTTGCGAATCCCGAGCGGCAGTCCACCCTCGCCGAGCTCGGTGATTTCGCCGTCGCTGCGGCGAAGCATGGGATAGGGATGGCCCGAAACCACAAAATCCATCCGGCCCGTCTCCGGGTCGAGGAGACCGTAGAAGAGAGTCATGAATGCTCGATTGGTCCCGCTCCGGCACAGGGCGCGATTGACGAAACGCGCCACTGAAGCAGGCGTCGGATCGACATCGATGGCAAGCTTGAGCGCCGAACTGGCGATGGCCATGAGAAGTCCGGCCGCGATGCCATGCCCGCTCGCATCACCGATCACAACGGCAAGCCTGCCATCCTCGAGGGGGATGAAATCGTAGTAATCACCGCCGATGGTGTTGGCGGTTCGATAGGAAAAAACAAACTCCCAGTCCTCCACCTGCGGTGGATCTTTGGGCAGGAGATCGCGCTGCAGTTCCCGCGCGACCTCGAGTTCGTCTCGAACGACGATTCGATCGGCGAGCTCGAGAAGGATGAGGAAGACGAGACCGGCAATGCCGATGAGATGGAAGAGAACGAACTGCCCGCCGGCATTCATCGCAACATCGAGGTTTTGCATCGCGAGGAGCGAAAGGAAGATGCTGATACCGAAGAGCACACGTCGTGGCGGCGACAATTTGAATGACAGCCCGAGGAACAGGATCTTTGCCCGGTGAAAGAACCGTCCGATCTTTCCCTTCGGTTCGGTTCCATCGTGCTCTCTGGTCACGACCCCGAATGCATGGGCGGCATCGCGGTCGAACAGACGCCGCAGATCCCCCGCCCCGACACCACCGGTGTAGTCGCGGACAAAGCGCTCGGCTCGGGCAAACCAGTTATCTTTCGTCATCTCGCTCACAGAGTTCTACGGGTTCAATCAACAAGAGTTCATTCCCTACGGAAACACATCGGCTCACTATTCTCGCCTCACGATCCTCATTCACCGTTGAAAAATCTGCGATCGTCCTCTCTTCGGCGACCGCATTACCCTGGACACGCCACCCATTGTGTCTCGGCAGCGCCCTTCCTGACGGAATGTGACCCCGGGCACAGCGCCGCATCCGGTGGTGGGCCATCCTCAAGTCAGAAATGAAGATACAGCCGGAGGGCCATTCTCACCAGGTTTCATCGCAGGGTCTGCGAAAAAGCCAGGGTCCTCGGTCCCATGGGACCCTTGGAGAAGATGGCAGGCTCGATGTCAACCGCAACCGTACCGGCACGCACCGGAGAAAGCGGGGATAGATACGATGGGAAGCGCAAGATCACGACGACTCAGGCTGCTCGAGAGCCTCCGCCGGACAATCAGCGACAAGCTCCACCAGAAGGTCAGCTCGTCGAATGTTGCCTATGGCGGTTTCAGTCCTCCCGAAAACACGAGCGCCATCTACCAGCAGGCCAAGCACGTGGCTCCGGACCTCCTCGACCAGCTTTTCAACGTCCACAAGCGGACCTGCGAAGAGCAGGGTCAGGCCATGATCACCTGCCACGGACCGGAGCCCGACGATCTCGAACGCAAGCAGATGCTGTCCGCCGTCCGGGCCGCGGTCATGAGGTCACAGACGCGTTTCGGGTAGGTCGACGGAGTCAACAGTCGACAGTCGACTTGATCGGGACACGCCTCGCTGAACGTGATTCTCCAATCGTCATACCGCGAGAGGATGCCAGGCACCTTTTTGTCAAACAAGAAGCGAGCCAGGCACCTCCGGTGAACGTGCCGTTTCTCGTTTCTTGGGGGGTGTACGGACGACTTCTCGACGTCAGTTGACGACGTCGTCGTCGACATCTTCCAGCGATGTGCTTCGCGTGAAGTCGAGGGGCAGCGGAGCCTCCAGTCGGCTGTGAAGCGCCTCCAACTCCTCTTCCGCCTGCCACCGCTCCTTCATGACCGCGCTCTTGATCTTCCGGCGGCGGATCGCAACGATGGCGAGCGCCGTAATGGCGGCCCAGAGGACACCGGAAGAGGTCAGGAACGGCACCCAGGTGTGCCACAAGGCTTCACGGACAAAGAACCGATGCTCGGCCCGCTCGAGGGTGTCTCCGGTGGCGCGCACGAAGGCCTCTCTGAACGACATGTCCCGACCGAGCAGTTCGAGGATCCTCGCGGTCACAAACTCGCCGTACTCCAGGCGTATCCAACGAACAAATGCCCCGGAGAGAGCGTACGACCGGGTCACCCGCCGGCCGCCCTCCGCAAAGCCCTGATCGAGCGCATCGGCGGTGCGTGGTCCGCGACCGACCACGGCGGCCGCATAGCGGGCTCGATCCTCGATCCCCCACTCGCGTGCGGCGACGGTCGCCACGCCCTCGTTGAACCAGCGTGGAACCGGCCGCTCCCGTGCCGCCTCCGCAACCAGAACATGCGTGACTTCGTGGTGGACCAGGGTGCGCAGGCTGTCGTCAGGGTAGCGTGAGACTCGATCGGGGAAGAGCACGATGGTTCGCGAATCTCCAATGGCGAACCCGCTCACCCAGGTCGGCGTCTGTCGCGCGACGGGGCTGTCCGCGGGAGCGAGGACGACCCGTATGGGCGAGCTGAAACCCATGAGTCCCGTCATGAGGAGGGCGCCGGAGAAATCCCCACCACCGATGACCCGAACCTCATCGGCAATGGCGGCGAGAGCCGGGGGGGCCTCGATCAGAAGATCGGGCGAGGGGCGGGCCATGGTCCCCGAGGCAGTGAGACCGATGAGGCCGAGACCCACCGCCAACACCCGCAGAAAGCGCGTCATTGGTCGGATTCAGCAACCTCGGGCAGAGCCGAAGCGATGATCTCCTTGACGCGGTTGCTGAGCGTCGGCAGATCGTCTGCGGCCGGATCATCCATCGAAATCGGTTTGTGGATCACCAACCTTGCGCGGCCAGGTCTGAGATCGAAACGCCGAGCCGGGAGAACATCGCAGGCTCCGGCCACCGTCACCGGGAGAACGGGCAGACCGGTGTCCAAGGCAAACCGAAAGGCGCCCTTCTTGAAGCTCTTGAGCCGGCCGTCATCGCTGCGCGTCCCTTCGGGGAAGAAGATCACCGACGTACCGCCGGTGATCCGCTCCCTGGCCTCGTTGATGGATCGGACCGCAGCCTCGTGATTCAAGCGATCGATGTAGATGTGGCCCAATGCCGCACAGGCGGTGCCGAGACCCAGGACCGATCGCAACTCCTGCTTCATCACCCAGCGAAAGTCGATTCCCAAAAAACCGTAAAGCACGATGATGTCCATGTTGCTCTGGTGATTGGAGACCACGACGTAGGACTGATCGGGATCGATGTTCTCCCGTCCGATCACCTCGACCGACATGGGTATGACGAAGGCCACAATCCGCGCCCAACTGCAGCCGATGACCCGGCTCAGGGTGCTCGGGTTGACGAATGGAATGAGAACGACGATTGCGGCGGAACAAACCAGGGTCGCCGCCACCGCCAACGGGCTCGCCACCAAGTACTTCCACACCTGGTACGGCCACCACCACCACGATCGTGCATTCATCCTCCACATCCTACCGTCTCCCGTGGGAGTGCTGCTATCCTGTGGCCCCGCCCAGGGCTCCGGAGGCACTGTGTCCGATACTTTTTTCATCACCACCCCGATCTACTATGTCAACGACATGCCCCACATCGGCCACATCTACACTACGGTGATGGCCGACGCGTTCGCCCGTTATCAACGGCTCAGGGGCAAGAAGGTCTTTTTTCTGACCGGCACCGATGAGCACGGCCAGAAGATCGAGAAGGCGGCGGCGGCCCAGGGGATCCAACCCATCGAGCTCGCCGACCGGGTGGTGGCCAGGTACCACGATCTGTGGAAGCTCCTCAACATCTCCCACGACGACTTCATCCGCACCTCTGAGGACCGGCACAAGCAAGCGGTGGCTGCGATCATCGAGCGCATCACCGAGGCCGGCGACATCTACAAGGGTGACTACGAGGGCTGGTACGACGCCCGCGATGAAGCATTCGTCCCGGATTCCCAGGTCAAGGACGGGGTCGACACCGAGAGCGGCAACCCGGTTGAACGGTTGTCGGAGTCGAGCTACTTCTTCCGTTTGTCGGCCTTCCAGGACCGGCTCCTCGAGTGGTACCGAACCAACCCCGAATGCATTCGCCCCAAGAGCCGCTACAACGAAGTCCTTCGGTTTATCGAGGGCGGTCTGAAGGATCTGTCCATCTCGCGGACCTCGCTCTCCTGGGGTGTCCCCTACCCCGGCGACGAGGATCACGTGGTCTATGTCTGGCTCGACGCCCTGACCAACTACATCTCGGCGCTCGGGTTCGGCAGCGATGACGATTCCCGGCACGATGAATTCTGGCCGGCAAGCCTCCACCTGGTCGGCAAGGACATCCTGCGATTCCACTGTGTCTACTGGCCGGCGTTTCTCATGTCCGCCGGGCTGCCCCTGCCGAAACAGGTTTTCGGCCACGGCTGGTGGCTCCAGGACGACGCCAAGATGTCCAAGTCGGTGGGTAACGTGGTCCGACCCGATCATCTCATCCACCGCTTCGGCGCAGATGCCCTGCGCTACTTCGTGGCGCGGGAAATGTCGTTCGGCCAGGACGCAAACTTCTCTGACGAGGCCTTCCTCGAACGCTTCAATGCCGATCTCGCCAACTCCCTCGGTAACACCGCGTCACGCACGACCGCGATGACGACCCGGTACCTCGACAGCCTGGTCCCGGCTCCGACCACCGATGGTCCCGTGCCCGAGGCGGCCGCCGTGGCGGTGGAGAAGTACATCCGGCACATGGACGCCCTCGAACCCAACCGGGCGCTGGAGGCGGCCTGGCAGTTGCTTTCCACCATCAACGTTTTTCTTCAGGAGAAACAGCCCTGGAACCTCGCCAAGAATGGCGACGAGGGGCGGGCCGAGCTCTCGTCGGTCCTTTACGCCGCCCTCGAGGGACTCAGGATCGCTTCCATCCTCGCCGAACCGTTCATTCCCGGGATCGCGGCCCAATTGCGAGCGCAACTCGGCGTGAGCGAACTCCCGATCGATATGGACAATGCCACCAAATGGGGCGGCCTGCCTGCCGGAACCAAGCTCGGCGATGCCCAGCCTCTCTTCCCTCGAGTCGACATCAAGGCTTACCTCAAGGAGATCGAGGAGGAGAACGAGAAGCAGGCCGAGGCCGAGGCCATCGCCCAGGGAGACATGGTCACCATCGACGATTTCGCCAAGATCCAACTCAAAGTGGGCCTCATCAAGCAAGCCGAGCGTCTGCCCAAATCGAAAAAGCTCATGAAGGTCATGGTCGATCTGGGCGAGAGCGAGCTCCGCCAACTTGTCGCAGGCATCGCCGAACGCTACGAGCCCGAGCAACTCGTCGGCCGGCGCATTGTCGTCGTCGCCAATCTCCAACCCGCCAAACTCATGGGTGTCGAATCGCGAGGGATGCTGCTTGCGGCTTCAATTGACGGGGCGCCGTATCTGCTCTCCGCAGATGACGAAGTCCCACCAGGGACACGGGTGAAGTAGGTTCAAAATTCTTAATTCTTAATTCTAAATTATTCATCGCAGGGCTTCCTGAATGCGCTGTGATGTAATTCAAAATTAAGAATTCAAAATTAAGAACTACAGGTATCCCCGCGGATTCACCGGCACGCCATTCCTCAGCACCTCGTAGTGCAGATGCGCTCCGCTGGCGTTGCCGCTCTTGCCGACGCGGCCGATCTGCTCACCCCGTCTTACCCGCTTGCCCTGTTTGGTCTCGATCTTCTTGAGGTGGGCATATCGGGTTCGATAGCCGTTTCCGTGGTCGACGAGTATCGTGCGCCCGTAGAGGCCGTCCTTCTCGGCGATGATCACCCGACCATCGGCGGTGACCCTCACCGGGGTCCCGGCCGGGGCCGCGAGATCAATGCCCTCGTGGCGCGAGCTGCCGCGGGGAACGCCGAACTCGGCGGTCACCACCACTTTGGATCTCTCCACCGGCCAGCCGTTCGGGATCTCGGAGGGTTGCTGAGGCTGTCTTCCGGAAGCGCATGCCTGCAATGTCAACACAAACCCGACAACCAAGCACCGCCCCAGCAGGCCCTTCATCATCGGCGGTCGTAGCACTCGAAGGCATAGGGATACTCGTTCTTCTCGTCCGCAGGGTGATCGACCCGATCGGCCAGGAGCCACCCATCGAGATCGATGGGAGGAAAGATGGTGTCGCCCTCGACATGGGCGTGAACGCGGGTGATGTAGAGCCGGTCCGGGATCCCTGCTTCGAGGGCTTGGCGATAGATCTCGGCGCCGCCGCCGATGAAGGGCTCCTCGTCATTGCCCACCAGAGCGAGGGCCTCATCCACCGAGTGGGCGATGAGCACCCCTTCGGCGAAAAACTCACGGTTCCGCGTCACCACCACCATGGTTCTCCCGGGCAGCGGCTTGCCGACCTCGTCCCAGGTCGCGCGGCCGATGATCAGATGGTGGCCCATGGTGGTCTTCTTGAAATGCCTCAGGTCGGCGGGAAGGTGCCACGGCAGATCGCCATCGCGACCGATGACCCCGTTTGACGACATAGCGACGATGAGAGAAACCACAACTCCCCCTCAGACCGCGATGGGCGCCTTGATGTGCGGGTACGGATCGTAGTCCGACAGCTCGAAATCCGAGAAGCGGAAGTCGAAGATCGATCGAACCTCCGGGTTGAGGGTCATGATCGGGAGGGCCCGCGGTTGGCGTTCGAGCTGAAGCTCTGCCTGATCGATATGGTTTCGATAGAGATGGACATCGCCGAAGGTGTGGACAAAATCCCGCGGCTCGAGATCGCAGACCTGAGCGACCATCATCGTCAGCAGCCCATACGAGGCGATGTTGAACGGCACACCGAGGAAGACATCGGCGGAGCGCTGATAGAGCTGGCAGCTCAGTCCTCCATCCGCCACCCAGAATTGAAAGAGCGCGTGGCACGGCGGCAGCGCCATCTTGTCGAGATCGGCCACATTCCATGCACTGACGATGTGGCGTCGTGAGTCCGGGTTGCTGCGGATGCCGTCGATGAGTCGAGAAATCTGATCGATGTGACCACCATCGGGGGTCGGCCACGATCGCCACTGGGAGCCGTAGACCGGGCCGAGATTGCCGTCGACGTCCGCCCACTCGTCCCAGATCCTGACCTTGTTCTCGTGCAGATAACCGAGGTTGGTGTCGCCGGAAAGAAACCACAGCAGTTCGTGGATGATGGATCGCAAATGGAGCTTCTTGGTGGTCAGCAGTGGAAATCCGTCACGGAGATCGACCCTCATCTGACGACCGAAGACACTCAGGGTTCCGGTCCCGGTTCGATCATCCTTGACCGCGCCGTGGTCGAGGATGTCCTGCAGCAGATCGAGGTAGACCTTCACGATCGCCTTGGGCCGGGAACCGACCAATTCTCGACCAGGCCCGTCCAACGACCGTGGGCCTTGAGCAGGATTTCGGCCGCCTCGCGCACCGCACCGCTGCCGCCGTTCTTGCCGCAGATATGGTCACAGGCGGCAATGACTTCGGGAGCGGCATCGGTGGGACAGAAGGAGAAACCGGCGCGTGTCAGCATTGGCAGATCCGGAAGATCGTCGCCCATGGCGGCCATCTCGTGATCGGCGATGCCGAGGGTTGAGAGCATCTGATCGAGATCGGCTCCCTTATCCCTCGACCCGAGAACGACCATGTTTTCGTTCAGACCGAGGTCCGAGCATCGCGCCGAAACCGCGGCTGACGATCGACCCGTGATGATCCCGACCTCGAAGCCGCAATCGATCAGGAGTCGGATGCCGAGACCATCGTGGACATTGAAGGCCTTCATCTCCTCGCCGCCGGCCGAGTAGAAGAGTGACCCGTTGGTCAGCACGCCGTCGACATCGAGAACCAGCAGGCGGATGGGTTCGAGTTTCGCGCGGATGTGCGGCGGCAGATGGCTTGGCATGGTGGGATGTTACTAGAATCCCTCGAGGACTGCGCTGACGAGAGCTCGCGAGTACTGGGTGGAGAGTTCGTTCATGGCCTCACGCTGACGGTCGAAGTAATCCACGGCATCTTCATTCACCGCATAGGATGTCCGGCGGGAAAACGATTTGTTCTCCCACAGCAGTACCGGGTCTTCCCCTCGTACATCGTTCAGACGGACCTCGGTCAGGAGGGTCATCTGGTACTCGGTGGCGCGGCCGCTCCCGTCAAAACTCACCGGAATGACCATCAATCTGGTCATGGTGCCGCTGAGCACGATATCGGCATTCTCGACGCGGTCGACGAGTTGGAAGCGCCCGCGCCGCACCCACTCGAGATTGAGCGCCTCGGCGACCCGCTGATCCATATCGGCTCTGGCCGTCTTGTTGGCGAAAAACTCAACATGGAGGCTCTGGACATCATCCGGCAGATAGGTCGAGGTTCCGACGAGGTGGTAACCACAGCCCGAAAGGGCCAGGAGAAGCAGAAGCGGAAGCGTTTTTCGCACGGTTGAAAGTTAGCATAGTCGGGCGTCTCCACACGCTCCGCGGAGAAGTCAGAGGACGTGACTCACGCCTCTCAATCACCCATGCGTGCAGGTCTTCCGCCGGCGGTGTCGGAACGGAGATCAGCTGCGCTTCTTGAGCGCGGCGATCTCTTTGAGTCGTTCGCCTATCCGATGTTCCCATCCGCGTTCGGTCGGGCGGTAGAACGTGGCGATCGTGAGCTCGTCGGGCAGGCACTGCATATCCGACACCCCGCTCGCCTCGTCATGGGCGTAGTGATATCCCTTTCCATAGCCCGAGTCCTTCATGAGCGCCGTGGGTGCATTGCGAATCGACATGGGAATCGCCAACCCCGGCCGATTCGCGATTTCGCGTTTGACCGCGCCATAGGCCTTGTAGATCGCGTTGGATTTCTGCGCCAAGGCGAGATAGACCGTCGCCTGCGCCAGCGCGAGCTCACACTCGGGCATCCCCATGTGCTCAACTGCATGCGCCGCCGCCGAAACCTGCTCGAGCGCCTTGGGGTCGGCCATGCCGATGTCCTCGGACGCCATTCGCAACAGCCGCCGGACCACGAAGCGGGGATCCGCGCCGCCGGAGAGCATCCGCCCGAGCCAATAGAGCGAGGCATCGGCATCTGAGTTGCGGACCGACTTGTGCAGCGCCGAGATGAGGTTGTAGTGCTCTTCCCGACCCTTGTCATAGACCGCCACCGAACGCTGCGCGATCCGCTGAACAAGCTCCTCATTGATGACCGCGACCCCATCGACGCCTGCCAACGACACCGCCAGCTCGAGGTGGTTGAGCGCCTGTCGTGCATCACCCGCGGCGATCCGCCCGATCATTCCGAGGGCGGCTGAATCGGCATCGACTCCACTCGCGCCGAGACCGCGATCAGGGTCCCGCAACGCCCGCTCGAGCAACCGCGCCATATCGCTCTCCTCCAACGGTTCAAGGATGTAGACCTTGACCCGGGACAGCAGCGCTCGGTTGAGTTCGAAGGACGGATTCTCGGTGGTGGCGCCGACCAGGACGATGTCACCCACCTCCACAAAAGGGAGGAAGGCATCCTGTTGAGCGCGGTTGAAGCGATGGATCTCATCAACAAAGAGTACTGTCCGACGGCCCTCGAGCTTCCGGCGCCGGCTCGCCTCGGTCATGATAGCCCGCGCTTCCTTGACCCCCGACAGCACCGCGGAGAATGTC
Organism: uncultured bacterium; assembly: GCA_965533305.1. GTDB lineage: Bacteria > Acidobacteriota > Thermoanaerobaculia > Thermoanaerobaculales > Sulfomarinibacteraceae > JAHECW01. The sequence continues at coordinate 4,941 of CBESWV010000050.1, read as the reverse complement.
ACCATCTCGGTCTTGCAGGCGTCGGCCAACAACCTCGCCATGGTCGTCTTCCCGGAACCGGGCGGACCCCAGAAGATCATCGACGGCAGCTCCCGGCGTTCGACAAACGCACGGATCACTCCATCAGGCCCCACCAGATGTTCCTGACCGAGAATCTCGTCCAGGGTACGGGGACGCATTCGATCGGCGAGTGGCGGCGGTTGTTGATCGCTGGCGTACAGATCGACCTGTCGGTCCACCTCACCCACCCCGGGTCATCAGGGCCAAGCGTTCCAACCTGATCATGCGGAGAACCGCCTGGTCGACGGTGGCGCCGATGGTCACTGCGCCGTGAGCGGCGATGACTAGGGCGGGCGCCTTTGCGATGCCCAGCGCGACCTCCTGGGCCAACGAGCGGCTCCCGGGCGGGAAATCATCGATCCACGAAACGCGATCGAGGATTGAACCACCATCGGGGAGCAGACTCGCATCGGGCGCCAAACCCTCTTCGGCCAGGGCAAGGACCTTGGCCGGATGGGCATGAACCACCGCATGGACCGATGGGAACTGACCATAGATGGCACGGTGCAGCCCGACCTCGGTCGAAGCACCCTCGGGTACCCGGTGACTGTTGATCTCGACTTCCATCAACTCGTCGGGCTCGAGTTTAGCTTTGTCCGTCATGGTGGGGGTCACGAGGAAGCGATCTTTGTCGATCCGAGCCGAGAGGTTCCCTTCTCCGAGGGTGATGAGCTTGGTCATCGCCAGCTCTCGCCCACCCTCGATGATGGAGAGACGGAGCCCCAACATACGCTCAGGCTTCATTGGAGCCCCCATCCCGGTGCGCTTGCCGACATCGCTCTCCGCAGAAGGCCGTTTCATGCTGGGCGAAAAGAGCGCGCCCGACCGGCACATAGGTTCCGCACTGAGCACACTCGGTCAACTCCTCCGGCGACGGATTCGGTGAGTCGTTCTCGAGATCCATCCGGCGGCGCCGCTGTTGTGGTGAGAAGCGGCTGTAGCTGTCCGCCCCGAGGCCACCGGACGCTCTTCGCTTGCCGAGCGAACTCAGCACCCTCCACATCACGAAGAGGGCCAGGACAAAGATTATGATTCGTGGCATCACCCTACCGGTAAATTCAAGGTCTTCAAGTGTATCCGATCGCCGGGAGCGAGGCTACTTCCCCATCACCTCAGCTTCGATACCGGTGAGGTCGGGGACATCCGGGTTCCGGGCGGCGATCTCCTTGAGGTGGCCGAAGGCCTCACGCGCTCCCTCGTGATCGTGGAGATCGAAATTCAAGACGATCACCTTGTTGAACCACGCCTGCCAGTGATCCGGCGAGACGGCGATCGCATGATCGAGAATCTCGAGAGATCGATCGTACTGCTCCATATTGCGCAGAACCACGCCGAGATCGGTGAGTACATCGGGGTCGTTGCTGCGACCCTCGGCCATCGCAGTTTCGTACCAGACCCGGGATTCCTGCCAATGACTGGGATTCCCGGTCGAACGGGCCAACTCAAAAAACGCATTGCCCATCTCGACTTTGAGGCCGACATCACCCGGATTCTGAGCGATGCGCCCTTGAATCTCGGAGACCTGCTGCTCGAAAAACTTCGTCTCCGGGTTGGGTCCACCCTCATCGAGGGGAGGATGGCCATCCGGCAGAGCGGAGTCCTCGGCAGCCGACGGCGGCGCCCCCAGACGAAGCGCCTTTCCAGGCGGAATCGGCTGCCGTTCGGCAAAGACATAGCCCAGTGCGAGGCCCGCCATGAGGCCGATCACCAAGGTGAACCAGGGGTTCTTGAACATCAACACACTCCTTTAAGAACTCGCTCGATCGATGGAGTAACAACGACGGATCGAATTCTAGTCCGACCGAATCGCACGCCACCCTCCGGCGGACGGCATTCCGGTCGCAAGCTGCGTCGCCTCCCACCGACCCCTGATCACATTCGGTTCGGCGCCCACGTTGAGTTCACCGTAGAAAATCGCCGCAAAACCGAGCTGCGAATCGATCCTCTCGAGGCGCACCTTGTTCGCCACGAGAGTGCCCCGGAGGGATCCGGTCCAGCCCCCGGAGAACTCGTAGGTGCCGCTGACCAGAGTTCCCTGCTGGACAAGGAAGATCTTCCCGGTAAGACCGGGTTGGACAGTGATATCCCACGGGCCGTCGAGAACTCCGAACTCATCCGATGCCTGAGCGCCGAGAACTCCGGCAGCCTCGATCACCGCCAAGTGGGCAAAGACATCCCGCCGGACTCGTTGGACCTCGAAGAGCCTCATCAGCAACTGAGATTCCAACTCTTGAAGCTGGTCTTCCCTGGTCCGAAGGGCGTCGAGATCCGTGCCCTGGCGCTGGGCATCGACCATGGCCGCTGATCCGGCGTCCAACCTCGCCCAAATCTCCTGCATCAGACCATTCTGCCGTTCGAGTTCCGCGATCCCCTCGGCCATCAACGCGGCGTGGATGGTGGTCAGGCCCCGCACCGACTGGGCCACCGCGGGCGGGGCGGACAATCCGGCAATCAAAACCACGAAAACTACAACGATGGTTGCATGTCTCACGGCGACTTCCCTTCAAAACGGGTGATGACGGCGGTTCCCACCAGATCGCTCCAAACATTGGTCGAAGTCCGCATCATGTCGAGGACTCGGTCAACGGCGATGATGGTGGCAATCCCCTCGATGGGCAGGCCGACAGCCTCGAGTACAACGATCATCATGACCAACCCGGCCATGGGGATCCCCGCAGCTCCGACCGAGGCCAATAGGGCGGTGAGCAGCACGAGCGCCTGCTGAGAGAAACTCAGCGGAACACCGTACATCTGGGCGATGGTCAGGGCGGCCACGGCTTCATAGAGCGCTGTCCCGTCCATGTTGACGGTAGCGCCCAGAGGCAAAACGAAACTCGCGACCCCACGCGGTACCCCGGCTTCCTTCTCGGCGCATTCCATGCTCAGAGGGAGAGTCGCGGACGAGGAGGCCGTGGAAAAGGCTGTCGCCACCGCCGGGAGCACCGCACGGAAGTACTCCAAGGGATTCCGCCTGGCCAGAAAGACAAGCAGAAGCGGGAGGGTCACGAAGGCGTGAATCAACAACCCGCCTCCCACCGTGGCGAAGTACGGCAGCAGCTTCATGATCAGTTCCGGACCACTACGAACGACCTCCCGTGCCAGCAGGGCGAAGATCCCGATGGGGGCCAGCTTGACGACCGCCAGGGTGAGGGCCTGGATGACCTCAAGCGCCCCTTCCATCACTCGGTGTACGGCGTCCACATTGGGTCCGTTGAGTCGGACCAGGAAGAGACCGAAGAGAATCGCAAAGAAGATGACCGGGAGCACGTCACCCTTCGCCATGGCGTTGATGATGTTGTCCGGAACCAGGTGGAGGAAGAACTGCGACAGGCTCTGCGAGCTGGAGGAGAGCCCCTCCGGGAGGGTCGCGGTGCTCCCGATGTCGAGATACTTGCCCGGTGTGAAAATGTTGACGAGGGTCAGACCGACCATGACCGCCAAGGTTGTCGTCAGAGTGTAGTAGAGGACCGTGCGCAGACCGACTCTTCCGACGCTCTTTGCATCACCGAGGCTTGCCACACCGCAGACCAACGAGGTGAAGATCAAGGGGATGATGACCATTTTCAACAGTCTGAGGAAGATATCTCCGGCAAGTCCGACGCTCTCGCCGAAGGCTTCGGTGGGGAATCCGGAGGGACCCAGGAGTCGTGCGACGACACCGACAATAAAACCCATCACAAGGGCGATGCCTACCTGAGTGTGCAGTTGGAGATACCAGGGCGTTTTCGACGTCGATCGTGACATTCATCCTCCAAGGCCTCAGAACGCCCCGAGGATACCATCGGCGGAAGGAATTGAACCGCCAACGCAAAGACGACGCGACGAGCCGTCAGCTGGAGGTTGGATGCTTCAACCGCCCCAAAAACACAAGACCGGTTTGAATGTGGAGGATTGCGCTGGAGTTGATGGCTGAGAGCCTCGCGCTTCTGCCGTCGTGGCGGAGTTTACTCCTCGAGGGGTTCCAGCGGCTGGCCGAGCGCGTCGTCGATTTCCTTCTCGACCTCTGGAATCTCACGATCCTGAACCACCGACGTCTCGACCACCAGCAATTGGCGGGCGTGGTCATACATCTTGCGCTCGCGGAACGACAGAGTCTTGCGGCCGGCCACTTCGGCGAGGCAGCGAAGAACATCGACGATTTCGTCCAGATCACCCGTCTTGATGCGCTCCAGATTGGCGCGGTAGCGATCCTTCCAGTCCTCGACTCCATTGGTCTCGGCCGAACTCAACCTCTCAAGGGCCCCGCTCACAGCGGCTTTCTCGGACAACGGACGCAGTCCGACGCGAACCGAGTTATTCACCGGAACAACGACTTTGGATTCGGTGCTCATCAGCCGCAGGGTGTAACAGTTCATCATGCATCCCGCGAGCTCCTCATCGGTGATGCTCTCCACCACCGACACCCCTTGACTCGGATAGACCACTTTGTCGCCGACATTGAACTCCACGGACCCTCCTCAAGGTGAACAATCCATCGTAGCACGGCCGAATCCACGTTTGGAGCACCAATCCCCGCCGGACTCTCGACCATCGCGGATGGTGCGCTTGGGTCGAAAGGCGTAGGTATTCAGGTATTAGGTATTAGGTATTTGGTGAGCCACTTGGAAAATTCACCGGTATTGGCGAGTTCGTGGTCTGTGGTCTTGATGCCGGCGGGGCCGCCGGCCCTACAAAAGGCATCGCAGAATGTGGGGCCGGCGCCTCCGCCGACCAGAAATCGACCCGGATTGGCCGAACCGCCAATCCCAATTCTGGTCGATTCAAGAGGCTCAAGTGTGAAGTGCCTACTCGCTCGCCAGGTCGATGGCAGACGCTCCGATGGAGCAAATACCTAATACCTATATACCTACTGCTCCCGCTTGCAGTGGACACATACCAAGG
>CBESWV010000049.1:0-18965 GCA_965533305.1 uncultured bacterium | reverse complement strand
GCTGGCAGGGGCCTAGGTTTTGATCACGACCACCGCCATGTCATCGCTCTGTTCCGCGCCGCCGCAAAAACGTCTGACGTCGTCGATCAGCATTTCGACAATCTCGCTTGCGGTCAGGTCTTCGGTTTCGAGCCCGGCGATGAGGTCACGAGGGGCGCCGTAGCCGTAGAGGACGCTCTCTCGGTTCAGCGCTTCGGGAACGCCGTCGGTGAAGAGAACGACGACATCGCCTCTTGCGAGCGCTACTGACGTTGATTCGTACTTTGCATTCCGAATCACACCGAGGGGAAACCTCGAGCCCGGCGATGAGAGGTATTTGGCCTCGTGATTCGACCGGTGCAGCGGCTCACACAGTCCGGCGTTGGCGAAGGTCAGCCTCAGGGTCTCCGGTTCGAGGAACACCAGACACATGGCGGTGAACATCCGACGTTCAACCTTGTGAAAGAGGGATCGGTTGAGACTGTCCATGATCTCTTCCACCGAACCCGCCTGACGGGCACGGGAAAAGACCATGCCGTCGGACATGACTGCGTTCATGGCGGCGCGCATGCCCTTGCCCGCTACATCCGCCACCGCGATGCACAGCCGCGGCGGCTCGCCTTCGAGCCAAAAGTAGTCGTAAAAGTCCCCCCCGACACCGTAGGCCGGGATCCACGCGCCGGCGATGTCGATCCCGGCGACATCGGGCGCCGCTTGCGGGATGATCGCCAACTGTGCGTCGTGAGCCGCCACGAGTTGGGTTTTCATTCTCACACCGCGAAGACGGCTCTGGGTCACTACCGCCCCGAGACCGGCGAGCATGGCCAGTCCGGCCAGTCGGAACCACCAGGTCGCCCAGAATGGCGGTTTGATCGTGAGAGCGATGGATGTGTCGTTGTCATTCCAGAAACCATCGCTGTTCGCCCCACGGACACTGAACACGTACTCGCCGGGGCGAAGACCGGTGAAAGTGGCGAATCGCCGATCGGCTGGGACCGAGATCCAGTCGTCGCTGAACCCCTCCATGCGGTATGCGTAGCGGTTTTTCCCGGGCGAGCTGAAGTGAAGTGCGGCGAACTCGAACGTAACGACATTGTCGCGGTAGGAAAGATCGAGGTGGGGTGTGAACGTGATCGAGCGATTCAGCAGGACTCGTCCGTTTACGAGATCTCCGACTCCGATGGACTGGTTGAAGAGTTGGAGGTCGGTGATCACGACCTTCGGGACCTTGGAGTTGACCTTGATTTCGTTGGGAAAGAAGGAGTTGAATCCGTTGATGCCTCCAAAGAACATCTCGCCGGTCGGACTCTTGTAGGCGGAACCGCCGTTGAACTCGTTGCTCTGGAGACCATCACGGACATCGAAATTGCGAAACATCTCGGTGACGGGGTCGAACCGGGACAGGCCCTTGGTGGTGCTGATCCACAATGTCCCCAGGTAGTCCTCGAGCATCGCATAGACGGAATCGGCGGCGAGTCCGTCGCCCTCGCGGAAGCGTTTGAACCGCCCGGTTTTGCGGTCGAGTTGGTTGACCCCCCCTCCAAAGGTTCCGAACCACATGGTTCCGCCTTCGTCCTCATGGACGGCGAAGACGTGGTCGGTGCCGAGGCTCGTGGGGTCCTCGGGATCGTGGCGATAGTGGACGAATGCGGTGCTCCCCGGGTCGCGGCGGTTGAGTCCTCCCCCCTGAGTCCCTACCCAGAGCGCGCCTCGTGAGTCCTCAAAGGCGAACCGAATGAAGTCGTGGCTGAGGCTCGCCGGGTTCTCCGGGTCGTGTCGAAAGTGGGTGAACTCTCCGGTCGCCGGATCGAGCCGATCCAGCCCGCCGCCGAATGTGCCGATCCAGAGAGCGCCGGAGCGGTCCTGATAGATCGATCGAAGTTGGTCGTGGCTCAAGGAGTTCGGGTTGTCGGGGTCGTGCCGGTAGTGGATGAACCGCCCCGTTTTTCGATCGAACTGATTCAACCCACCCCCGTTGGTGCCGACCCAAAGAAGATTGTCGCGGTCGCCGAAGACCACCCGGACCGTGTTGTGACTGAGGCTGGAGGGAGCATCCGGCTGGTGGAGGAACCGTTGCCACCTGCCGGTCGAACGATCCAAGCGATTCAAGCCGCCGCTGTCCGTTCCAACCCAGAGCACGCCGTCCGGATCCTCGTGAAACGACCACACGATGTTGTGACTGAGCGAATTTTCGTCGCTGGGATCGTTTCCGTGCCGGCGAAACTCCTTTCTGGTGACGTCGAAGTAGTTGAGCCCACCGCCGTAGGTGCCGACCCACAGGACATGCGATCGGTCCTGCGCGACCGCATACACGCGGTCGGAGCTCAGGCTGTTGGGATTCATCGGGTCATGCCGGAAGCTCGTGAATGACCGATCGTCACGGTTGTAGCGATTGAGCCCGCCACCGTCGGTGCCCACCCACATGGTTCCCAGGTGGTCCTCACAGAGCGACTTGACGAAATTGCTGCTGAGTGAGGCTGGGTCATCGGGATCGCTCGGGTGGTGGGTGAAGCGACCGGTGTTTCGATCGAGGGAGTCCACGCCTCCACCGTAGGTACCGATCCACAGGGTTCCGGTGTGGTCCTCGTGGATGGCGAAGATCATGTCGTTGCTGAGGCTGTAAGGGTCGTCGGCAGAGTGGCGGTAGACCGTGAAGACCCCCCGGTCGGGGTCGAAGCGGTTCAGGCCCCCGCCGTTTGTACCGATCCAGAGTGCTCCGTCGCTGTCTTCAAAGATCGTACGCACATCGTTGTGACTGATGGCGCCCGAGTCGTCCGGGTCGGCCCGGTGATGGACGAATGTCCCGGTTTCGCGATCAAGAAGGTCGAGACCGCCACCTTCCGTTCCGACCCACAAACGCCCGGAGCTGTCCTGGAAAACACAACGGACGGTGTCGGCGGCCAAGCTGTCCGGTCGGTCGTGGTCGTGCTGGTAGCGGACGACCTTCTCGGTTGAAGGGTCGAATCGGTTAAGACCGCTCGCGAAGATCCCGACCCAGAGAGTGCCGTCGCGGTCCTCATAGAGCGCCTTGAGTTCGTTGTAGCTGAGGCTCTCCGGGTCGCCGGGAACATTCCTGTAGAGAACAAACCGATAACCGTCAAACCGGTTGAGGCCGTCCTCGGTGGCAAACCACATGAACCCGGTCCGGTCCTGAACGATCTGTTCGATGATGCTCTGGGAAAGTCCCTGTTCGAGAGAGAGATGACTGAAGCCGATTCGCTCCTGACCGGCGGACGCCACGACAGCCGCAGCCGCGAGCATGGAAACCGACACTCGCAGTAGCGCCTCCGTCGTCCGGCTCTTTCTCTCCATTTTGGAAGAATTATATCAGCAACTCAGGTGAGAAGCTCGCCGAAAGATCCGCAGTGTTCTGGGGATGTCGGCGTCAGTTGGCGGGCGGCAGGAGGGCCGGGCGGGAGATGTGTGCGATCACAACTCTGGGATGGCGGGTCATCCCGGGTGGGGGTCGGCCTTGTCCATGTGGTCGACGAAGGTCGTCACTCGAGCGAGCGAGGTTTCAACCGGAGAAGATGGAGCTGATGTTTCAGAGCGTCCAGTCCGTCCACCCTGAATGCGGCAATGCCGACCTCTCGAGCGGCATCGACGTTGACCGGGGTGTCGTCGAAGAACGCGATTCGGTCGACGAAACCCCGAGGTCGTGGACCACATGTTCGTAGATTGTTCGTTCCGGTTTGACGTGCCCGATCTCATCAGAGAAGTAGAAGGTGTCAATGCCGCGTCCGAAGCGCTGACGGTGGAGTGGGGTGTGGAGCTGGTTGGAGTTGCTGAGGGCAGCGACCTGATAGTCGCACCGGAGTTGATCGAGGAGGGCGATGGCGCCGGGGTAGGGTCCGTGCGCCCAGTCGACGAACCTCACGAGGAAGTCCGGAGGCGCGAGATCGATCTGCAGTTCCGTGATGACGTCGTCGGCGAACTGCTGTGGGGTGATCTCACCCCTTTCGAAACGCTGCACCGCCGGAGAGTGGATCCATCGATCACGAACCTCGGGTCGAGTTGGAGAACCGGGAAGCAGTTCACCCAACTCTTCAAAACCGGCGAAATCCATCAACACCCCGCCGAGATCGAAGAGAAGGACATCGAATCCTGGTTGCCTGGTCATTTCATCCTCCCAAAGAACGAATTCGTCCACCGTTTGTGGACGGGTGAGAAGGGGAGGTTTGAGCCGATCCCGTTCCCGATCCCGTTCCCGAAATCGGGCCATCCGGGAACGGGATCGGGAACGGGATCGGGATCGATATGGTGCTCGGAGAGTCTTGAGGGGGCTCTCGTTGCGGTCATGATCGCCGCCGCCACTGCCCGTCTGCACAATCTGTACACCGATCCCACGTTCTTTCCATGAGTAGCCTCCGCCCCGCGGCGATGCCCTCGAGGTACGGCACCATCTCGGCGGTGCCCATTTCGCACTGCCATACCGCTGCTGCCGGGATGTCGACCCGGCAGTCCTTGATGTGGACATGGGAGATGTAGCCGCCGCGCAGGACTCCCGGAGATCCACAAGGTGTGAGGGAGCAGAGTTCTCAATCTGTCACTTGACTAGAAAATAGTGATGCATCTGGTTGTCAACCGTTCCTCGTTTTCCTCGAGCGCCCGTCCTTTGGCGGGAGATCGATTTCCAGGCGGTTGATCTTGCGGTGCAGGGTGGTTTTGTGGATGCCCATTTCCCGTGCGGCTGCGGAACGGTTCCACGAGTTACGCGCCAGTACGTCGTGGATGAAACGAGCTTCCAGCTCGTCAAGAGTGGCCGGGCTCTCCAAACGGTTCGAATTGGCTTTCGCCTGAAGCCAATCCGGAAGATCCTCGACCTCGATCTCATGTCCGATCGATAGCACATAGCCGTGCTCCAAGATGTTCTCAAGTTCTCGGACATTTCCCGGGAAATCGTGGTCCACGAGGAGTTTCATCGCATCGCGAGACACCGATTCGACTACCTTGCCACGCGTGATCGACAGCCGACGAAGAATCACCTTCGCGAGGGGTGGGATGTCCAACGGCCGCTCGCGAAGAGGGGGCATCACCAACCGAATAACGTTGACTCGGTAGTAGAGGTCACGCCGGAAGGCCTTGTCTGCCACCAGGCTCGAGAGATCCCGATTCGTGGCAGCGATGAATCGCAGATCGGCCGGGACGCTACGGACGTCGCCCAAAGGCTCGTAGACCCGCTCCTGGAGCAGGCGGAGGATCTTCACCTGGAGGGACATCGGTAAATCTCCGATCTCGTCCAGAAACAAGGTCCCCCCCTCGGCCGCAGCCACCCGTCCAGATTTATCTCGATCAGCGCCTGTGAAGGCGCCTTTTCGATATCCGAAAAGCTCCGACTCGAGCAATTGCTCGGGGATGGCGCCACAGTTGATGGTCACCAGCGGCCCGTCGGCGCGGGCGCTCAGCCGGTGGATCTCCCTCGCAAGGAGCCCCTTGCCGGTGCCGCTCTCGCCTTCGATGAGGATGGTGCTGTCGCTGGCCGCAATGGTGGGGACGATGTCGAGAATCTGGCGGAAATGAGGGTCGTCCGTGACTATCTGCTCACCACCGGCCGAAGCCTCAACCTCTCGCAACAGGTTCTTGACCATGTTGAGGTCGCGGAAGGTCTCGACTCCTCCGATGACCATTCCGTCCTCATCCGTGAGCAGCGCAGTTGAGATCGTCACGGGCACCCGATTCCCATCCGTGTCGCGGATGTGGATGGGCAGGTTGATGATTGGGCGGCCGGTCTCCATCGTGTAGCGAAGTGCGCAGGCCTCCTCGCAGATATTTGAGCGAAAGACATCGCTGCAACGTTGTCCGATGGCATCATCGCGATGAACGCCGGTGGCGCGCTCGGCAGCATCATTGAAACATGTGAGGCGCCACTCGCCGTCAACCGCGAAGACTCCGTCCGAAATGCTGTTGATGATGGTCTCGAACCGCGCCGGCGCGATCTGGTCACCATCCCGCTCATGGCCCACCCGGGTGGGATTGTCGTTCTTCATGGATCACTCCCGGAATCTATCGATTTCGCTACTCTACTACTATATAGAGTAGCATTTCTGCTCCTCTTATTGTCCTCAAGACTCCGCGAGCTCATTCGGAGATGAAGTCGTAACTCATTTTTAATAAACGTCTTTTGCCAGTCTCACGTCTCCGATCGAGAAGTTGGCATGTGACGTGCAATCTCGGCTTGTGAGACAGGGGCATGATCGACACCCCGAAGAAAGGAAGAACGATGAAAGTAGAACACGGAGACACGGTGTATGTTGGACCCGAACCGCACAAGGCGGCCCGCCCAATGAAGGTGGTGGTGGCCGACAACGGTTGTACATGGTTGTGCGATTCCGGCGTCGACGAGAGCAGGGATCTCGAGGAGCAGGGCTGTTGGCGCTGCGCCGATGTTCCCTTCACCCGCAGCGACTGATCTCGTTATCACGCGAAGAGCCCGGGGTTCATCCCCGGGCCTTCGAAGGAGGTTGTCATGGAGACTGCGCAACTCGACAGTCATCAGATCTTTCAACTCTTGAGACCGGAGCAGGTCAGCGTTTTGAGCTCCGCCGCCGAGGAAATCACGCTCGAAGCTGGAGAGATCGTCTTTCAACAGGGAGAACCGGCGGACTACTTTTTCGCCGTCCTCGATGGGCTGGTAAGCCTTCGTCTTCCCCGCCCCAGTGGGGTGAGCCTTCTCATCGACGAGGTGACCGAAGGCGCCATCTTCGGCTCCTGCATCTGCTTCCAGATTCGCGACTATTCGCTCACCGCACGGTGTACTGAGAAATCGAAGGTCCTCAAGATCAAGGCCGAGACCCTGAGGAAGCTCATGGATGAAGACCTCGTCATGGGATACGCGATCCAAACCATGGTGTCGCGCTCTTATTTCAAACGATACATCGCCACCATGCGCAAGCTTCAATCCATCGTCCAGAGCATCCCATTGGAAGCGGTATGAGCCGCGAGGTCTTTGAGCGACTCCAGGTCGGGCCGGTTGAGCTACCCAATCGACTCGCTCTGGCGCCGCGGATCTCCGCTGATGAGAAAACCGACGGCATGCTCGGGATCGACTCCGCCATCGAGCTGGCTCGGCGTGTCGAGAATCTTGGGGTCGATATCCTGCCCGTGGTCACCGGCTCGGCGTGCGACAGTCCACCCTGGTACTACCAGCACATGGCTTGTCACCGTGATGATGGTCCTGGTGGAGTATGCCAATGTGTGAGCTTTTTATGATGTCAAGTTCGCATCCGGCGACAGTCACGTACTCGATGCGGGAGTTTGCTCGCCATGGTGGGCTCACGGCCGATCACGTGGACGGTTGGGGCATCGCCTACGTCCAGGATCGAGACGTCCGCGTTTTCCGAGATGTCGATGCCGCGGCAGAGAGCCCCTATCTGCGGCTCGTCTCCGCCCTGGAATTTCGAAGCCATACCGTGCTCTCGCACATTCGCAAGGCGACCCAGGGAGAGATCGCCCTGCACAACACCCAGCCCTTCGCCCGTGAGCTGGGCGGGCGGGTCCACCTGTTCGCTCACAACGGCGATCTCCAAGGCTTCGACCAACTGCCCGAGCTTCGGTCCGGTCGCTACCTGCCGATCGGTGATACCGACTCCGAGCACGTTTTCTGCGTCCTGCTGCATCGATTGAGCCTCCTGTGGACCGAAACCAAGACGATACCCGAGGTTACAGACCGTCTGCGGATCGTTGCCGACTTCGCCGCAGAAATTCGCAAGCTCGGCCCGGCGAATTTCATTTACACCGACGGCGATGCGATCTTCCTCCACGGTCACGTAAGAAAAACGCCAGACAACGTCATCAGACCGCCCGGGATGCATCTGTTGTGCCGTTCATGCGAGATCATGCCGAGGCCTACGGAAATTCCTGGCCTCGCGATCACATCAGAGACCCAACGCGTCGTGCTGGCCGCCAGCGTTCCCCTTACAGGTGAGGCGTGGAGGCCCCTCGCCGAAGGGGAGGTGGTGGCGGTCCGTAAAGGAGAGGTGATTTCATGAGATATATCGTTGCTACCGATGGCTCCGAACCCAGCCTCAGGGCCGCTTGTTTCCTCGCGGAGCATTCGTGCCCCGGGGCGGAGGACGAGATCTTTGTCATCTATGTCTTCCCGCTACCGGCCGACCCGGACTGCTACGACGGCGTGGTATCCCTGCCGTCTCAGGCTGACGACGAGCGCGTCGCCGGGGTCGCGAAGCCCATCCTGAAGGAGACCTCGAAGGTTTTCGCCGATACGGAGAGCCGAGTCAATGAGGTGGTTCTGGTGGGCACCCCGGCAAAAGAGATTGTCGAGTTCGCCATGAATCTGGGCGTGGATCTCATCGTGGCCGGGACTCGGGGCCGATCGCCGGCAAAGGAGCTTTATCTGGGCAGCGTTTCCAGCGCCCTGACCCACCGTGCACCGTGCTCGGTCCTCATCGTCCGGTGAGTTTTCGGGCTTGAACAGCACCCGCTCGAACTGGGGGTGAGCTTGGAGAATCGGCGAACGAGCCAGGGTATCGACCCTCCGAAACCCATCCACCATCAATCCACGTCGGGCTCCTAGTCAGAGCTTTTTCAGCAGCTGGTTGGCGGTGGTCAGGGTCGGGTCCCACGTCGGTCCGAATGGGGGAGCATAGGCGAGATCGCACTGGCTGAACTGCGCCACGGTCATCCGGTTGTGGAGGGCGACGGCTGGTGCATTGATGCGGTGAGCCACCCCCTCACGACCCACCATCTGCATCCCCAATAGGCGACCGGAGGCTTTATCGGCAACCATGTGGTTCCAGATGGGCGTCGACCCGGGTTGGCCGTGGGCCCGTGATCGAGTCTTGATCACCACGCCGACGGGGTCGAAGCCGGCGGCTTGGGCCTCGTCGATGTTCAGACCGGTGCGGGCTACCTCGAGCCCAAAGACCCTGAAGACCGCGGTGCCGACGATCCCGTCGAGCTCCGTCGGCCTTCCGCAGATATTGTCGGCCACCGCCCACCCGGCGCGGTTGGCGCGCAGGGCCAGAGGGATCCAGGCGCGCTGACCATCGACGACGTGGAAGGCGTCGGCACAGTCGCCCGCTGCAAAGATCTCCGGCTGTGAGGTGCGCATCCGGCGGTCCACCGCGATGGAGCGGCCGACGGACAGATTCAGACCCGCAGCGGCGGCCATGGCGCTGTTGGGGGTGACTCCGATGGCGACCAAGACCATGTCGGCTTCGAAGTTTTCTTCATCGCACAGCACTCTCAGTCGAGCTTCATCTCCGCCTGATGCCTCGATCGCGTTGACACCCTGTCCGGCGTAGGTACGCACGTCGTGAGCGTGCAGCTCGTCTAGAACCACCCGGCTCATCTCCTCCGACATCCAGGGCAGAAAGATCGGCCGCGGCTTGACCATGGCGACATCGGCCTCCAGACTCCGCAGACACTCGGCCATTTCGAGGGCGATATAGCCCATGCCGATGATGACGACTCGGCGGACTCCGCGGCTGCCGAGAAACTCTTTGATCCTGCGGCCCTCCTCCAGGCTCTTAAGTACCATCACCCCCGGCAGGTCGAAGCCCGGCAGGTCGGGTCGGATGGCCGAGGCCCCGGTGGCGATCAATAGCTTGTCGTACCTGAGTTCGAAGGTGCCGCCTTGACGATCGATTCCCAACACGGTCTTGGCCTCCGAGTCGATACTCTCCGCGCGGTGGCCGGTCCGCAGATCGATGCCGTTCTTGTCACGAAAAACCTCGGCGCGCCTGACCACCAGCTCGTCGATATCACGTGAAGGATCGGCAAGATTGTATGGCATGCCGCAGGCGCTGTAGGAGACATCCCCGGTCTGTTCGAGAACCACCACATCGAGCTGCGGATCGATGCGTTTGGCGCGGCTCGCCGCGCTCATCCCTGCAGCATCGCCACCGATGATGACAAAACTCATGGATTGCTCCTTTGTAGCGTCACGACTCGTTCGTGGCTCCAGTGTGCATTGTCCGATCAGGGCTGTGATTCAAATCCAAACCGGACCGTCTTCGAGTTTGCTCTCTCCTGGTCACTGTCGTTGGTTCATCGAAAAATTGGGTGTTTTTCGAACCTACATCGCTGATACCGGCGGAGATACGGAGCCGACTATCACCTTGGGTGAGTGTTGGGCTCTTGACCATGGCGCTCCGACTCTGGTTCTGATGCACGGCTGGGGGTGCAATGTTGAGAGGACGCTGCCGTTCATCCGCGAACTGCATCCGGCGGGATTCAACCTCCTTGCCTTCGACGCCCGACGTCACGGCAGCTCGGACGCCGACGGCATCGCCAACATGCTCAAGTTCTCGGCCGATCTGCGGGCGGCCCTCGACGAGGCGGACGTGGAGCGTCCCGGGCACTATCAGTGCACTTGTCTGAGCGGGTATGGAAATCCCGATTACTGCAAACCAAGAGTAGGCGCTCCTGCGCGATTGGCACTCCCTAGGCTCTCGGAACAGGCATCACAGAATCGGAGATCTTTGAGATCGATCTCCTCAGGCAGCCGGGATGCGGCCATCACGCACCAAGAGAAGTGGCAATGGATCAGACCGAGGGTGTGGCCCAGCTCGTGCAGCACCTCCTTGGCCAGGCGTTCCCGTGTTCGGTCATCCCATGCGGGGTCGCCGATCAGATCTACGCACAATCGTCGAGTGGACGCGACGCCGACATGGCCGCCAAGCTGCGCCGAGCCGAAGACATGGGAAAAGACGGGAAGATAGAGATCCACCGACGTGATCCCGATCCGATGTTCTTCGGGTCGCGGAGTAGGGATGAGCAACCGCTGCATGAACTCGGTTGCCAGATACTGCCGGCGCCCCGGGTCAAACGCCGGGCCCGGGTCGAGCACCGAGTCGCTGATGGAGACCTCGCGGTGGAGGTAGGATTCGAGATCTTGACGAAGCTCGGGCAACAACGTCGGAGGGAGCGCGCCGACAGGAACCAGCTCGAGCCTCCAAGCCAAGGCTGCTACTCCGGCCGCTCGATTCCGTACCTACGCATTTTGTTGTAGAGAGTTGCGCGATCGATTCCGAGGAGGCGGGCCGTCTCGCTGACGTTGAACCCGGTGCGATCGAGGACGTGTCTGATGTGGCGGTCTTCCACGTCAACCAATGAGAGTCGGTCCTCGCTTTCGATCTCGCCGCGTCTCGGGATGTGACCGCTGATCGGGAGGTGTTCGAGGTCGATCGTGGTCCCGCGGCACACCACCAACGCCCGTTCGACGGCGTTGGCGAGCTCACGTACATTGCCGGGCCACGAGTAGCTCTTCATCAGCTTCTCCGCCTCGGGAGAAAAGCCCGTGACCCGCCGGCCCATGGCCGATGAGAAGGTTTGAACGTAGTGATCGGCAATGGGCAAAATATCGCCGGGCCGTTCACGCAGAGGCGGAATACTGATTTCGAAGACGTTGATGCGGTAGAAGAGATCTTCGCGGAAGCCACCGTTGCTCACAGCTTCCTCGAGATCGCTGTTGGTGGCGCAGACGACCCGGAAATCGACCTGAATCTCGTGGTTGCCGCCGAGCCGAGTCACCTTCTTGTCATCGAGGGTCCGCAGCAGCTCCACCTGAACTTTCTGCGAGATCTCGCCGATCTCATCGAGAAAGAGGGTCCCCCCGTCGGCCAGCTCCAACTTGCCCTTTCGCATGGTGGTTGCGCCGGTGAAGGCGCCCTTTTCGTGGCCGAAGAGCTCGGACTCGAGGATCCCCTCGGGCAGGGCGCCGCAATTGACGGCCACCATGGGGCCGAAGGCTCGAGGGCTCCGGGAGTGGATCAGCCGCGCCACCAGCTCCTTTCCCGTGCCGGACTCTCCGCGGATCATCACCGTGGTCTCGGTTGGGGCCACCGACCCCACCAGCTCCATAACTTGGGTCATCCCTGGGCTGTTGCCGACGATCAGGCGTGGTCCGGCGCCTTTCAGGCGCTCCTTGAGGAGGGAGTTCTCTTTGCGGAGGCGCTGCTTCTCCCACGCCTTCTCGATCACTCGGGTCAGTTCCTCTGGATCGAAGGGTTTGGCCAGGTAGTCGTAGGCACCCTCCTTGAGGGCCTGCACGGCAGTCGATACCGAGGCGTAGGCCGTGATGACGATGATCGCCAGATCCGGGTCCACCTCGAGAATCCGCCGCTGGAGCGCGAGACCATCCATCCCGGGCATCCTGATGTCGGTGATGACGATGTCGAAGGATCGCCGGCCGAGCAAGGCAAGCGCTTGTTTTCCGCTCTCCGCGGTCACCACGTCGTAGCCGTCCTCGGCGAACCAGTGGGAGAGGGATTCGCGAACGTGCAGTTCGTCATCGACGATCAGCAATTGCGGGACCGTATCGTTCATGTCCGTTCCTTTTTGTCATCGGACCCGGGACCGTCGATCGGCATCACCAGTGCGAACCGGCAGCCCTTTCCGGGTGCGGTCGTCAGCTCGACGCTGCCGCCGTGGCGTTCCATGATCCCGTAGACCACGGCGAGACCGAGACCGACGCCGGACGAGCCGCCCTTGGTTGTGAAGAACGGTTCGAAGACCCGGCGAGCCACCTCCGGCTCCATTCCGGGGCCATCATCCTCGACCGTGATCTCAACTCCCTCGACGCAGGTCGATGTCCGCACCAGTACCCGGCCGCCCTTCTCGACGGCGTCGCCGGCGTTGATCAGCAGGGCCATGAGGGCCTGCTGGATCTGGCCTGAGTCAGCGCGCACCCTCGGCACCTCTTCTTCCAAGTCGAGTTCGCAGCCGACCTCGGCCAGCTCGAGTTTGTGCCGGGTCAGAAAGACCGCCCGGTCGACCACCTGGTTGATGTCGATGGCCGCGAACTCGCCGCCGCCGCCTTTTGCAAACGAAAGCAACTGGGCGACAATCTCACCGCAACGGCTCGCCTCCGACGCGATAGCCTCCAGATACTCGAGATTCTCACGGCATTCGTCGTCGAGTTCCCGACTTTCCAATCGGCGCACCAGGATCTTGGCGTAGGTCACGACGCTCGACAGTGGGTTGTTGATCTCGTGGGCGACCACCGCCGCCAGCCGTCCCAGCGAGGCCATGCGCTCCACCTGGACGATCTTCTCCTGCGCCCGCTCGAGTTCGGAGGTCTTCTCCTCGACCCGTTGCTCGAGGGTCTGAGCCCAGCTCACGAGCTCCGAGTGGGCCGTCTCGAGGTCGTGCGCCATGCGGTTGAAGGTCTTGGCCAGCGTCCCCAGTTCGTCATTCGTCATCTCCGGCACCCGAGCCGAGAGATCACCGTGGCCGAGCTTGCCGGTCTCTCTGATCAGCTTTTGCGCCGGACGATGGACCATCCACTGCACCCCGGCGATGGCGATACCCAACACCGCCAGAATCCCTACCAGGCTGGTCAACAGGAGATCGACGGCGCTTCGCCTCCGCGCCTCGTCGTAGGGCCCAAGCCGGAGGTTGATGTCAAGGACGCCGAGGAGTCTCTCGTCCGGGGAGTGGGCGTGGCAGGCGGCGTTCGCACAGTCGGGCTCGTTGCGGATCACCTGGGTGATCCCCATGACCCGTCCGCCCGGACGTTCAACGATGCGCGCCCGATCCTCTTCGGGGATCGTGTCCGGCGGCCTCGCCCGCTGGTGGCACCCGAGGCACTGCTCCTCGCGGGTATCGAGAACCCGGCCGACCTCGTCGGGCTCGGTCGAGTAGGCGATCTGCCCACCTTTGACCACGATTCGGATCCGTTCCACCTCGCGCTGCTCGGCCATGGCGGTGATGGTCTTCTTGATCTGCTCGCGATCGTTGTGCAGCATCGCGTCGCGAGCGGCGGCCACCACCATGTCACCCATCTGAACACCGTTGAGGCGCAGGATTCGCATTCCCGCCCGCTCTTGAATGACCAGATTGAGCCAGGTGGCGACGCCGAAGAAGACGACCAAGGTGGCCGCGATGAGAAGGGTGAGCTTGCCCGCTACCGTATTCCGCACCGGTCACCCCCAAGGGTCCGTGACCCAAGGTCGGCACAGTATCCGGATCAGCCGAACACGAGGGCCTCTCAATGTTGGTATCGCTTTGGTCCCGTATCGGATCCCGGTCCAGCGTACCGCCATCTCACCGAAGATGAAACCGTTTGCCATCCGCGAGTCTGAATCGATCCTCGGGTGCTCATCGCGCAGTCCCCTCCAAAGTCCCCGCCAATTCTATTCACTACACGCATCCTAGATGCGATCTACGAACTCCCGAGTGAACCGGCTCCAACCTTCGTGGTCGAGGCTCGCGGCCGCGCCGACAACCGGATGGGCGCCATCCGCCATTACCACCCCGATCGCGCCCGGCGCGGTCTGCCGAGAGATGAAGTCGACAAAGCGCTGGGTTTCCCGCCTCAACCACCGCACTGCGTCCGCGCCGACCCGCAGATCGCTCACGGCCTGGTGCTGGTCCGAGGGCAATACGATCGCCAACCAACCGGCGCCATAGGGATCGTTGTCGATCGCCATCGAGCTGCGATTCAGGCTTTGGTTGATCCCCACCACGGTGCCGGTCACGGGCGAGAGCACCGGCAGCGCGCGATGGTGGCTCCAGAGAGTACCGACGGGCTTGCCACGCTCGACGCGCGTGCCCACCTTGGGGAGATCGACTCGATCGACGCCACCCATGGCCTGGGCCAGGAACTCGTCGATGCCGAGCCGCATCTCACCCGAGATGTTGAGACCCGCCCAGGTGTGACCCGGATGGAGAAACACACCGAGCGGTACACCGATTGGAGTGAACGCACGCGTGGGAAGCGAAGCGGCGACCGGCTCCCCCCGCCGCTGATACCACCAATAAAGAGCAACGAAAAGGACCGGAGCGAGCAAGGTCGAAATCAGAGTCAAATATTTCATGGCAACCTCCGTCTCTGTCTTTCACCAGAGGGGTTGCATGACCGATGCCAACTTCTGGCTGGCCGCAACCCATTTGTTTTCAACTGGTTCCAGATCTGACCAGAACGGCGGGGCGGCGATCTGTTGAATATTTCACCACCGAGTGCTCCCGCAATCTCTTGTGCATGGTCTAAACTGTTTGTTTCTAATTCTTTATGGATCGTTGAAAAAGTCGGCAGCTGCTGTCGAATTTTTCGGCAGGCGGGGTTGACAATGTTTGCGTAGCATAATACTTTCGCAATTATGAAAGTACGCAACCCCGAGCTCTTCACCCTCCACGCCGATTTCTGCAAGATCTTGGCGAACCCCACCCGGCTGATGATCATGGCGATCCTCTCGCATGGAGAGATGAGCGTAGGCGAGCTCGCGAGCACCTGTGACACCGCCCTCCCGGCGGTCAGCCAACACCTCAAGATCCTCAAGAACCACCACATGGTGGAGTCGCGCAAAGAAGGACAGTCGGTCTTCTACCAGGCAACCGACCCTCGCCTGATGGAAGCCTGCACCCTCATCCGGACGGTGCTCCTCGATGGAATGCGAAGGCGCGGTGAGATCGCCAACATGATCGACCCCGCCGGAGTCACGACCGATGAATGAGCACCGTTACCTTTTTTTCATGAATATTTGCGAAATTGCGCAATCCTTAAATATCGCAGACAAAGCGAGCCATCACGCTTCAATGGAGGTGTCGTGAATAGAATTCCGATCGAACACAAGATCCTGGCGTCGGTGTTGATTCTCACCGCTTGCCTCGTGGTTGGGGCTGCGTCGAGCAGCGAAAAGAAGGGACCCCAGGAGATCATCTTCTTCGAGTCCACGATCGGCGAGGTTGTCTTCCCGCACCAGGCGCACTTCGAAGATCTCGAGATCGACTGCGAGACCTGCCACCACGAGCACAACGCCGCCAAGCTCCAGATGCCCCACCCCGAGTACTTCGAGGATTTCTGGATCAAGTGCGGAAGCTGCCACCACGAAATCGAAACCCCTCAGGTGGCCCAGTCCTGTTCTTCGTGTCATTTCTGTCCCATTGACTGTGCCGACGAGACCCTGACGGTCAAGGTCGTGATTCACAAGAGCTGCTGGCAGTGCCACGACGGCGGCACCGGTCAGGGCGCCAGCGCGACCTGCGTGTTCTGTCACTCCGGCGAGAAGGCTGAGTGGTGATCGAATGAAACCCAAGAAAGGCGTGAACATGGACAGGAGATCCTTCCTCAAAACCGCCGGCGCCGCCGGCTCGGCAGCGCTGGTCACGGGCTCCCTTGAGGCCCAGGAAATGTCTCATGATGAGTTCATCGGCTGCCTCACCGACACCACCCGCTGTATCGGGTGCAGGGCCTGCGAGGTCGCCTGTGCCGAGGCGCACGGCCTGCCCGTGCCCGATGTCATCAATGACGGCGCCCTGGAATCAGAGCGCAAGACCAGCACCGACCAGTGGACAGTGGTCAACCGCTACGAGACCGACAAGGGAACCGTCTACGCCAAGAAGCAGTGCATGCACTGTTGGCAGCCGGCCTGTGCCGCGGCGTGTTTGACCAACGCCATGTACAAGACCCAGGAGGGCCCGGTCATCTGGCGTGAGGACAAGTGCATGGGCTGCCGCTACTGCATGGTCTCGTGCCCCTTCGAGATCCCCAAGTTCGAGTACGACAGCATCAACCCGAAGATCCAGAAGTGCATCCAGTGCTGGGACCGACTGCAGGAGGGCGAGGCCCCGGCCTGCGTCTCCGCCTGCCCGGTCGACGCGCTGATGTTCGGCAAGAAGAACCAGCTCATGGAGATCGCGCGGGTCCGCATCTACAACCACCCAGAGCGGTACGTCCACCACATCTACGGCCAGCACGAGGTCGGCGGAACCGGATGGCTCTATCTGTCGCCGGTTCCGTTCGAGCAACTCGGTTTCCGCACCGATCTCGGCACCGAGCCTTACCCCGAGTTCACCAAGGGCTTTCTCTACAGCGTGCCGGTGGTCTTCCTCCTCGCGCCGACCTTCATGGTGGCGCTGGAGCACCTTTCCCGGAGAACGGGTGACGGCGAGGGGGGGCACGAATGACCACACGGGCTGAAGTCATGAGCGAGGTGGGTGGATTCCTGCGTTTTCTGCGCTCGGAGATGCGGCCCAAGGGCAAGCTTCTCACCCCCTTCAATATCATTTCGCTGCCGATCATGCTCTTCGGCGCGGTGCTTGTTGTGATCCGTTTCGCGAAGGGCCTCGGGGCCGTCACCAACCTCTCCCAGGAGACCCCGTGGGGCTTCTGGATCGGGTTCGACGTCGTCACCGGGGTGGCCTTCGCGGGAGGCGCGTACGTCGTCACCTTCATGGTCTACATCATGAAGGCCGAGAAGTACCACCCCATCGTCAGGGCGACCGTCCTTAACGGTCTCCTCGCCTACATGTTCTACGCCGGCGCGCTCGTGCTCGACCTCGGCAGACCGTGGAACATCATCAACCCGATCATCGGCAACTCTTTCGGTTACAACTCGATCCTCTTCTTGGTCGCCTGGCATTTCATGCTTTACATGTTCGCCGAGTTCATCGAGTTCTCACCGGTTGTAGCCGAATGGCTGGGCCTGCGCAGGGTGCGCAAAGTGCTCGCCGGCCTCACCCTCGCCACGGTGATTTTCGGGGTCACTCTGTCGACCCTTCACCAGTCCGGTCTCGGCGCCCTCTTCCTGCTCGCCAAATCCAAGATCCACCCCCTTTGGTACACCGAGTTCCTGCCGATCCTCTTTCTGGTGTCGTCGATCTTTGCCGGTCTGTCGATGATCATCTTCGAGGGCTCGATCAGCCATCGTGTCTTTGCCGACCAGATCGACCCCAAACGCCACGGGTCCTTCGACGAGATCGTCCTCGGTCTCGGCAAGGGCGCCGGGATGGCCATGTTCCTCTACCTCTTCTTCAAGGTGTTGATCTTTGTCCACGGCAAGCACTGGAGCTATATCGGCGATCCCTGGTTCTGGTGGTACACCGTCGAAGTCATCGGCTTTGTGCTGATCCCGTGCGTCCTCTTCATCCGCGCGGTAACGACTCGGAGCGTGACCTTGGTCAAGATCGCATCGATCGCCGCCCTCGTCGGCATCATCCTCAACCGGTTGAACGTGTCGATCATCGCTTTCAACTGGACCTCGACCAACCCCTACTACCCGTCGCTGGGGGAGATCGTGATCACCCTGATGGTGATTTTCACCGAAATCTGGGTCTTCCGCTGGATCGTCAACCGCATGCCGGTGCTACGCGAGGCGCCGTTCTGGACGAACGAGCAGCAGGAATCGGATCGCAGGGCGGCATGAGCTTTGCCGCGGAGACAAGACCATGATGGAATCCATGCACTACGTCAACATCTTCGAGACCAAGGGACTGGAGTACCTGCTGGTGATCTCGTTCCTGATCGGTTTCGTGTTTCTTGTGCGCCACCTGAGCTACTCGCGGAAGGCCAACGTTGCCGAGGAAGTGTCCGAACCGGCCACGACCTCCGCAGACTTCGATCTGGTGTGTCCGGCCGGCGCCGACTGCCCGCACGAGACGCATCGTGCGGTGGTACGGGAAAACGGAGAGGGGCAGGCCAAGGCAACATCCGAGCGGACTCGGTCACCGGAATGCTGATCACAATATTCTGCGTGAATCGAGATTCACACACCTCACTCGAGTGAAGGATCGAGCAGGCCGAGACGATCGAGCCGAGATCCAAGTGCAGCGAATCCGTCAACGGCGTGGGCGACGAAACCCGCCTCGCGAGCCGACTCGACATTGACCGGGGTGTCGTCGAAGAACGCGATCCGGTGCGGCGGAACATTGAGGTCGGCGATGACGTGCTCGAAGATGGCCCGATCGGGTTTGACCGCGCCGATTTCGTCCGAGAAATAGAATGTCTCGATGACAGATCCGAAACGCCGGCGGTGAAGCGGCGTGTGGAGTTCGTTCGCGTTGCTCAGAGCGGCGATTCGATGGTCGTGACGGAGTCTCGTGAGAAGGGAAATCGCCTCTGGGGACGGCTCCCGCGCCCAGTCGACGAACCTCACGAGGAAGTCCGGAGGCGCGAGATCGATCTCCAGTTCCTCGATGACGCCTTCGGCGAATCGTTGAGGGGTGATCTCGCCCCGTTCGAATCGCTGCACCGCCGACGAGTGGATCCATCGATCGCGAACCTCGGGTCGAGTTGGAAAACCGGG
>CBESWV010000048.1:0-19492 GCA_965533305.1 uncultured bacterium | reverse complement strand
CCTTGGGAATCGCCCGCGCGAGCACCTGGGCCGCTCCGCCGATGGCGTGGAGATAGACCGCACCGTGTTCCCCGAGGCCGGCGAGGGTCCTACCCGCCATGCCGCCCTTGCCGATCACCCCACGCAGACCGTAACGACCGATGACATCAGCCTGATAGGGCTCCTCGCGGATCGAGGTGGTCGGCCCCGCGGCGACAAAATCGTAGCTGCCGTCGTCGTTCGTGGCGATCACGGGTCCACAGTGATAGATGACTGTGTCCTTCATGTACGGCATGACGTCCTCACGGACATCCTGCATCAGCCAATGGTGGGCCGTGTCGCGACCGGTGATCATCCGCCCAGTGAGCTCGACAAAATCACCGACCTTGAGCTTGCGGATCTCCTCCTCGCTCACCGGAAGCTTCAGTTCAGCCATGTCGCCTCTCCTCCTTCGTCAATGCTCACCGTTGCTTTACGATCGGCCCAGCACATATAGGTCACCGTGACGAAGTAACACGCGGGGAGCCGATCGAGCACGCCCATCTTGACTGCGAGCAAGGTTGTCTTGCCGCCGAATCCCATGGGTCCGACACCGAGTTGATTGCCCTCGCGCAGCAACCGCTCCTCGAGCTCGGCGAGTTCGGGGATCGGATTGGTGTCGACGATGGGTCGAAGCAACTGGCGCTTGGACATCTCGAAGGCGGAAACCCGGTCGCCGCCGACACAGA
The DNA here is from genome assembly GCA_965533305.1 of uncultured bacterium. Classification (GTDB taxonomy): domain Bacteria; phylum Acidobacteriota; class Thermoanaerobaculia; order Thermoanaerobaculales; family Sulfomarinibacteraceae; genus JAHECW01. Next base: position 18,785 of record CBESWV010000048.1, on the reverse strand, counting down.
CTCCAAGGACGCCTGGAGCACAGCCTTTGCCCTGGGCCTGGAAGACCGCGTCGAGCACGGTGCGACGAACGCCTTCAAGATCGCGGCCGGCTTTCAACTGCGAATCAGGCAGCCTGTATTGGGCGCCGACGTTCTCGCTGCCGCCGCCCTTGAGGATCATCCGGACTTCCACCCGGGGCTCGTCCCACTCCTCGAAATGGAGGAACGGGATACCCCTGCCGGCACCGTTCCCGGTGTTGCGACCGGTGAGGGTGTCGACGGCATTGGGCCGAAGGTACCTTTGCTCCGTCGCCTTGTGTACGGCTTCCCGGAACTGGGCGCCGAGGGCGCGGGTCGAGACACCAACCGGATGATGGATCCAGACCACGGGTGTTCCGGTGTCCTGGCAGATCGGCGCCGAGATCGAGCGCGCCAAATCGACATTTTCGAGAATGGTGCCGAGCGCCTTGCCGGCGAGCCCGGTCTCAGTTTCTTTGGCCTTGCCCTGCTCCAGGGCGCGGACCACATCATCGGGCAACTGGGTCGAAGCCCTCCGGATCAACTCCACAAACGTCTCGACCAGATCGTCATAGGCCGGCATCGGCACCTCCATCATCGCTTCTCATCCGGTGACTCCGGACGAGAGCTCACCGGGATTATACGCCCGAATCACCCGGTATCGACCGATGAATGCTCACTCGTTCATCGGTTCACAATAGTGAGGAAGTTAGGAGGTTAGGAGGTTAGGAGGTGAGGGGGTGAGGAGCATCGGGGGTTTGAGGACCGGAGGTAAGTCTGAAGGGTTTTCTCACCTGACCCTCTAACTCCCTCACCTTCTAACTTCCTCACACTCCCCTTCAGCTCAGGAGCTTCTTGCGCAGAATCAGGACTTCGAGCGCAACCCCGGCCTTCTGGCTGGCGGTCACGACTTCGTTCAGGTGCTCCTGCGATGCCGGGTGCCCGGGATCATCGCAGAGCACGAATGCGACCAGACGCTGTTTGACCCGCACCGGGACCGCCAGGACCTCGATGGGTGCAGGGTCCGCCATTGCCCGGATCAGATCCGTGTTTGCGCGATTCTCCAGAATGGCGCCGACATAGCTGTCCGCATGACCGACATCGGCAAAGATCGACGGTTCATCCAGAGAAACTGAGAAACTCTGGAGATCTTCGAGAACCACCGAACGGCCGCGGGTCATCCATCCGCTGACGGTCCCCTTGTGAACCGAAAAGACGCAGACCCGATCGTATCGAGAGGCGACGTACCGAGCCAGGAGGCTTCCGATCTCGTCGCGGCTGTCCGCCTCGAAGATGAGTTCGGAGAAATTGGACTCGTCAACCCGCAGTTCGTACCGCACCGCCGGCCGCGATGTCACAGCGGTCAGATCGGGGAAGGAGGCGAGCGCCACCTTAACCCTCCGTGTCCGTTTTGGAATCGGTCGAAAGAGCGACCCCACCTGGAATCTCGGCTGTTCCCACAACCGGTTCCATCCTTCGACATCGCCGCTGCGCCGGGCTTTGACGACCGACGGCTCGACCCCGGGCGACCAATCGGCATCATCGTTCTCGGCCCCACCGAGGGCGGCGAGCACCGCAGCTTCGGTGGCCACGTGGGGAAGGACCTTCTCCTTCAAGTGGCCGGCGATCTCATCCATGGCCGCCCGATCGCTGGGGTTGGTCATGGCCACCTTGATCCCGGCCTTGGTGACTTCGAAGGGGACCGCCTGCAACCGCCGCCCCATCTGGGTCGGAAGCATCTTACGGACCCTGAGCGGCGCGTGGAGGAGCTTGACCTTGATCGTGCTCGGCACTCCGAGCTGCTTCGACAGAGCATCGAGCAGCATCCGCTCCTCGACATAACCGAAATCGAGGAGTTGGGTGCCGAGTCGACCGCCCGTCCGGTGGCAGGTTTCCAAAGCGGTGTGGAGTTCGGTCAACGAGAGAACACCGCGCTCGATGAGGATTTCTCCGAGTCTCTGCATGACAGCCGTTAGTTTACCGCGATTCCAGCTGACCCGTACTTCTCAACGGGTCTCGCCATGACGGCGATGTCCACCGCGGTCGATTATCCGGTGAGATGTGCGGGTTGGACATGTGCCGGTGGGAACGCCCGGCCTCTTCCCCGCGTTGCACTCATTGGGAGAGTGACCATGTCTCAGCGAATCGAGTCCGACACCATGGGTGAGATCCAAGTCCCGGCCGACCGTTACTGGGGCGCGCAGACCGCGCGGTCGCTCGCCAACTTCAAAATCGGCGGGGAGAAAATGCCCGCCGAACTCATCCGAGCCCTGGGCATCGTCAAAAGGGCCGCGGCCGCCGCCAACGCCGAACTCGGCGAGCTCGAGCCCGGTGTTTCCCAGCTCATCATCCGCGCGTCCGACGAGGTGATTGAGGGCGAACTCAACGACCACTTCCCGTTGGTGATCTGGCAGACGGGCAGCGGAACCCAGACCAACATGAATGCCAACGAGGTCATCGCCAATCGGGCCATCGAACTTGCCGGCGGTGTTCTGGGAAGCAAAGACCCGGTCCATCCCAACGACCACGTCAACCGCGGACAGTCATCCAATGATGTCTTTCCAACCGCCATGTACATCGCCGCCGCAGGGGCCATCGCCGACGGTCTTCGCCCCGCTCTGGTGAGCCTGAGCGAGACACTCCGGGCCAAAGCCGATGCCTGGCGCGATGTGGTCAAAATCGGCCGCACCCACCTCATGGACGCGGTTCCTCTGACCCTCGGCCAGGAGGCCGACGCCTGGGCTCAACAGATCGATGCCAACCTTCCCCGACTGGACGCCGCGGTCAACGATCTCCTCGAGCTTCCCATCGGCGGCACCGCTGTGGGGACCGGCCTCAACGCCCACCCCGACTTCGGCCCCCGAGCGGCGGCCGGGATCGCCGCCATCACCGGTCTCGGGTTCACCGCCATCGGCGATCGCTTTTCCGCCATCGCCGCCCACGACGCCATCGTCGCCGCCAGCGGCGCGTTGCGCACCACCGCGGTGTCGTTGATGAAGATCGCCAACGACGTTCGACTCTTGGCTTCCGGCCCGCGTGCGGGCCTCGGTGAACTGAGACTGCCCGCCAACGAGCCGGGCTCGTCGATCATGCCGGGCAAGGTCAACCCGACCCAGGCCGAAGCGCTGACCATGGTGTCCGCACAGGTCATGGGCAACGATGTCACCATCGGCATCGCCGGCGCCGGAGGCCACCTCCAGCTCAACGCATTCAAACCCGTGATGATCTTCAATCTGCTGCAGTCGAGCCGCCTCCTCACCGATGCATGCCGGAGCTTCACCGATAACTGCGTCGCCGGGATGGAACCCGATGTCGAGCGGATCGCCACCCACGTCGAGTCGAGCCTCATGCTGGCCACGGCCCTCAATCCCCATATCGGCTACGACAACGCCGCCCGGGTCGCCAAGATGGCCCACGCTGAAGGGATCACCCTCAGGCAGGCGGCCGTGGCGCTCGGTCTCGCCACCGCCGACGAGTTCGACTCGTGGGTACGACCGCACCGGATGGCCGGCGTCGCCGATCCTCCAAAAGAGTGACCCCGGGCACTTTCCGGGCGGGATCCCCGACGGTACGGTTAACTCTACGTTCAACCATCGACTTCCGGGAGGGCCCATGTGGAAGAAAGACGATGAGTCGAGTCCGACAACCAATACATCAGCAGGCATGATCACGGCGCCGCGATCAAAAAGCGCGGCACCCGCGGTTTCCGCATCCGACGAAGCGGCCACCATCGGCAGATCCATCACCATCCGCGGTGACGTGACGGGTGACGAGGATCTCCATATTCAGGGACGAATCGAGGGCACCGTCGATCTCAAACAGCACAACGTCACCGTCGGTCCCGAGGGCCGCGTCAAGGCGAACATCAAGGCGCGGATGGTGACCATCGAGGGCGAAGTCGACGGCGACGTCCGCGGCCAGGAGCAGGTCGCCCTGCGTTCGGCATCCAAGGTCACCGGCGACATCACCGCCCCGCGTGTTGTGCTCGAGGATGGCGCCACCTTCCTCGGCAGCATCGATATGTCGGGAAAGACGCCGCCCGCCCACCGTCAGGAATCGAAACCGGCCTCGGCCGAGCGAACCAAGACCGATCCCATGCCGCCGCCGTCGTCCAAGGCTGAGAAAACAAGCACCGCCAAAGTCTGAATGCGCTGGTTGCAGAAAGCTCGGGCGGTCTCGCCGACCGCCCTTGGGGGAGATGTCGACGTCACCGAGAAGGACGGCGAACCAGCCGTCCACGACTCGCCGGCTCTCACCGAGATCTTGGCCGCCCTGGATCCGGAACAACCGGTCAGAGTTCTCGATCTCGGCACCGCCCTGCAGACCAATCTGGAGTACTACGCCACCATCGGAACCGGTGTCAGAATCGTCCCTCTGCTTCGCACCGACGGCCTGGAGGGCCTCCGCTCGCTCGAGCCAGAGGCCTTCTCCGCCATGCTCGACCGTCTGCTGCCAAGGGACGACATCGGCTTCGGCCTGATTCTCATGTGGGATCTCCTCGACTACCTTGTCGATGACCAGCCGACGCTTCTGGCCCGCCATCTCGCAACCGTGTCCGAACCCGGCGCCAGGATCCACGTCATGGTCATCACCACGGAGACCATGCCGGCGGAACCATCGCGTTACGAACTCCTTGATTCCGGTCGTCTGACCTATCGACCGACCACCCCCCAACGCACGCCCGCGCCCGATCTCCCCCCCGCCAAGGTCGAACGCTGGCTTAAACCGTTTCGGGTCGAACGTTCCTTTCTCCTTCGCCACGGCGTTCGTGAATTCATCGCCGTCAACGGATAACAAACGATCCTCTTGCAAAAACTGAGAATCGGACACTGAGGTCTTCCTACCCTCCTCACCATCAAGCCGGCGAGACGCCGGCTCTACAACAAACCTCAGCCCTTTGTAGTGCTGGCGTCTCGCCGGCACAGAGACCACGTACCATCAAAAAGACGACTCACGCGCAGGTAATCTCGCTTGAGACTCATCTTGAAATTCCGGCGGTGAACGCATACCTTGAGATGAGAATCTCAACGCAACGGTTTTTTTGCGAACCATGACCAACCGGAGGGAGCAGCCCATGGCCAGACTCACGATCGCCGTCTCCATCGTTCTCATCATCACCCCGCCGGTCCTCGCGCAGAATCTGCTCGTCAATCCTGGTCTTGACACAGCCGATCAACTCACCGGCTGGACCTGCACCTCAAGCGACGGTCTCGCATCATGGAGCACCGAAGACCGATCCGAATCGCCCGTTTCCGGATCGATGCAACACGACGTCGACGGCGTGGCAAACAATGCCAGGGTCTGGTGCCGTCAATGCGTCCCGGTCACCGAGTTGACGGGCTATGTCGCTTCTGCGTGGCACAACTGGCCGGACGATCCCGATGTCATGCAGGTCGGGAGTACCCGCATGTCGGTCTACTACTACAGCGACGTCGGTTGCACCTTGTTAATCGAGGTCGGCGCGGACGTCACGGGCAGCCATCCCCTATTGGATACCTGGTATCACCTCGAGACCGACGAGTCGATCGCACCCACGGGAGCCATGGCGGCCTTGGTGTATTTCGTCACCTGGCAGAACTTCACCGGCCAACCCGTACGAACCCGACTCGACGATCTCGACTTCTCCACCACCACCCTATTCAGAGACGATTTCGAGAGTGGCGGAACCGGGGCATGGGCAACTACGTTCCCGTAGTCACATCGCCACAGAAAACGCGGTAGACTGCCGCCGGCAAATGCGCCCGGAGGTAGCCATGTCACGTTGGATCGTTGGAATCGTGGTCGCGGTGATGACAGCCGCAAACGTAACGGCTCAGACCCTGGTCCTGCCCGCAGCGGCCAACGCGGAAGGGGCGAACCAGACCAACTGGCGGACCGATCTCCAGATCAAGGCGCCCGAGACCCAAGCGGCAGCCTTCACCATCGAGCTCCTCGAGAGCGGCAGGGACAACAGCGCCCCAATCGCCGTCGAGGGCACCGTCGGTGCGGGCGAGAGCCTCCGTTTTGGCAACCTCCTCGATACCGAGTTCGGCTACACCGGCACTTCGGCGCTGCGGATCACCGCAACCGAGGGTCGAATCCTCGCCACGAGCCGGACCTACAACGACGACCCCGGCGGGACCTACGGTCAGACCGTGCCGGCGGTGGCTGTGAACGATGGCTTCGGCTTTGGCAGCGAAGCGACCTTGATCCTGCTCTCCAGATCACCGGATCCATCCGCCGGATTCCGCACCAACATCGGCATTGTCAATCTAGTCGGCACAAATACCAAGATTGAGATCGATCTCTTCGCCGCCGACGGCACAGACCTCGGCACGGTCACTCGAACGCTCAAACCCTATGATCACCGGCAGGTCAACGATGCCTTCCATGCCGCCGGCGCCGATGACGTCCCCGATGGCTACGCCGTCGTCCGCACAACCACAGAGGGCGGGAGCTTCATCACCTACGCCTCGGTGGTGGACAATGGTTCCGGCGACGCCGTCTTTCTACTCGGTGAAGCCGAGAGTACGGCCCCACAGTCACTCGATCGCCTCGTCGTCTTCGAGTCATTCCTCCGCCCCGGTTGACCAGCCTGCACGAGCGCCGGGACGGCGCTCCAAGAGCTCAAGGCCGACTACGAAGACTCAAACGTGCTCTTCATCGAACAGGATGTCGACGCTCCCCTCGGCGGCCGGGTTGATCGCTGGTTTCAAGGCTACGGACAACCCGGCACCGTCTATCTGCCCCTGGCGCAGGTCGACAGCGGACACGACGTGAGCGCAGGCTCGGTGAACTACATCAGCGTCTACAGCGACATGGTGGACACCTCACTGCAGCGGACGCCGAATGCTCAGATGACGGTCACGTCAATTCGCGAAGGGAATCTGCTGCGGTTCAACGCGCGGATCACAAACACAAGCGGAGCAACCCTCTCGGCAGCCAACAACGCCACCCTCACCGCGCTCATCTACGAGGAACCGCAAAACTCATCATTGGTTCCCCTTGTGCGTACGGCCGGCACAGCACAGATCACAACCCTCGTCGATGGTGGAACCGGCGACTACACCTTCGAAGTCATCGCCCGGTATCTCGATCCCGATCGTACCCGATGGGTGGTGATCGCGGACTATCGACCCGACACATCGGCAAGCGCGTACGACACGCTACAGGCGGTGGCGGGACCGTAAGGGACTTCTTCGCCTGCCCGGAGCGCGATGGGAGCGGTGTCAGGGAGCTTCTCGCGGTGAACAGTGAGCCAGGCACCGGGTCCGCGTGACCTCAATGCGATGGTTCACTTCAACAACTCCTGTCCGCATGTCCGAACTGGCGGGAGCGAGGCGACCGCCACCGCAATTCGTTCGACGAATTGCTTGCTAGTACTCCCCCACCCACTTCGTCATGGTCAGCGCGTCGCTTTCGTCGGCGTAGTAGCCCGGACGCACAACATTGCGCTCGTAGCCGAGGGATTCGTAGAGCCCGATGGCCGCAACGTTGGTCATCCGAACCTCGAGGGTCAGGGTCTCACCGCCCATTTCCCTCGTATGCTCTTCGGCGACGAGCATGAGTTTGGTACCGAGACCGAATCGGCGAAAAGCCGGTAGCGTCGCGACTTTGAGGATGTGCAGATTGAGATACTGCCAGGCGGAGAAGAGATAGGCCGCGAGAATGCCACCCGGATCGACCAGCACCCGGTGGAAACGCGCCGGCGCGAAGAGTTCCGAGGCGACATACGATTCGGGCCAGGCGTCATCGAAACAGTCGACCTCAGCCGCCGCCAGAGCCCTGATGTCGCCCGGCTGGATCGCACGCATGGAGGTGCGAGGGGCGTCGCTCACGGCTTTTTCGCCTTGTGAATGGGCGGCCCTTCGACATAGAGCGGTTCCAGCGTTTGCGGCTCGGCACCCATATCGGCAAGCAGGAGCAGAGCTTCGGCCGCACTCCTCGCCGGCGTCACCCGCTCGGCCTCGCCCAGATCAAGGGAATCCGAGGCGACCCATGGTCCATGATCGCCGAGTCCCGAGATCGGGAGAATCTCGATATCCATGAGCGGTTCCGGCCTGCCCTCGATGTTGATCGCGAATGACCGCGCATAGACCTCGCCCCTTCGACCGGGCTGCGCCGACCACACAACGGTCGTCGGTCGACACCGCGCCGCCTGAACGAGGAGCGAGTCGTAGGCGATGATCTCGGCTCCGGTGGCGGCCGCCAGCCCCTGAGCCGTCGCGACGCCCGCACGAATCCCGGTGAAGGAACCTGGTCCCCGGCTGATGACCACGCACTCGATGGCGGAGGGCTCGAGGCCGGCGTCCTCGACGAGCAGATCTGCCGCCGCCAACACCAGGGTCGATCGCGGAGAGATCCCAGCCAACCGAACCAGCGAAGCGACGCCCTGGGAAGGACCGCTGAGAGCAACCTCGAGCTGAGGCCCACAAACCACGATAGCGAGCGTCACAGCCATCCTCGACCCTCTCTGACCCGTTCCGACTCCCTACGGGCGGGACGCCCGCACCACAACATCGCACGGTCCATTGTGGCGCGGGCGTCCCGCCCGCGAGACTCCACAGCCTTCGATTCGTCGGGGCAAGCGCACCTTCGCTCGAACCTCAATCCGTTGTCCTCAATTCATAATTCAAAATTCGTAATTCGTGACTTCGGGAGCGTTCTACTCTTCCGGTTTCAGAATCAGTCTCGCCTCAGTGGCAGCCTCCACGGCCGCTTCACCGAACGGCAGCGTGAATACCCCTCCCCCCAACCAGAGCTGAATCTGGTCGGCGTAGTGAGACGACCACGGCCGCCCCGACTGACCGAGGGGCATCACCGCCACCGCCTCATCCCAATTCCCGACATCGGTTACGAGGCGGAGTGCCGGCATGGCCGCGACGTCGAATGGGTGTCGATAATCCCAGTAGTTGGCTTCGACGGTGACGTTGTCGCCCCCCGCGGGAAACGGCCCACGATCCCACGATCGGGCGAGGAGACGACCGGCAAAGGGGATCTCGCCGAGCGGGTGCCTGAAGACGATCTGATGCACATCACCCCAGGCACTGGCGATCCTCATACCATCGACATGATCGAGGGCCTGCCTCATCGCGTCAGCCCGGGTTTCAATGTCCTCGGTGGTGCGGTTGTCCCACCACTCATCGCCCATCCCACCGGCCAGGAGGCGCACCAGGTACTCGGTTTCAAGTCCAGCGGGCCGGCCGAACTCATCGGCCCCGACCTCAGATCCAAGTTCCAGAAGGAAGCGGGAGAAGATGTGTGGAGCCGGCTCGCTTTCGCCCATCCGGCCATCCCACTCGAGGAGCGATGCCGCGCTCGGTCCGCCATGCTCGCTGAGGTCCGGGCGAATCAACTTGAGGATCGCGATGGCGCGTTCCGAGACTACATCCCGCTGCAGCTCCACGGTTGAACCTATGTCCCAGTCGTCACGCGCCTCGAGCATCCGCCGAATTCTGCGCACCCTCCAGGGTGACGCAAAATCGCCGGGCAGCCGATCCCGCAAGGGGAAATCGCCCTCTGCATAGAAATCATGATTCGCGGCGGCCAGGACGCCGCTTTCGGGATCGAGGCTGGCGGGGTTGCGCCCCAGGGGCAGAAATCCTCGCCACCCCCACCTGGAATCTGCCCCCGGAGCGGGCAGGCGACCGGCTCCCCGGCCGCGATCCGGAACCAAACCGACCACCCGGTGATGAATGTGGCCGCCGGTGTCGGCTGCGACGAGGTCGAGCGACGGACCGATCACGCCGTCCCAGGCCAGACCCGCGTCCTCGGCCGAAACCGCCCGATTGAGTTCGAGCAACGCACGGACGATTCCATTACCTGATCGACCGGTCCAGGCGAGCGCCAACGCCTGGGTGCCCGAGTCGCGAACCAGCGGGCCGTGTTCCGACATTCTGACCTTGAGTACGACCGGATCTTCCTCCCAGCGAACTCTGATCTCCTCGGTCACCGTCCTCAATCGCAGCCAGACCCCGTCGACGAGCTCGTTCTCACCTTCTTCGTCGAGGGTCAGGACAAAGAGATCCTGATCATCGAGCATCGCCATGGTGAGGCTCCATGCCACGTGCTCGTTGTGACCCATGAAGACTCCGGGGGTGCCGGGCAGCGACGCACCGACCGTGTGGATTCCAGGTCCGTTGAGATGGACCAGAGAAAACGGTCCCGGAAGATGGACGCCGAGATGTGGATCGGTGGCAACGAGAGCTCGACCGGTGGAGGTTTTCTCGGGCGCCAGCGCCCAGCTGTTGGAACCCGCCCCCGATAGCGGTGAACGGATGGGCTCATCATCCTCTCGAGGTTCAACCGCGAGATCGCCCGGTGGGATCCACGCCCTAATTTCACTTGGGGACCAACCCCATAAATCGAGAGCGCGATCGCGCCCGAGACGCGTCAGTTGGTCGGCCCGCTCGAACTCCTCGCCCATGGACCAACTCAGATTGAGCTGGAGCAGCAGCGTCACCGCGAGTGAGTTCTCCGGTGTCCACGGCTCCGGGTCGACGCCCACGAGCCAGATCTCGGGCGAGATCCACCGACCGAATTCCTCGAGAGCCGCATTCACACCCGCGGCGTAGGCATCCAGGACCGCCCTCGACTCGCCGTCGAGCAGCGCGGCCTGGCGTCGTGCCGAGGCGGCGAGCCTCCACGTCCTCATTTTGCGGTCGCTGGTCAGGGCGCGAGCGCCCATCAACTCGGAAAGCCGACCGGCGGCCAGCCGGCGCGCCAGCTCCATTTGGAAGAAGCGATCCCGCGCGTGGACATATCCTTGAGCAAACCAGAGGGCTCTTTCGTCGTCGGTGCGAATGTGCGGAATTCCATTTCCATCGAGACGGATCTCCACCTCGGCCGGACAGCCCGCCAGCTGCTCGACCCTGAACCCCCGCTCGGGGAGACGGCTTCGAGCAACCCCGAATCGAACCGATCCGAGAACCAGGACACCCAGGAGGGCGACGACCACTCCCGCTGACAGGGTCAGAAACCAACCTCGACGTATCACACAGCCTCCGTGCGGGTATTCTACATCTCTGGGACGGTGTAACGCATAGACGGCGGATGGATTTCGGAGAGACGATCGAGGCCATCGTGAGGCGAACTCGTGGTTCATACTGGTGGTATGGGCTAGGAACTCGCCCCGAAATGGGCCGAACCAAACCCGAAAGGCGCCACCAAATCCACCCGCTACACACTCCAGGCTATACTGACCGCCGAAGGAAAGACCGTGCAATCATCGATCAAGCGCAAGTTGAAAATAATCGTGGAACCGGCCGTCTGATGGCACGCGTAACGACGCCGGCGACCCGACTCGCCCGGCTTTCCTCCATTCTCGATGGCGCCAAGACCATGCTGATCGTGGTTCAGAACAACCCCGACCCCGATGCGCTCGCCGCGGCCGCGGCATTGCGGGAGATCGCCAAGCATCTCCACGGAATCGCATGCTCGGTGGCCCACACCGGGGCCGTCGGGCGCGCCGAGAACAAGGCGCTTCTCGACTACCTCAGGCTCAACACCCGCGATTTCGAGTCCATCGATCTCGATCGATTCGACCGCATCGGGATGGTCGATGCCCAACCCGGGGCCGGCAACGTCAATTTTGACCCTTCGGTCCGTCTGGACGTGGTCATCGACCATCACCCCATCAGACGAGAGACCCGCTCGGCCAGGTTCACCGATGTCCGCAGCCGTTACGGCGCCACGTGCTCCATGCTCTACGAATACCTCGACGCGGCGGGGATCGAAATCCCTACCCGCCTCGCGACGGCCATGATCTACGGTATCCGCTCGGACACCCAGGACCTCGGACGGGAGAGCACCAAGGCCGATGTCGATGCCTATCTCGCGCTCTACCCCCTGGCCAATGCCCGGGTCCTCGGGCGAGTCCTTTCCGCACCGCTGCCGCACAGCTATTTTTCCAAGCTCAGGGAGGCGCTCGGCAAGGCGGTGGTCTACGGCAACCGCATCGTCTCTGATCTCGGAGAGCTCGACTCGCCCGAAATGGTGGCGGAGGCGGCGGATCTACTGCTCCGCGCCGAGGATGTCAGCTGGACCATGTGCATCGGCGTCATCGATGGTTGGATCCACCTCAGCCTTCGAACCAGCGAGCGGGACGGCAACGCGGGCCGGATCGCACGCAACCTCGGCGGCCGGCGCGGGTTCGGCGGCGGGCACGGAGCCCTGGCCGCGGCCCAGATCCCGATTCCCAACGGCAGAATAAAGCGAGAGGTGAAGGCAATGATCAAGAGCCTCACCCGGCGGTTTCTCAAGGCAACCGGCGGCGCGAAGACCAAGGGCTCGCCGCTATGCGGAAAAAGCTGAGAGTGATGAGTTGAGAGTTGAAAGATTGGGTTGCGTCGAACACCCCCCCTTCTGACTCTAAACTCCTAACTCCCTCTCATACATCCGGTAGATCTTGTAGAGCTCGCCGCCCATGAGGCGGACTGCGCCCTTGGTGCGTTCGTTGTCCTCGAGGATCCACGAATACTCGCACCACTCGTAGCCGGCCGCCAGCGCAATCTCGATCCCGTTGGCGAAGAGGAGGCTCTCGATCCCGCGATTTCGAAATTCCTCCCTCATCCCGAGCAGGATCAAACGGATCCCGGTCAGCGACTCGGGCTTGGTGAAGAGCAGGTGCCGGATGAGCTTGATTGGATGCCGCCACAACGCCCCACCGATGTCGGCGAGCACCGGATTCCAGTCGGGGACCGTGAGAATAAAACCAACCGGTTCGTCGTCGATGGATGCGATGCGCACCAAATCCGGGTGAACGAGGCCCTTCAGCTCCTTGGCCAACGCGTCGAACTCCGCGTTGCTCACCGGAACGAATCCCCAGTTCTTCTCCCATGCGGCGTTGTAGAGCTCCTTGATGAGCGCCACCTCGCGGTCGAACTGTTTGAGATCGATACTTCGGGTTGTGAGTCCGGGGTTTCGTTTCTGGGCCCTTGCGGCGAGCTTCTTCAGCCGTTCGAGGCTGGCGTCATGGACCGGTGAGAAATAGGCGTAGAGATCCTTGGCCTTGGCGTACCCGGCGCCAACAACGAGATCGGCATACCACGGCGGGTTGTAGGTCATCATGAGGACCGGCGGCCGATCAAAGCCCTCCACCAGCAATCCGCACTCGTAATTGGTGGAAGGGTTTGCCGGACCGCGAACTGCGTCGACGCCTCGTTCTCGCGCCCAATTCTCCGCGGCCGCCAGCAGCGAATTCGCCACATCGGGCCGATTGACCGTCTCAAAAAAACCAAAGAACGCGACGTTCTCGTCGTGCGCGCGATTGTGTCGGTGATTGAGAATCGCCGCTATCCGGCCGATGACCTTCCGGCCGTCGCGAGCGAGAAAGAGCGCGTGCTCGGCGTCACGACCGCCATCGTAGAAAGGGTGTTCGGCCTGATCGAGGAGCTTTCGCACATCCGCCTTGATGGGCGGAATCCAGTTGGGATCGTTCTTGTAGAGAGTGAAGGGCAGATCGATGAACGCCGCGAGATCGCCGCGCCCGGAAACCCGTTCAACCCTCAAGGAATGACTCCCACCTCTCGGCTGACCTTGGCGATCGCCTCGAGGGCCCGGTCGAGGTGATCTCTGGTGTGGGTGGCCATATAGGAGGTGCGGATCATAGCCCGACCCTCAGGCACACCCGGTGAGACCACGGGATTTACGAAAACGCCTTCCTCCTGGAGTCGCTTGGTCATCACAAACGCGGTCACATCCTCGCCCACGAGCAGCGGGATCACCGGCGACGCGGAATGACCTGTGTCGAACCCGAGATTGATGAACTCGCGCTTCATGTACTCGGTGATCTCCCACAGATGGTGGCGCCGCTCGGGTTCTCGAATCATGACCTCGAGGGCTTTGATGACCCCTGCAACCGAGGCCGGCGGAGGCGCCGCGGAGAACATCACAGGTCTCGCCTTGTGTTTGATCCAGTCGATGACATCGTGATCGCCGACGACGAACCCACCGACACCCGCCAGGGACTTCGAAAACGTGCCCATCACGATATCGGCCTCGTCATCGAGACCGAAGTGTTCGGCGGTGCCCCGACCGTTGGCGCCCATCACCCCGATGCCGTGAGCGTCATCGACCATCAATCGAGTCCCGAAGCGTTTCTTGAGCTCGACGATCTTGGGAAGATCGGCGACATCGCCCTCCATGGAGAAGACCCCGTCGACCACGATCATCGCAGCGTGATCTTCTCTGATGCTGCGCAGGCGCTCCTCGAGGGCATCCATGTCGTTGTGGGCGTACTTGAGGGTCCGTCCATAGGACAACCGAGCGCCGTCAAAAATGCAGGCGTGGTCGAGGCTGTCGAGAATAACAACATCGTTGCGGCCGATGAGCGCCGAGATCACCCCGGTATTGACCATGAATCCTGTGGAAAAACAAACCGCGGCTTCGCGTTCCATGAACACCGCCAGCTTATCCTCGAGTTCGACGTGGATGTCGAGGGTCCCGTTGAGGAACCGCGATCCGGCTGTACCGGTTCCGTACTTCCTCAGGGCCTGCCCGGCGGCTTCCTTGATCTCGGGGTGATTCGTGAGCCCCAGGTAGTTGTTGGACCCGAGCATGATGACCCGCTGGCCGTCCATGGTGACGACCGGGTCCTGACCCGACTCGATCGTGCGGAAGTAGAGATAGAGCCCCATCTCCCGCACCTCTTTGGCGTGTTTGAAATCGTATGCCTTTTGAAAAACGTCCATTCTTCTCCGTAGGCGCGGCACCGCAGCCCCTCTTATGTACTCGTCACTATCGCCACTTTAGCGCACCCAATGCTTCAATCGATACCACCGCCAGGTGGTATCCGCCCCTCGAGCGAACAATGTCCCGGTCCCCAACCCCAATGCATCGAGGGAGGTTTCGGTTTGTGCGGTCCAGTGGCTGGCGAGCAATTCCGTGGTCTTGTCCAGAGTCAGGGGCATTCGACGCCAACCCAGCCGCTGTAAGGCGCTTCCCGCAGCACCGGCCGCACGGATGACAGCAGAAGGGACCCGCACGATCCGTACGCGCCCTGCGCCGCCCACGGCCAGCTGATCAAAAATATCATCGAGCCGCTGCGGCGAGGGTTCTCCCAGATGGTAGATCTCTCCGTGGGCGCCGACCGCGGCCGCGGCCAGTACGGCGCGTACCACGTCCGCGACATACACCATCGTCAACCAACGCTCGCCGGCCGGGATGGCGGCCAATCCCTTCGACGCCATCTTGAAAAACTCGAAAATATCCGTGTCGCGGGGGCCGTAGACCGCCGGTGGACGCAGAATGCACCACCAGGTCGCCTCACCCAGAGCAGCGACCTCGGTCTCGCCACCGAGCTTTGATCGACCATATGCCGAGATCGGCATCGGAGGATCGGCGGGCGCCCTCCCCGCGGGATTCGGCGACGGGCCGGCGGCCGCCAGTGACGACACGTGCACCAGACGGGTGGTCGGCGCGACCTCTTTGATCGCCGCCACGAGGTTTGCCGTGCCCTGGCGGTTGCCCATGTTGAATTCGCTCTCTCGCCCGGCACGAAGCACCCCGGCGAGATGAACGACCGTGCCGGCACCCTCGACCAGGCGCCGAAGCGAGCCGGGATCCTCCAGTGATCCTTCAACCCAATCGGCATCGACTCCGGAGATCCAACGCGGATTGTCGGCATCGCGAACGAGAACCCGGGGTTTCAGTCCCGCACTGCACAGGGTGTCGACGAGATGGGAGCCGACAAAGCCGGTGCCGCCGGTGAGCGCGATGGGTTGCGGGATGGCCTCCAACCAGGCTGCGACGCTGTCGGGCTGAACCAAGGGGTTGGCCGGGGAGTAGTCGGCCGCGGACGCGGACGCCGGCACGGGGCTATTCAATCCCAACGTACTCCGCCCAGGATGTACTCGTCTCCCACACCCGAACACGTTCAAGCTGAAGCCCTTCTGGGATCTTGTAGGTCGCACCCGACGGGGTTCGAACTGTTCCATCCGAGTCGATTCGCTTCGAGATCTCCTGATAGAGCCAACGGACGAGAACCTCGGTCGTCGGGTCCTGTGATTCAAACAGGAGCACTCTCTCACCGATGGCATTGAGGCTTTCGAGCTGCGGATCATCGGAGTTGAGGGCCATGGCGTGGTCAAGCTTTTCGACGAGATCGACGACCAGCATCTTCAACGCCTTGTAGTCGCAGACCATGTCGTTGTCATCGAGCAGCCGACCGCGGGCCACCACCTCGATCTTGAGGCTGTGGCCATGAGGAAAACGGCACTTCTCCGGATGCTTGCTCAACCGGTGGCCGTACTCGACCTCGAAGGTCTTGGCGATTCTAAAAAAACTCATGTTTCTTACCTGTGTTGGAACTCTCACACCCCTCGACCTGAGCCGAAGAGGTCGAGGTGCAGTCGCGGAGTGTAGCGAAAGCCATGCTCCGAACACAAGGAGGCGACCAGCGGCGCCTTTTCCGCCACCTCGGCGGCGGTCCGTCCTTCAGCCATCAGTAGCACCCGGCACGGTTCGATCCCGCCGACGGCATCGATCAGCGAAAGAACCTCACCCAGATCGTCAGCATCGGCGATGACAAACTTGAGCTGGTGTTCCGGAAACCGGCCGATCAGGCGGCGAAGGGGCTCGTGGTCGGTCCGCAACCGGCGGTGCCGATCCCGCCACGCTCCCTGGGGATCCGAATTGGCGGTCTTGGGCGAGAGCGAGAGCAGATCGCAGTGGAAATCGGGATCGACGGTTCCCGCGCTCTCGACTGTGATGTGCAGACCTTCGGTTCGCAGTTCGCTCGTGAGGATATCGATCTCGCGCTGGAGCAGCGGCTCACCACCAGTGACCACCGCGTGCGAAACCCCCGACGCCCGCGCCTCGGCCGCGAGATCCTCCACCGAACGCCGGTCGCCCTCGGGCAGCCACGAAGTGTAGGGCGTGTCGCACCAACGGCAGCGCATGTTGCAGCCCGAGGTCCGGATAAAAAACGACGGAACCCCGACAAGCATGCCCTCGCCCTGGAGGGACGTGAAGGTCTCGGCGATGTACACGGGAGGATGATACTTGTTTCTCGATGTGCGAGGCGGAACCGTAGCCGTGTCCGTGTCCAGGTAAGATATCGGCGTGACCGACTCCCACCCACTCCTCGAACGCGCGCACGAGGCTCCTGAGCAGCCGGGCGTCTACCAGTGGGCGGATGAACACGGCAAGGTGCTTTATGTCGGCAAGGCGCGAAACCTGCGCCGAAGAGTGCTGTCTTACTTCGGTCGGTCGGATCTGCCGGAACGCACCCAAGCGATGGTGGCGCGGGCGCGCAGACTCACCTTCACCGTCACCGCCAGTGAGGTCGAGGCCTTCATCCTCGAGAACACTCTCATCAAACGGCTCCGCCCGCGGTTCAACGTACTCCTGCGCGACGACAAGACCTATCCCTACATCAAGCTCACCACCGGCGAAGAGTGGCCCCGAGTCCTCTTCACCCGCAGGGTTTCCAACGACGGCCACACCTACTTCGGCCCTTTCATGGGCCAGCGGATGGCCCGCCGGCTCATGGATCTCGCACGAACCCATTTCCAGGTCAGAACCTGCCACATCGAGATCGACGGGAGGCTCCCGCGGCCCTGTCTCTACTACCACATGAAGGCCTGCCTCGGCCCCTGCGTTGATGGGCTGACCGACGCCGATGCCTATGCCGGAGCGGTCGAAGAGCTCAAACTCTTTCTCGGCGGCCGCCACCGCGAACTCCTGCCCCGTCTCGAGACGAGCATGTGGGCGGCCTCCGAGTGCGAGAACTTCGAACTCGCGTCGAGGTATCGCGATCTCATCGCGGTCGTTCGCCGCCTCGGTGAGCCTCAGGACGTCGAGCAGCAGGGCCGGGGCGACGCCGATGTCTTCGCGGCCTTCATCGACGGCGAACACGCCACGGTCTGCGTCCTCCCCTACCGTGAAGGCAAGCTGGTGGATAAGCGTGAGTTCCACTTCGAGGGTGTCGGGGACGTTGGGATGGCTGAGCTCCTGACCAGCTTCACCGCTCAGTACTACGAGGCCAACCCCGCCATTCCACGCACCATCGAGACATCGGTCGAACTCGACGAGGATGATCGCGAACTGCTCCGGTCGTGGCTCGCCCACCGCCGAGAAGGCGCCGTGGATGTGGCGGCGCCCAAACGCGGTCCCCGCGCCCGTCGCGTATCACTGGCGCGCGACAACGCGCGGGCGGCGTTCGATCTCCGTTTCCGAGCCCCGAGATCCCAGGCTCAGCACCTCGCCCGTCGCCTTGGCGAGGCCCTTGGCCTCGACAATCCGGTGCAGCACATGGAGTGTTTCGACATCTCCCATACCGGTGGCAAGGACACCACCGCATCGTGCGTCGTCTGGCGCCAGGGCCGAATGGATAAACGCTCCTATCGCAGCTTTCACATTCGAACCGTCGACGGTGTGGACGACTTCGCCTCCATGTCGGAGGCCGTCACCCGGCGCTACCGGCGACTGCGGGATGAGGGCGCCGAGATGCCTGATCTCATCCTCATCGACGGCGGCGTCGGTCAGCTCAATGCGGCGATGGCGGCGGTGGACTCCCTCGACCTCGTCCTGCCGATGGCGGGGCTCGCCAAACGCGAGGAGGAGATCTGGCTGCCCGGAGCATCGGAACCCCTCCGTCTCGATCCTTCGGATCCGGCCCACCTCGTCCTCCGACACGCAAGGGACGAAGCTCACCGTTTCGCCGTCAGCCGCCACCGCAAACGCCGCAGCAAGCGCACCCTCGCCACCGAATTGATCAATGTCCCCGGCATCGGTCCCGGCCGGTCAAAGGCACTCCTGCAGAAATTCGGGTCGGTGAGAGGCGTGCAGCAGGCCACGGTCGAGGAACT
>CBESWV010000047.1:0-19687 GCA_965533305.1 uncultured bacterium | reverse complement strand
CCTTGACCCGATAGCCCTCGATGACCCCACCGAGATGAAGCTCGACGCCGTTGATTTCGGCGAACGGATCATCGGGCCGGAAAATGATGTAGTCGAGGCTGAGTCTGACCCTTCCGAGATTTGCCTCGAGGATATAGACATCGGCGCCGTCCTCGACACCGATGAAGCCCCCGTCGAAATCCGTCGTTTCCGAGGTGGCGACGTTGGGTCGCGCCGTGGGTTGTTCCGACCCGAGATCAGTCGACTCTGCATTGGCCGTCGATGCCGGGGAAAGTCCGGCGGTGGAGACGGCTTGAGTCTGCGCGCCCGATCTGGTGGGCAAGGGTGAGAGCGACCCGTTCGCAGATTCGTTCGACCCTACGGCCTGTGTCGTCACCGCGGGAGTGCTCCCGGTCGCCTCAGGTTGGGCTGCTTCGCCCCGGACGAGGAGCCACCACACCGCACCGCCCCCGGCGACGGTGGCGGCGACGGCGATGAGGGCACCCAGAGCAAGACCGAGTCCAAGGTTCGAGCGGGTCGGGGGATTGGCGATCTTGGCGGAGAAAAGGACCCCCTTGCGCTCACTCTCCCGTTCCGCCTCCTCCTGTCTCGTCTTGCGCAGCGCATCACCGATGAGACTCATCGCGCGTTACCGCCGAGTTCCCGAACCGCTCGGCGGACCTGCCAGTAGCCCAACCGGTCGCGTTCCTCGACAAAACCGCAGAGCAGCGTCTTGTCGCAGACGGCGTTGATGAGCCTCGGAACCCCGCGGGAGTGACGGTAGATGGAGCGGTAGGCCGCGGCGGTGAAACTCGGCCGGCCGTTGGAGCCCGCCACCTGGAGCCGATGCAGGATATAGGCATCCACCTCGTTTTTGCGGATCGGTTCAATGTGATAGCGGACCGTGATGCGTTGGCTGAGCTGACGCAGGCTGTCGCCCGCCAGCATGGTCCTGAGTTCCGGCTGGCCGACGAGCACGATCTGAAGGAGCTTGCGGTCGTCGGTTTCCAGATTCGACAGCAGTCGGACCTGCTCGAGGAGATCGGGGGTCATGTCCTGGGCCTCGTCGATGAGCAGCACCACGTCCTTCTCGGCCGCGGCTCGTTCGAGAAGGAATGTGTTGAGGCGGTCGGTGAGCCGAACCCGGTCGTTGCCGCGATCATCGAGGCCGAGTTCGCGCAGCACCGATCTCAGGAGCTGGATGCCCGTCATCACCGGGTTGAGGATCAACGCGGTCGAGAAGTTCTCGTCGAGTTCATCGAGGACCGCCCGGCACAGCGTGCTCTTGCCGGCCCCGACCTCACCGGTGATCTGGATAAAGCCCTTTTGCTGGGTGATGCCGTAGATGATGTGTTCGAAAGCCTCCCGGTGGTATCGGCTGAAAAAGAGATACCTGGGATCCGGGGTGATGTTGAAGGGCTGCGCCTTGAGGTTATAAAAATCGAGATACATGTTATCCGGTGAGTTCCGATTGTACTCCCACCGAATACGGAGCCCGCACCCCGGGCGTTTGATGGACGGATCTTCGACCTCTGCCGTGCTCAGTCGTCGTCAGAATCTCCGAGAATGAACTGATCGAAGTCCAGCTCGCCGAGATGGCTGATCATGCTGCCCAGGAGCACCGGGTCGATACTGCCGGCGAGATTCGCCACCACGGCCTCATCTCCGCCGTCGTTGACCAGGGCGGTGAGACCGGCGATGTTGCCGTCCGATCCGTCGATGCTGAAGATGTGGATTTGCTCGCCCTCGGACACGACCCGCACCACCGGGACCCACCCCTGGGCCTCGAGTTGAGCCGCCACCGCAGCGATTCGATCGGTGACCACTCGCTGATCCATACCTTCAATGCTGCCAACCTGGACTCGGACGCGGGTGAGGTTGGACACCAGTTCCTGGAGGCGTGGATCCTGGTCCTGCATGGCGCCGGCGGCGATCTTGAGGGTCGATCCCTCGAGGTTGATGTCGACTTCGAGGTTGGCGGGATCGAGTATTCCCAGGTCTTCCACGGGGTAGGTCCCGAGGGTGTCCTGAGCTGCGGCCGGGTTCACAGCAATGGCGAGGAGGAACAGAGCGAGGCTGAGACGGATGACGTGGCGTTTCATGAGTTCCCTTCGTGGCGAGTCTCGGGAAACGTCACCGGGGACGCGCCTTCCGAGATTCCGTTCGACAATCGTTGAAATGGTCGCCCGAGACCGTTGGCAACCACGGGTATGACACGGTGATCGATGACCTCGGTCCGGACCGCGCGATTGGCGCGTTGAGTGATGTTGCTGACGCAGGCGAGGGCATAGGTCACCTCGGCAGCTGCACGGCGCGCCTCGGCGTTGGTGGAAACTGTTTGTTGGCGGCCGATCGTGACGGCGCCCAATGCCAGTACGAGAGTCGCCGCGGCGGCCATCCAACCCAGTCGGTGGCGCCTGCCGAAGAAACCTTGGTGGGAAGTGGGATCCCGATCAACGATCCGCCGAACGTGTTCCACTACCCGCGATGGAGGGTCGAATTCGGGAAGGGACCGGAGTTCTGTGAGGATCTGTTGGGCGGCCGCGGCCTCCCGGGAACAGCTCGGGCAGGCATCGAGGTGTCGGCGAAGATCCGCCGCGACCGATTCGTCGAGTTCGTCGTCCAGCCATGGATCGATGAGATCGAGGATCGTCTCGCAAGACCTGGGTTCAACCGTTGACGACATGGGGGTGCACCTCCTTCAAGGAGTCCCGGAGTCGACGTCGCGCCCGGTGCAGGATCACCCTGACGGTGTCGATGTTGATCTCGGTGACCTCGCTGATCTCCCGGTATGACAATCCCTGGATTTCGCGCAGGATGACCACGGTTCGGGCCGATTCCGAAAGCTCGCTCAGGGCCTTCAGGATCTTCTTGCCGAGTTGCGTTCCCGCCGCCACACTCTCCGGGTTCGGCGCCGGGCTCGGGTGATCAGTCGGGGGCTGTGTCTCAGAACGGATGGGAATGATCTTGGCCGTCCGCTGTCGGCGGCGGAGGATATCGGTGCAGGCATTTCGAGTGACAGTCAACAGCCATGCTCCCAATCGGCCTGGATCAATTTTTTCACCGTTCTTCCAGAGCTTGATCAAGACCTCCTGGGTGACGTCCTCGGCTTCGGCCGGGTCACCCAGCAGATACGAGGCGAAGGTGAAGACCCTCCTCGAATATCTCGATACGGTGGAATCGAACCGGTTTTTCTCCATCCTGTAATGAAGACGACCGGGCGGCCGCAATAGTTACATCGAGCCCAAAGAAAAATGGGCGGGGTCGATCCCGCCCATGGATATTCGAATTCCCCGGGACTTCGCCGACGAGACGCCCGCGCCACCACCCGCCCGTTCTTGTGGTGCGGGCGTCTCACCGGCATTTGGCTGATTCGGATGCCGGCTATGGCATTCGTGGTCTTCTTACGGAGCCGCTGACGACCACATCGTGGTGTCACCGGTCTCGAAGCCGTCGGCAAAGAGCACCGAGGCCGTATCGAGATAGAGCACCATCCCATCGTGGTCGGAAGACCGGTCGGCGACGGTGTCGTCGGTGATGAGAATACCCGGTGAGTCGGCATTGCCCCTGCCGTACTGCTGACCCGTCACATAGGGCTGTGCGGCTCGGCTGGTCAGGGCGTGGTCGAAGACCTGGTGGGTTCCTCGGTAGAGATAGGAGTAGCGCTGGCCGGGAGGCATCCCCTCGATTTCATTGGCCAGGGGCGGGGTGGTGATGACGGGGCCCGCCAGGACGTTGTGCGAGGGAGTCACCTCGCCTCGGATCTGGCCGATGACATCGACATAGCCGTCGGTGAACTGGAACGCGTTGTAGTCACCGATGAGGACCATCGGCGTATTCGGTTCCGCGGTCTGAAAGTCCTGGGCCTTGTTCGCGATGGACTGCGCCTGTTGGAAGCGTTTCTCGCGTGCGAAGTCGTCAAATGGCTCGTCGACTCCACCCAACGACCGGGTGTGGTTGTTGAGGGTGGCGAAGTCAAAGGACGCGCTGCCGTTCCCGACCCAGGTGCCTTCGATCATGAGCGGCGGGTGGTCGAAGAGCTTGTAACCCCAACCGACCAGGATGTCGTCGAACCCGAGCTGGGTCACCGTGACCGATTCGACGGTGTCCCTGACCAGATAACCGATGTTCATCCCGTAGATGTTGTTCCCGGGGACCAGGTGCGCGGAGTAACTCACCGACGGGTCCTCGGCCCCGATGTCGGTGGCGAGAGCAATGAGGATGTCGAGTTTCTCGATCTCCTGGAGCCCGATGACATCGGGCGCACGAAGAACCTCTAGGATGTAGCGTCGGAATTTTGTTCGACGCGCGAGATACTCGGCCGACGAAACCACGTCGTCCTGAATTCCCGCATCGTCGATGTCGTCATAGAAGCGGAACATGTTGAGCGACGCGATGGTCAATTCGGTCAGCGTCGCCTGCCGTACGGGAACCACGACCGGGGGCCCGGAAGTGATGCTGACCGGTACGGACGCCCAGATTTCATAGCCGCCGAACTCGTACGCGAGAGGCCCGCGCGCAGTGTAGCTGTCTCCCGGTTTGGCGATGATGTTGGTCAGGCCGAGCTTGTCAGGGTCGACCTCGAAGATCTCGGGGTTGCCGTCGAAGATCGGCACAGTCGGTGGCAGCGCGATGACGCCTTGGAATCCGGGGTACTCCGCACCAATCTCGCGGAAGGGCATGGGACCCGCCGTCGCGATGGCGAGGAACTCGGCCACGGGATCGGTGCCGAAGTACTGGGACGGGCCGACCACGATGCCGGAGGCCGCCACGAGCATGCCCTCGTAGCACTCGTACTCCATGGCGCAACTCGGCATGGTCGGGTCAGGGGATGGTGTGGCGGCGTCGAATGCCATCGGGCCAGGCGGGGCTCCCGTGCCGGCCGGGATGACTACGGGCGGCCCGTCGAGTTGGGTGAATCCGTAGAACTCGGTGACGGTTCCCGTCACGTCGACCACCTCACCGACCATTCCGGCATAGGCCGATCCGAGATGAACATAGAGACCCTCGGAGGTGTTCGGATCGCCATCGATGTCTCCGGTCGGGGTCTGGATGAAGAAACCCTCGGGGCCGATGGCTGTGATGACGTTCCCGGGGGTCGTCACCTCGCTGCCTTCGAGGGGTGAAAACTCCCCGGCGCCCTGGATGATGTGGATAGCGACATCGTCGTCGTTGAGGATGGTTCCGACGCCCGTGCCGTCGAGGACTTCGGCGTTGGTCCCGACGACGGCGGTGATCTCGACGAGAAACTCCTCGTTGATCTCGCCCTTGAAGTCGCCGTTGACGATGACGTTGAAGACCTCGGAAGTCTCTCCTTCGGCGATGACCTGAGCGTCGAATGCCGTGTCGTAATCCAAATCGGCGACGGTGGCGGTCCCGTCGGCGGCGGCGATGTCATAGCTGACCCCGCCCTGAGGCGCAGGTTCGGTCAGGGTGATGGTGAAGGTGAAGATCGTCTCCCCGCTGTCACCCTCGAGCATCGTGACGTCGTCGACGCTCACGCCGATGCCGAGCAGCGAGCCCCCGTTGGGCGTCACGGCGAGATCGGCAAAGGTCGCCGAGAGGTTCTCCGACGTCTCGTCATTGCCGGTGACGCCGTTGCCAGCGGTGATCGTCTCGGTGCCCTCATCCTTGTCGATACGGGTGTAGGAATCGCCAATGAGGTGGGAGACGGTGGAAGTCACATCCTGGCTCGCGATGGCTGTGTCGTTGAAGTAGGTGGTCGTGATGATGTCGGGATCAGGACCGTCGATGGCAACCCCGGTCTTGTCCACCGCTTCCGCCTTGTCACCCCAGACGATATAATCGAGATCCTGGACCAGATCCGTCGCTCCGTCCCAGTGATAGAGAATCACAACCTCCCCACTGTTGGAGAAACCACCTTGACCGTTGATGGCGCCCGGAAGGGCATCGCGCATATCCGGGATCCCGTCCGCAGACGGTCCGTCCTCGTAGAGTTCGTACGTGGGGTCGGCGGCGTACTCGGTGAGGAAGCCGCCCGAACCCGCGATGGCCACGGTCTGATACTCGTGCGACGCGATCGTCGCGCCATCTGGAAAGCGGGCGTGGAAGTCCCCGAATCCACCTCCACCCGCGGCGCTCAGGACGCCGGTGACGATGTTGTAGTAGTACTGACCGCCTCCGGCGTAGGTCGCATCGGTCAGGTAGACATCGGAGAGATCGATGGCGGTGTCGGTGGGGTTGAAGATCTCCACGAACTCTCCGGAGGTGGGCGTGACTACAACCTCTGAGATGAGCAGGTGGTCCGCGGCACCGGCGAGGGTGCAGGTTGCGACGAAGAGAGAAAGGGCGATCGCGATTTGATTGGTGTGTGTTGATGTCATGGTGTTCACTCCCAAACTTTTTCGATTCGGAACAGGCGACCGTCACACGCGCTCCGGCCCACCGCGCACTACTTTACTCCGTCGGTGGGACGCCGTGGTGAACCACCTCAATCACACTGCAGGAGCTTAAGGTGCGACGTCTTCGTGCCGCTCCGCCTCTGACTCTTCGGGTGATTTCCACAATGATCCAATGACTTCAGTTGAGAAAGGGCTATAGTGCGACTCGCTCCACAGGAGCGAGGAGGCAGGGTTCATGCAACCGAAGTTGCGGTTTCTGGAAATCGAGCTCATCGACCGGATTGTCGACGAGGCCCGCACCGTGCTCGCCGAGATAGGGATCGAGGTCCAGGATGACGAGGCCAAAGCCCTGCTGGCCGAACACGGCGCCTCGGTTGACGGGGGTGACGGGCGGGTTCGAATTACCCCGGAAATGTTGGATAGTGCCGTACAGGCCGCGCCCTCGGCCTTCGAGCTTTTCGATGTTCTGGGCGCTCGGACCCACGATTTCTCGGGCGCCGATGTTCACTACACGCCGGCATCGTCGGCGATTCAGGTTCTCGACAGCGTCACCGGTGAAGCCAGGGCCCCCGTCACCGCCGACTATCTGACCTATGCCAAGGTTGTCGCCGGCCTGCCGGGCATCCACGCCCAGAGCACCGCCTTCATCCCATCCGATGTCGACCAGAGAATCGCAGACGCCTATCGACTTTTTCTCAGCCTGTCGATCTGTGAGAAACCAGTGGTCACCGGCGCGTTCTCAGTCGAGGGATTCGCCCTCATGCGCGATCTCCTCCTCGCGGTCCGGGGAACCGAGCAGGCTCTCCAGGAAAGACCGCTGGCGATCTTCACCTGTTGTCCGACCTCGCCGTTGAAGTGGACCCACGATGGTGCGGCAAACCTGATGGACTGTGCGCGGACCGCGATCCCGGTCGAGATCGTACCGGTGCCATTGTCGGGATTCATGGCTCCGGTGACCATGGTCGGGACGCTGATCCAGCACACCGCCGAGGTGCTCAGCGGCGTTGTCATCGGCCAGTTGACACGCCCGGGAACACCGATGCTCTTTGGTGGTTGCCCGGCCATTTTCGATGTCCGCTACGAGTCCGCGCCGATGGGAGCGGTCGAGTCCATGATGATCGCTTGCGGGACGGCCGAGATCGGTCGACGGCTCGGTCTGCCGACCCAGGGCTATATCGGGCTCAGCGACGCCAAGGCCCTCGATGCTCAGGCCGGACTCGAGTCCTCCATGGGCACCACTCTCGCGGCGCTCTCGGCCTTCGACAACGTGTCCGGCCCGGGGATGCTCGATTTCATCAACTGCCACAGCACCGCCAAGTTGGTGGTGGATCACGAGATCTGCGCCATGGCGGGCCGCCTCCGGAGAGGGATGGAGCCGCGCGACGATTTCCCCTCGGTGGAGCTGTTTCGCGAACTCCTGGCCGAGGGCCATCTGCTCATCGCCGACCACACTCGCAGCCATCTGCGGCAGGAGATCGACTTCCCGGGATCGGTCATCGATCGCGCAGGCCGGCCCCGCTGGGTCGAGGAGGGATCCTCGACCCTCGGCGACCGAGCCGCTCTCGAGGTCGACCGGCTCGTTTCCGAATACAAACCGAGCCGGTTGTCCGAAAACGCGCAGTGCGATCTCATCGATCGGATGACCGTTGCGGCGCGGCGATGCGGAATGGACACGCTCCCGGATCGCAATTTGTGAGAAAATCGGGCCATGGATGTCACCGCGATCGCGCACCCGAACATCGCCCTCGTCAAGTACTGGGGTAAGGCCGACATCGATCGGAACCTTCCGGCTGTCGGCTCGATCTCCATCACTCTCGACACCCTCGTAACCACGACCCGGGTCCGCTTCGGTACGGGCGCAGACTGCGATGAGCTGTTCCTCGACGGTCACGCGGCATCCGAGGAACGCACCGCGCGGGTGCGCTTCTGCCTCGATCTTTTTCGGCGCCTGCGGCCCGAACTGCCGTCCGCGGTGGTGGAGAGCACGAATTCGTTCCCAACCGCGGCCGGATTGGCGTCTTCGGCATCGGGTTTCGCGGCTCTGGTCACCGCCGTCAACGGCGCGCTCGAGTCCCCGCTGGAAGAGGACCAGCTCGCCGAGATCGCCCGCAGGTGTTCGGGCTCGTCGCCGCGTTCGCTCTACGGCGGTTTTGTTGAACTCGCACTTGCGGGTGAAACGACATCGGTGCGGCCCATTCTCGACCGGCCGGAGTGGCCCCTCGAGGTGGTCATCGCGGTGACCTCGAAAGTGGCCAAGAAGGTGGGCTCAACCGATGGGATGGAGCTCACGCGGAAGACATCGCCTTTCTACGATTCGTGGGTTTCCGGCTCACCGACTGATCTCGCGGCCGCAAGGAACGCCATTGCCGCCCGCGACTTCGAGGCGTTGGCCGCGGTGGGGGAGGCGAGCTGTCTGAGGATGCACGCCGTCGCCATGGCGGCCCGTCCCGGCCTGATGTATTGGAACGGCACCACCATCGAGTGCCTTCACCGAGTGCGCGAGCTCCGTGAGCAGGGGACACCGGTCTTCTTCACCATCGATGCCGGGCCGCAGCTCAAGGCCGTCTGCGCGCCCGACGCGCCGGATCGGGTGGCGGCGGCGCTGGCCGAAATCCCCGGTGTCGTCGAGATCATCCGTTGTGGTCTCGGCGACGGGGCGCGGGTGGTCCGGGCTTGAGGTCCGTTGCGAGTTCGGCGCCCGGGAAGCTGGTTCTTCTCGGCGAGTACGCCGTGCTCTTTGGCCATCCCGCGGTGGTTCTCGCGGTGAATCGGCGCGCCCGGGTAGATCTGCGGGCCGCCGAGAATGATGAGTGGTCCGCGACTGCTCCGGGCTTCGAGGAAGCCAGGATCGAGTTTGAACTCGGTGGGACTTACGGATTCCGGTGGCGTGAACCGGCATCCGAGGCCGCCCAACGGCTGGTTCTGATCGAAAAAGTCATCGGCTCGCTCGTGGCCGCGAAACTCCTCGATCCCGAGGATCTGCCTCCCGCCTCCATCACTCTCGACACGCGTGAGTTCTTCCAGCCGACCGCGAGTGGCGTCGCCAAACTCGGTCTCGGATCGAGCGCCGCACTCACGGTGGCCCTGACCGAGGCGCTCAGGTGCTGGTCTCATGGAGGCGAGCGGCGACCCATCGTTGATCTCGCACAGCTTCTCGATCTCCACCGCACCTTCCAGGGCGGACGCGGCAGCGGCATCGACCTTGCCGCAAGCGTCACCGGTGGGGTTGTCGAGTACAAGTTGACCGATGGCGGTCGGACTCCCTCGGCATCGTCGCTTGAACTGCCTGAGGACCTTCAACTGGTCTTCATCTGGACCGGTCGCTCGGCTTCCACCGGTGACTTTCTCGCACGGCTCGATGCAGCAATGAACGGTGATGCAGGAGAAATCGTCGCGGTTCTCAACCGACTCGGGAGCCTCTCGGGCGCCGGAATCGCCGATCTTCGCGCCGGCGGGACCTCCGCGCTGCTCGACGATGTGGGCGATTTCGGACATGCGATGGAGCGGCTCGGTGAGGCGGCCGGGATACCCATTCTCTCCGACGAACACCTCGAGCTGCGCCGGCTGGCCGACGACGTGGGAGTGAGCTACAAACCCAGCGGAGCCGGCGGAGGCGATGTCGGGATCGGCTTCACCGACGACCCCGAGCTTGCCAAGGCCTTTGCCGCCAGAGCATCCGCCGCCGGGTTCCCACCCCTCGACCTCGAAGTCGATCCCAACGGAGTCCGAACAGAGTTTTCAGTTTTGAGTTGATCCTCTTGCAAAAACCCTGTTTCCCGATGGTTCGTGGTCTCTGTGCCGGCGAGACGCCAGCACTACAAAGGGCTGAGGTTCATTGTAGGGCCGGTGTCTCGCCGGCCTGAGGGTGAGGAGGGTCGGAAAACCCTAGTGTCCGATTTTTGATTTGTGCAAGAGGCCGGGCGCTTGAAACACAAAGGACACGAAGAACCACAAAGGAACCACAAGGACCGTTTTTGACTCATCGCACAGTGAGTTGATGATTGGAACTTTATTGGAGCGCGCTCGGCCCGATCCGAAATTCAAAACTCAAAATTCAAAATTAATAATTGATAATGAGTGGTTGGTGCTACATTTTGGCCATGCCCACCCTCGACGCCATCCACGACGCCATCCTCGAGGCGGCCTCGGTCAACGCCGGCGCGACCCTCATCGATCTGCGAGTCGGCCACTACTGGTCGGTGGTCCAAACCTCCACCGGCGCCGGGATGGCCTCGACTCTCCCGAGCGAGATCCACCTCCACGGTTCGCAGCCCATCCCCGACGCGGGTTCGCTGCTCGAGAAGAACCCCATCGAACTTGCGGTTGGCCTCCATTCGCCGTCACCGCCGGAAGCGGCTCTTGGACTGGCGACCGCCAATGCCCTGCTCGGCCCCCCCGATGGCCGTCTGACCGAACACAACGCGGAGTCCATCCTCGCCGATCGCGGCGCAGGGAAGCGGGTGGCCATGATCGGACATTTCCCGTTCTCCAATCGGCTGAGGCCTTCGTGCGCCGAGCTCTGGGTTTTCGAGCGAGGCGAGGGAAGGCGCGATGGTGATCTCGGCGTTGAGATGATGGAGGAACTCCTGCCCCAGGCCGATGTGGTCGGGGTGACCTCGACCACCATCATCAACGGCACGCTTCCGGAGATCCTCGATCTCATCCGTCCCGACGCATTCGTCCTGCTGCTCGGACCGAGCACCCCCCTGACTCCGCGCCTCTTCGACTTCGGAATCGACCTCCTCTGCGGAACCATCATCGTCGACCCCGATGTCGTTTTACGAGCAGTAGAACAAGGAGCCGTCACAAGCCAGATCAACGGAGTACGTAGGGTATGCCTGTGGCCGGAATAGCCGGATTGATCCTTGCCGGCGGGGAGGGGTCAAGATTCGGTGGACCAAAGGCATGGGCGCTCCTGCCGGATGGTCGCACCTTCCTTGAAGCCTGTGCGGCCACGCTTTGCGGTGGGGGAGCCGCTCCTGTCGTGGCGACGCTCCCTCCGGGATCGAACGATCCGCAGATCGACGGACTCAACGTCGTTGATCTCCCGGAACCGGGTCTCGATATGTTCGCGTCGCTCCGGATCGGTCTTCAGCGACTGGTCGGGGAGGCCGGATGGACCCGCGTCGCCCTGCTCCCCGTCGACCATCCTCTGGTCCAATCCGCCACCATCGCTGCCCTGGCAAGCAGCGGGGCGCCGGCAGCCATCCCGAACCACCACGGCAAACATGGCCACCCGGTGGTCGTCGATCGCGCAACCGCCGAGATGATCGCGAGCGGTGGAATATCGGGCCCCACTCTGCGAGAGGTGGTCCGAGAAATCGGCGCTGTCGAGGTCGAAGTCAACGACCCCGGCGCCACCGCCAACTGCAACACCCCCGACGCTCTGGCGCGGGCTCTCGCAATCCACGAGTAGCGCACAGCCTCTTGCCTCGCGAAAACACCGATGCTAGAGTACGCTCCGCGCCAACGTAGCTCAGCGGTAGAGCAGCTGATTCGTAATCAGCAGGTCGTCGGTTCAATCCCGACCGTTGGCTCCACTCCCTTTTCCCCTCGAATCAACCTGGGGGAGTTGTGTCGAACCGAACTCTCGGGTATCTTCGGTTGACCACGACAATGAATATCGGCGTTCTTATCATCATCACGTTGGCGGTCGGACTTGTAGTCCTGATCGTGCTCCCTCGAGTTCGCGGCATCAGCCGCACGGAGAAGACGACCATCGAGCGCCGAAAGAACGCGGATCGGCGAAAGGGTCAGATCCGGGTTCCCCTCAATCGGCGGCGGAAATACCGGCGCACACAGGATGCGGCCCGGGCCTTTGTCAACGGTCTGTCGGACTGAATCCTCGTCAACTCAGCACCCAACACGGCCGTCCGGCGCTCTCGGTTTTGACAGTCCCGCCGATGTCGTCGTTTTTCTCAAGGAATCGTCATCGCCCAACCCGATGTGTCTCCGGATTCGAATCCGTCGTCGAACAGGGTCTGAGGGTCCCCGCGCCAGACCTCGCAACCGGCCGTTGGGTTCGAGGTGCCGGCGTAGACCCTTTGGCCCCAATATTCGAGGGCCCCGGTCGATAGATTGTCCTGATTGGTGAATCCGGGGGAGGAGGACTGACTCCAGGTCACACCGTCGGGACTCATCCAGATCGTTCCCGGGTTTGATGGTCCCGAAACACCTGCGGCGAGACCGTGATCGCTGACGGCGAGGGCGTCCAACGTCGAGTTCGCCGGATCGCCGAAACCACCGTTTGCGATCTGCAGCCAGCCGATTCCATCGTCCGATCGCCAGATTTCGGCTCCGGTCGCCGAGTTCGACACACCGGCAAAAACCGCACCGCTCATGACCGCGAGATCCGTGATCGAGGTGTTGTCGGTCGATCCGAAACCATCCGTCGTGACCGGGAACCAGACGATGCCATCGGGGCTCCTCCAGAGTTGGGCGCCGGCGGCATTGTTCGCTCCAACATAGAGGTGCCCGTTGAAGACGGCCATGGATTCGGCGGTTCGGTTTTGGGGATCACCAAAGCCGTTGGTGTGAACCTGACTCCAGGCTGACCCATCGGCGGTACTCCAGATCTCGAGGCCGTTGATGTTGGACGTCCCGAGGTACATGAGTCCGGCGAAGACCGAACTGCTCGGCGCCGAGGTGTTCATCGGATCTCCGAAGCCGTTGAGTGATGCCGGGATCCAGGGTGCGAGAGCGGATGACCTCCAGACCCTGGTGCCGTTTGTCGAATTCATGGTCGAGGCATAGAGATCCCCATTGAAACTGATCAGCGTGGCGACGGCTTGATTGGTCGAGGTGCCGAAACCGGGGGTGTTGCTGAGTTGCCAGGTCTCGCCGTTGGTCGTGGAGTGGATCTCCCCTCCTGACGAACTCATGGTGCCGACGTACAACGCACCCCCAAAGGAAGCCATGGTGGTTGTTTCGACATTCGAGCTGTCGCCGAAGCCGTTCCCCCCGCCAAATGAGTGGCCGACCACCTGTTGCCACTCTCCGTCAATGGTTGAGAAACCACCGATGCGCATGATGAGCGACCGATACTGCGGAAACGGTGTCGACAGGAAATCCCAGGTCACACCATCGGTGCTGTAGTAGCCGATTTGAGCCGGGGTTTCGGGTGACTCGTCCGCCGCGACGTAGAACCCGACTTCCACTGTCTCGTCCCAGATCACACCGACATAGACCGAACCCTCGTTGACGACGATGTTGTTGCCGTCGAGAAGAACCGAACCAAAGACCGTGTCCAACCACGGGGGTATGGCGCCGACGATCGATGGCTCGGAGCCGAACAAGGTCCCCGGCCCGCCGCCGGGCCCGTCGTCGTCGTAGATGACCACGTGGTACGTCAGGGTCGAGTCTGCGCCGGCCCGGGTGAAGGCGGTACAGACCTCGTCGAGCAGAAATGGCACGGAGGGTGGTGTGAACCGTTGGACAAAAACGGTTCCGGTGCCCCAGCCATAGCCGTTCTCTGGGCTTCCGTCGTCGGCACCGTAACCCGAGTCGCAGCCGTCGATTCCTGCCTGAACGACATGGTGGATCCGGTTGTCGATGAGGATGTCGCCGATTCGCAGCATCCCGACGTTTGGGCTGACGCTGTAGCTCAGCGACGCGCTCCCGACCCCGGTGGATGGAGACGTCAGAACCAGCCACGGGGCGGTGGATGACGCGGCCCACGGGCAGCCCGGCGGGGTGGTGATCGCGATGGAACCGTTGCCGCCGGCCGACGGGTATGCGGCTTCGAGTGGAGCCACCTCGGTGGTGCAGCCATTGCCCGAGGCCTGGGTCACGGCGTGGATCCGATCTGCGATCTCGATGATCGCCGAACGACTCGGACCGGTGTTGGCGGCAACGTCATAGATCAGGGTGCCGCTGCCCACGGTTCCCGACCCCGAGGTGAGGGAGATCCAGGGTGCGGTCGTCGACGCGGTCCAGAGGCAATCTGCCTCCGTGGTCACGGCCACGATTCCCTGACCGCCGCCTTCGCTGAAGGTGAGAACCTCGGGATTGATGGCGTAGTTGCAGGAGAGCTCGTTCACCGGTTGTGTCCAACTACTGGTGGCGCTGGCGGGGTCAGGATCGGTGTCGGCGGCTTCCGCCAGAAAGGCGGTACTGAAGGCGGTCCAGGTCGATGAGGTGCCAAAGGCGCCGGATACAGTGGCGCCGTCTTCGACGGCGACGATGATCGGCTCACCATCGGTGACGGAGACCAGAGCCATCGGGATGGTCACCAGTGCGCCGAGATCGCCGGGGCCCATGTTGATGACGCAATCTGGGCCGTCCGGGGCGTCGGAGCAGCGGCCGTCGTTGACCATGAAGACCGCGACAGCGCCAGCCTGCTCGGCGTTGAAGCCCTTGACACCGAACTCACAGACTCCGCGGTGCAGCAGGGCGATGTTGCCCGGCGTAAAGTCGACGAAGGCGTCGCAGCCGAGGGTCGGGTCGGCCGAGCCGTCGCTGACAAGCTCGAACTGGGCCTCAACCGGGGTGTCGAGCTGCGAGATCCTGGCGCCCCAGCAGTTGTCGCCGACGTACTGGCAGATGTCCTCTTCCTCGGTACCGACCAGCTTCGAGCAGGTCGTCGAGGCGTACTTGTTGTAGGGCGTCGCCAACCCAAGCTCGACCCAGACAGTCGCGGGATCGGTCAGCGTCCAGGCGTGGACGAGATTGGCGGGCTCGGTCATCTCCACGGTGCCGGTCTTTAGTGCTTCCATGGGAAGGGTCACCTCGTAGGTGAAGGTGCCGCTGCCCCCGGCAGGGAGGGGCAGGATGGGCATCGCGTCCGGGGTGGCGTCGCCCTGAAGCTGGAAGAAGGTGTTCTCACAGTAGAAGTCGTCCCAGAACAGCAGAGGAAAATTACCGTTCGTGTCGGTGCCGGCGGCCGAGTCCTGCAATGCCGTGTACATCGATCCGTCTCCGTTGAAATAGTTGTCGAGGAAGACGTCGAGTCCCATTGGCGGAATGAAGTCGGAGTTGACGTAGGCGCTGACGGCGGTGTCCGGCCCACTGTTGCCGTACCCGATCGTCATGGTGAAGGGTTCGCCGATTGGGATGAATCCGGGTCCGGTGTGATTCGCCCAAAGATCCGACTCCGCTGCGTCGGCGATCGGTGCCGCGAAGGAGGTGGCTAAAACCAGCAGAACCAGGACCGTCGGTCTCGGGTCTCGGCTGCGGAGTCGATGGCGTTTCATCATGCAGTCCTCCATCGTCGCGATCCTCTCGAATTCGCCGGTCAGGGCGTAACCGACGCCCATCCGCTGGTGTCTCCGGTTTCGAAACCATCCTCAAAGAGCGCGTGCTTTCCGCCTCTCCACATCTCGCAGCCGGAGGACGGGTTGGCGGTTCCGGCAAAGACCCTGTTGTTCCAGAACTGGAGACTCTCGATGGCCTCGTTGTGAGGGTCCGCAAAACCGGGACTCGAGGACGGCGCCCAGGTCGTTCCGTCTTCGCTGTGCCAAACGGCGCCCTTGTTGGACGGTCCCGAAACCGAGGCGTAGAGCCCGAGATTGCCGATGGCAAAGGCGTCGAAGACCGTGTTGCCCGGATCGCCGAATCCGTCGCCGACCACGAGTTCCCAACTCGTATCAGCGAGCAATCGCCAGATCTGAACCCCCGTGAGGGGGTTAGATGCCCCGGCGTAGAGCGCGCCGGCGAAGACCGTGAGATCGGTGATGGCTCTGGTTGGGGCGGAGCCGAAGCCGCCGGTCATGACCGAGAACCAGACGATTCCATCGGGGCTTTTCCAGAGCTCGGCTCCGTTGCCGTTGAGCGTTCCGACGTACAGTTCGTCGTTAAAGACAGCCATCGACTCGGCGATCTGGTTCTGCGGGTCGCCGAAACCGTTGAGGTGGACCTGGGTCCAGGTCGTTCCAGCGGGCGTTCCACCCGACGTTCGCCAGATCTCGCAACCGTTGAAATGATCGGTCCCGAGATAGAGGTGCGCGTCGAAGACGGCGCCGCTCGGGGCGGAAACGTTGAACTGATCGTACACTCCCGGACCAAAGGCGAGGGCCCATTCGAGGATGCCGCCGGTACTCCATTCGGCCCTGAATGTCTCTGTCCCGGTGACCGGGTTTCGGGTCGAGGCATACAGCCCATCGACAAAGGGAATCAACGAAGAGATGCTCTCGTTGGCGGTGTGGCCGAATCCGGCGAGACCACCGAGGAACCAGTCGGTCCCGTCGTGGGTATAGTTGACCTCGCAGCCGTAGAGGTTCTCGGTCCCCGCGAACAACGACCCCTCGAACGCGGCCATGGCGGATACGGAAATGTTGTCGGCGTCGCCGAAGCCGTTACCGCCGCCGATGCTCGTGCCGACGACCATTTCCCACTCACCATCGGAGATCGGGTAGCCATCGGTTCTCAGCAACAGCGACCGGTAGCTGGGGAAAGTGGAGGAAATCGAGGTCCACTGGCCCCACTGTTCCCGGTAGAACCCGGTCTGGAGGGGCGTCCCCGGCGACTCGTCAGCCGCGACATAGAGACCGATTTCGGTGGCCTCGTTCCATTCGACCCCGATATAGACCGATCCCTGGTCGATGATCAGGCTCGGATTATCGATGGCCACCGTCGCGAAGGTGTGATCCAGCCAGCCAGGCACATCGTCAACGGTCGCGAAGGCGCCTCCGATGATCGTCCCCGGACCGCCCCCCGGCCCATCGTCGGCGAAGACCACCACGTTGAAGTCGAACGACGTTACGGCCGATGCCTGGGTGAACGCGGCGCAGACATGAGTGACCACAAAGGGATAGACCTCGGGCGTGAAGCGCTGTACAAACGACCTCCCGGTGCCCCAGCCATAGCCGTTCTCCACGGTGCCGTCGTCCGGGGCGACACCACCGCAAGCCGCGGGACATTGGCCGGTGTCCTGTACCGTCAGCACTTTGCTCTGGCTGCCGGTTGTGGTCACCATGGTGATCTGCATGGGACCGGCATCGGCCCACGCCCATCGGACCTGGTTGCAGGTGCCGGCGACTCCGGTGCAGGTGATCAATGGGTCGTTGCCCTGACAGTCGGGCGAGGTGAAGCTCCAGCTCAGGACCTCGAGACGCGGATCGGTCGTGAAGGTCACGGTTTCGCCGATCTCGGGTGCGAAGATGTCCCGGTCGAAGTTGACCGGGATCCACGGGTGGTTCTGAGTGATGGTGAACTGATCGGCGAACCCGTTGGAACCGGTGATGCCGATCGTTCCAATTCGCTGGTGGGGGGTGTCGTTCTCGGCGACCGTGTAGGCGAGGGGGCCCGAACCGGTGTGGCTGCCGCCGTTGGTGACGAGAATCCAGTCGTCGGTGGTGCTCGCCTGCCACGGACAACTCGGGTCGATGGCGTCGACCTGGAAGCTGTCGGCGCCGCCCGAAGGATCGAAGACCGCGGAATGAATCGGCAGGCTGTAGGTGCAGACGCCGTTCCACGCGGCCTGAGCGACCGTGTGGCTCTTGCCCGCGACGGTGATGTTGGCCGATCGTGCTGGTCCGATGTTGGCGGCGACCTGGTAGGTCACTGTGCCGGAGCCACTTCCGTTGGATCCGGAGGTGATGGTGATCCAGTCCACGGCTTCGCTCGCCGACCACAAGCAGCCTGACTGGGTGGTGACGCTGATCGAGCCGGCGCCACCGGCCGATGCGAAGGCGCGTGAAATCGGACTGATTGCGTAGGTGCACGATCCACCACAGCTCCCGGTGTTCTGGACCACGATGTTGTGGCTTACCTGGGGCTGGACGCCGCCGCCGGTGGTGGTCAGGGTGAGGCGAACGGTCTTGGTCCCGCCGCTCGCGTAAGCAAACGCAGCGTGTTCGCAGCTTGGAAAGTTCGGCTCGACACAGGTGTATCCGGTGGTGCCGTCACATCCGGTGCCGCCATAGACCCACACCGCTCTCTCGATGTCATTGGCTGAAACACCCGTAATGTTGAAGCCGACGTAAGCACCGATCGTCGGGTTGGGATTGCTGATGTCGAAGTCAACTTGAATGTTACCGTTGAAAACCTCGAAGTCTTCGATGAGGGCCGTATCCTCGTCCTTGTTGCTGGTGTTGGTCAGGATCAGGCGAAAATCATAGGTGCCCCAGTTGAGAGTTTCGGCCGGGATGATGCACTGATCGTTGACGAGGCCCGGGCCGTCACAGAAGCTGAGGGAGTTGACGATGGCGCCGGTGCTTGTATCCAGGACATCCCAGTCGAAATCGAGGCTCGCGCCGGCCTGGGCGGCCGAGGTGCTCGTCAACGTGATGATCTCGTTGTGCATCGGATGGGCGGGGCTGATTGTCAGGGCCGCCGAGACTGATTTAATTCTCCTGACCAGTTGAGCGAGCGCCACGTATGGCACGCCCGGTTGTGCAAAGGTGTCGTGCCGGTACTGGACATCAAGATCAAAGGTCCACTGACCGCTCTGGTCCAGGGCCGCACCGCTGACCGTGGCCCCCGAGTAGCCGGTGGGTGTTCCCGATGGGTCGGTGACGGTCCAGCCAAAGGGGTCGCCGCCTCCCGGGACCGCCGGGTGGCCCTCGTACAGGGCGGTCAGGTTGACGGTGTCACCGGTGATCACCGTCTGCGGCGTGATGGTGATGGCCGCCTGAGGCGAGCGGTCGATCACGACCGCCACGGTCTTGAGCTGGTCCGGGGTTCCACCCGGGACATAGGGGAAATCGTCGTTCTCGACCGCCGCGTGGGCGTAGAAGACATCCGAGGCGGCCATGTCGGCCGGCAGGGTGTAGCCGAGAGTCGTACCGCTGGTGAAGGAGGTGCTGCCGGTGAGGATCGTGTCGCCGTGGGCGCTGGGCCCATCGGTGATCCAGGTGGCGTAGCGATCGCCGCTCGACGAGGTGTTGGTCACTGTCAGGAGATCGCCAGGGAAGGCCGGTTGTGGGTCGAGGGTCAGATTCGCCAACGGTTCGATGGGCCCCAGGCAGTCGTTGGGGTCGATGACCTGGAGGCTCGAGTACCTCGAGAGATAGAGGGCGGTCCCATCACCCGAGAAGACCGCATGGTTGTTCCAGACGCAGGCACCCAGGCTGTTCCACGGGTAGCTCGGGTCCCAGAATTGCTGATCCAGAGGAAC
Source organism: uncultured bacterium (assembly GCA_965533305.1). Taxonomy (GTDB): domain Bacteria; phylum Acidobacteriota; class Thermoanaerobaculia; order Thermoanaerobaculales; family Sulfomarinibacteraceae; genus JAHECW01. The sequence continues at coordinate 292 of CBESWV010000047.1, read as the reverse complement.
CGGGTTGCTGGGGTTGGACACGTCGAAGGTTTGGGGTTCGGTGTCTGAATACTGCTGGGAGACGTGGACGATGGTGTTCTTGATCGCCACCGCATTGGCGTTGCCCAGGGCCGGCAGGGTCGTCGTTGAACGCAGGATCGGGCTCACCGGGCTGCCGCTGGTGTGGCCGACATCGTAGATGAAGAGATCGCCGCCGTTGGCAACCGCCATGAGGCCGGCGGTCTCGTCGATGTCGACGCCGTAGCCGCGGCCCATGTTCGCTCTCTCGATGCCGCCGTTGCCGATATAGTTG
>CBESWV010000046.1:0-19850 GCA_965533305.1 uncultured bacterium | reverse complement strand
CACGGCTCACCATTTCCTTTCATCCGCGCGAAAGTGGCGGAACCGGTAGACGCGCGAGACTTAGGATCTCGTGGGGGACACCCCGTGGGGGTTCGATTCCCCCCTTTCGCACCAGCCGGAGAAAAATATCTCATGACATACAAATTGACCGAGCAAGCAAACTACAAACTCGAGGTTGCCGGCAGCCTCCAAACCGAGATCGTCGATCGAGAGCGGCAGTCCATTGTCCGCACCATCAGAGGTCGTGCGAAGCTGCCGGGCTTCCGCGACGGCAAGGCGCCGGAGTCCATGATCCGTGCCCGTTTTGCCGAAGACATCGACTCCGAGCTCAAGGAGCACCTCAGCCAGCTCGTCTGGGAAGAAGTGATGGAGGCGGAGAAGGAACTCCAGCCCCTCACCATGCCACAGGTACGCGAGGTCAAGTTCACCGACGATGGCTCCTTCGAGCTCGTCGCTGAACTCGAGGTCCGGCCGAACTACGAGCTTCCCGATCTCGCGGACGCCACGTTGCCGGAGGTGTCCCTCGAGATCACCTCGAGTGAGGCCGACGCCGAACTCGAGACTCTCCGGGAGCAGCAGGCGGTATGGGAGCCGGTGGAAGACCAGGAAGCGGCCGATGGAATGCTCGTCGAGGCCGATTTGGTCGGTCTGATGGAAGACTCCGACCAGGAACCCTATGAAGAGAAAGATGCTCGTTTTGTTCTCGGCGCCGACGGGTTGCCCCCCGAGATCAACAAGGCGCTCCAGGGAGCCAAAGCCGGCGACGAAAAAGTCGCGGTCAAGACATTTCCCGAGGACGACGAGAAGGATGATCGGGCTGGTAAGAAGGTCTCCTACACCATCAAGGTCAAGGCCCTCAAGGCCAAGGTTCTCCCCGATGTCGACGACGAGCTCGCCAAGACCCTCGGTCTCGAGAATCTCGCCGAGCTCAAGGAGCGGCTCGACGAGGCGCTCTCACAGCGCAAGGGCGCCGAGCGTCGAGATGAGTGGCGGCGGTCGTTGCTCGACCATCTCTCGGTGGGAATCGATCTCAATTCCCTGCCGTCCTCCCTCATTCAGAATGCCGTCAGCGAACGGGTAAATCGTTTTGCCTACGAGATGGCGATGCGGGGCGCCGGACCCGAAGACGGAAACTTCGACTGGCAGGAGCTCTCGGCCAAGGCTGAACCCGCCGCTCGCCGCCACGTCGCCGACAATCTGATCCTCGAACAGCTGGCCATGGAGTGGAAGACTCCGGTCCCCGAAGCCGAGGTTGAGGCCTATATCGCCGCGGACGCATCCCGGCTCGGAATTCCGCCGACCGAGCACAAGGCCAATCTCGTAGCGGAGGAGAAGCTCGAATCCATTCGCCACGCTGCTCTTCTGACCGGGGTGGTCGACGAGATGATCCGTCAAGCGGGTGGGGAGGTGGGTTGATGTTGGTCCCGGTCGTCGTCGAGCAGACCAGCCGCGGTGAGCGCGCCTACGACATCTACTCGCGGCTGCTCAAGGACAACGTCATCTTCCTGGGTTCGGCCATCGATGACCATGCCGCCTCTCTCGTCATTGCCCAGCTCCTCTTTTTAGAGGCGGAGAACCCCGAAAAGGACATCTATCTCTACGTCAACAGCCCTGGTGGCGCCATCACCGCCGGGCTCGCGATCTACGACACGATGCAGTACGTCAAGCCCGATGTGGCCACCATCGCCCTCGGTCAGGCCGCGTCCATGGGCGCCATCCTCCTCGCCGGGGGCGCGTCGGGCAAGAGATTCGCCTTGCCGCACAGCCGGGTCCTGCTCCATCAGCCGCTGATGTCGGGTCTTGGTGGTCAGGCGACGGACATTGACATCCACGCCAAGGACATCATGCGGATGAGAGAACGGCTGAATATGATTCTGGCCAAGCACACCGGACAACCCATGGACAAGATCAACCTCGATACCGAGCGCGACTTCATTCTCGAGGCGGATGCGGCCAAGGACTACGGCCTCATCGACAAGATCATTGTTTCCAGAGAATAGACCTATGATGGGATACAATGAACCCAGGAGGATAGATGTCGAATCGAGACGATGACGTACTTCGCTGCAGCTTCTGCGGCAAGAGCCAGCACGAGGTGCGCAAGCTCATCGCTGGACCCACGGTCTATATCTGCAACGAATGCGTTGAAGTCTGTCTCGACATCATCGCCGAGGATCGCGTCCACGAAGCCAAGAGCCGCCAGCAGGTGTTGGCCAAGCCGCCTGAGATCAAGGCTTATATCGACGAGTACGTCATCGGTCAGGAGATGGCGAAGAAAAAGCTCGCCGTTGCGGTCTACAACCACTATCGCCGGATCGAATACCAACGTGGTCGGAACAACAACGACGTCGAGCTGGCCAAGTCGAACATCCTCCTGATCGGACCGACCGGAACCGGCAAGACTCTTCTTGCCCAGACCCTGGCGCGCCAGCTCCAGGTCCCGTTCACCATCGTCGACGCCACGACGCTCACCGAGGCCGGATATGTCGGCGAGGATGTGGAGAACATCCTTCTTCGGCTCTACCAGGCAGCCAATGGCGACCGCGAGGCGGCGGAACGCGGCATCGTCTACATCGATGAGATCGACAAGGTGGCGCGCAAGGCGGAAAATCCGTCCATCACCCGTGATGTCTCCGGTGAGGGCGTACAGCAGGCACTTCTGAAGATACTCGAGGGCACCGTCGCCAACGTGCCCCCACAGGGCGGTCGCAAGCACCCCCACCAGGAGTTTCTCCAGATCGACACCACCAATATCCTCTTTATCTGTGGTGGCGCCTTTGTCGGGCTCGAGGATATCATCGCCCATCGACTCAATCAGAAGATGATGGGATTCGGCGCGGATCTATCGGGCAACCAACCCGACACCGCCGACCTCCTCGAAGAAATCCACCCCGAAGATCTTATCAAGTACGGCATGATTCCCGAGTTCGTCGGCCGGATTCCGGTCGTCGCGACGCTCCACGAACTCGACCACGATGCTCTCGTTCGGATTCTCACCGAGCCGAAGAATTCTCTCGTGCGCCAGTATCAGACCGTTCTCGGTTTCGAGGGTGTCGAGCTGAGCTTTGAAGCCGACGCCCTTTCCGAGGTGGCCAAGGAGGCCATCACCCGCAAAGTGGGCGCCCGCGGTCTACGCATCATTCTCGAGGAGTTGATGCTCGACATCATGTATCAGATTCCGGCGTTGCCCGATCTCAAGGAGTTGACGATTACCCGGGATGTGGTCGAACATAAGGTTGCGCCGCTTCCATCCGTGAGAAAGGTAAGCTGAGACGTATCCGGCGCGCCATCGCGCCCCCTTCAACCAAAACCACCGGCCCGAACACACTCCCCCAGAAGAAAGAAACAAGATGACAGCAGTCCGTGATACCCAGACGCTCGCCATCGTTCCATTGCGGGACATGGTCGTTTTTCCGCACATGATGGCGCCATTCGTGGTCGGGCGTCGACCCTCGGTGGTGGCCCTCGAGCGCGCCCTCGAACGACCCGACAAGAGGCTCTTCCTCGCGACCCAGCGCGACCCGAAAATCGATGAGCCGAATCTCGCCGACGTCCACGAACTCGGAGTGGTGGCAAGGGTTGTGCAACATCTCCAACTCGCCTCGGGCAACATCAAGGTGATGGTCGAAGGGCTCGAGCGTGCGAGGCTTTGTGACGTCGTTGACGACCCCGAGTGTCTGATGGCGAGAGTCGAGGTCGAGTCCATCGAGGTCAGCGAGGACCAGACCCTGAGCCGCTACATGGCTCAGTTGACGGAGTTCTTCAAAGAATACGCCAAGCTATCGCACCATCTTTCGGCCGAAGGGGTGCTCGCTTCCCTCCAGACCGATGATCCGGATCAGTTCGCCGACATCCTCGCCGCCCATCTCAACCAGCCGACTGCGGAGAAGCAACGGTTGCTCGAGCTGCTCAACCCTCTCGATCGACTCCAGCGGCTCAACGATCTTCTCGATGTCGAGATCGAGAAACTCAATATCGACCGCCGTCTTTCTTCGCGGGTCAAAAAGCAGATGGAGAAGGCGCAACGCGAGTACTATCTGTCGGAGAAGATCAAGGCCATCAACGAAGAGTTGGGACGAAACGACACCACCGAGGAACTCGCCGAACTCAAGGAGCAGATCGACGCGTCGGGAATGACCGAGGAGGCCAAGGAAAAGGCCATCATCGAGATCCGTCGCCTCGAAGGGATGCCGCCGGTGTCGGCCGAGGCCGGGGTCTCGCGCAACTATGTCGACTGGTTGTTGGCGGTTCCGTGGTCCAAGTCGTCAAGAGAGATCCGTGACATCACGCGGGCTGAGAATGTGCTCAACGAAGACCACTTCGGGCTCGAGAAGGTCAAGGAGCGCATCCTGGAGTTTCTTGCGGTGCGGCAACTCGTCCGCAAGACCGGTGGCACGATTCTGTGTTTTGTCGGTCCTCCGGGGGTGGGCAAGACCTCCCTGGCGCGATCCATCGCTCGCGCGACGGGACGCAAGTTCGTCCGGTTGTCCCTGGGTGGGGTGCGCGACGAGGCCGAGATTCGCGGTCACCGGCGGACTTATATCGGCGCCTTTCCCGGTCAGATCATTCAGATGATGCGCAAAGCCGGCACAGTCAACCCGGTGCTGCTCCTCGACGAGGTCGACAAGATGGCGGCCGACTTCCGCGGCGACCCCGCCGGCGCCCTCCTCGAGGTCCTCGATCCCGAGCAGAACAACACCTTCCACGATCATTATCTCGATGTCGAGTACGATCTTTCCAAGGTGCTCTTCATCTGTACGGCGAATGTGACCCATCCGGTCCCTCCCGCCCTGCTCGATCGGATGGAGAAGGTCGAGCTCTCGGGCTACACCCATCACGAGAAGCTCCAAATTGCTCTGGGTTTCCTGGTCCCGCGGCAGGTCGAACGACATGGGTTGACCAAGTACAACGTCGACTTCACCGAAGACGGTCTGCGGTTCCTCATCGATGGCTATACCCGCGAGGCCGGGGTGAGGAATCTCGAACGTGAAATCTCCTCCATCTGCCGCAAGCTCGCCCGCAAGGTGCTCAAGGAGAAGATCAAAGCCAAGGATGCGGCCCTCGAGATCACACCGGAGTCGGTCGGTGAACTTCTCGGCAAACCGAGATACCGGACTCATATGCCTGAGCAGGATCCCGAGATCGGTGCAGCCCTGGGGCTCGCCTGGACCCAGGTCGGCGGCGAGTTGTTGACCACCGAAGTCACGCTCATGCGGGGCAAGGGCGTCCTCACGCTCACCGGTCAACTCGGTGACGTGATGCAGGAGTCGGCCCGCGCCGCGCTGTCCTATGTCCGCTCCAAGGCCGACGAACTCGGGATCGACCCCGGGGTTTTCGCCACCCAGGATGTTCACCTCCATGTCCCCGAGGGAGCGATTCCCAAGGACGGACCTTCGGCGGGGATCACCCTCGCGATCGCGCTGATCTCAGCATTCACAAAGATCCCGGTTCGGGTCGATGTGGCGATGACCGGTGAGATCACTCTGCGCGGCCGGGTGCTGCCGGTCGGGGGGGTCAAGGATAAGGTCCTCGCGGCCTATCGAGCCGGCATCCGCGATGTGATTCTCCCCGACGAGAACGAAAAGGACCTCGAGGAGATCCCCGAGGACGTGCGCAACGAAATCCAGTTCCATTTCGTCAACCACATGGACCGGGTTATCGCGAATGCCCTGGTTCGCGAACTGGACACCGAGGTATCAGCGACGGCCGGCGAGGTTTCCTCGCATGTGGATTCGCCGCCGGTGGCTCATTGACAGAGTGAATCAGAGTGGAAATACGTGAGGTCAGTTTTCGTAAATCGGCGCTGAAGCCGTCGGATCGACCGCAGGAGTTCTTTCCCCATATTGCGGTCGCCGGACGCTCCAACGTCGGCAAGTCAAGCCTGCTCAATTGGCTGCTTCGTCAGAATCTGGCGAAGGTGGCTAAGGCGCCGGGCAAGACGCGGATGCTCAACTTCTTCCTTGTCAACCGGTCATTCTTCTTGGTCGATCTGCCGGGTTACGGCTACGCCAAGGTCGGACGGGCGCTCCAGGAAGAGTGGGGCCGGGAACTCGAAAACTACCTCGCAACGGAAGAAAGATTGGCCGGGGTCATCACCCTGGTGGACATCCGCCACGGGCCGACCGACCTCGATCTCGGGCTTCAGGAGATGTTGCTGGCCAACGGAAAAGAACGCCTCGTGGTGCTCACCAAGGCCGATAAGGTCAATCGTGGGAAGCGTGCGGGGATGCAGTTTCAGGTTCAAAAGGAACTCGGTCTGGCGCGCCCGCCCTCGGTGGTGAGCGTCAAGACCGGTGAAGGTCGAAAAGAACTGCTCAAGAGTATCGACGAGCTCGTCGAAATGTGGCGATCCAGATAACGGAGAAACTCAAATGGGACGCAAGAAAAAAACCACTGAAGACCCTGTTGTGATTCCTCTCGATATCGATGACGAGATCGAGGCACGGGAACAGGCCGCCGCGGCCGCGGCCGCGCAGGAGGGTCGCCTCGATCTCACCCAGCTCAAAGAGATGACCATCAATGAGCTCTGCGGTGTGGCCAAGTCGCTCACGGTGGAGAACCCGACGGGGATGCGACGGCAGGATCTCATCTTCCGGATCCTCCAGCGGCAGACCGAGCGAGAGGGCTTGATTTTCGGCGAGGGTGTGCTCGAGGTGTTGCCGGAGGGCTTTGGCTTTCTCCGCGCCCCGGAGTACAACTATCTGCCTGGTCCGGATGACATCTATGTGTCACCGTCACAGATTCGGCGGTTCAACCTGCACACCGGCGACACGGTGTCGGGTCAGATCCGACCTCCGAAGGAGGGTGAACGCTACTTCGCCCTGATCAAGGTCGAGGCCATCAACTTCGAGCCGCCTGACGTGGCCATGGAGAAAGTGCACTTCGACAATCTCACGCCGCTCTATCCGGATGAGTGGCTCAGACTCGAGGTCGAGGGGAACATGACCTCGCGGGTCATGGATCTCGCGACCCCGCTCGGCAAGGGTCAGCGTGGTCTCCTGGTGGCGCCGCCACGGACCGGTAAGACCATGATGTTGCAGGCGATTGCCAACTCCATCACCACCAATGATCCGGAAGTCACCCTCATCGTCCTACTCATCGACGAGCGGCCGGAGGAAGTCACCGACATGCAGCGTTCGGTGCGCGGCGAGGTCATCTCATCGACCTTCGATGAGCCCGCGACCCGCCACGTCCAGGTGGCGGAGATGGTGATCGAGAAGGCCAAGCGTCTGGTCGAGCACAAACGGGACGTCGTGATCCTCCTCGATTCCATCACCCGGCTGGCACGCGCCTACAACACCGTGGTGCCGCCATCGGGCAAGGTCCTTTCCGGCGGCGTCGACTCCAACGCGCTGCAAAAGCCCAAGAGATTCTTCGGCGCCGCTCGCAATATCGAGGAGGGTGGCAGTCTGACCATCGTCGGCACCGCCCTGATCGACACCGGTTCGCGGATGGACGATGTGATCTTCGAGGAATTCAAGGGCACCGGCAACATGGAGGTGCACCTCGATCGCAAGCTCGTGGAGCGGCGGGTCTTCCCGTCCATCGACATCCACAAGTCCGGAACCCGGAAGGAAGAGCTCCTCATCGACGAGTGGGAGCTTCGCCGGATCTGGGTCCTCCGCAAGGTGCTCTCGTCGTTGTCCCCGGTGGAGGCCATGGAGCTCCTGCTCGAGCGGCTTGGGGCCACCCCGACCAATCGCGAATTCCTCGAGGCGATGTCACAGGGTTAGCAATTCGTCGGACGAATTGCGGTGGCGCTTGCTTTACTCGCGCCAATTCGGGCAGGCGGGCTGATGCCGTCAAGGTGGTGGACTACCTGGAGGCACTGCGGGCCGAGTGCCCTGGCGATCTGTCAGACGAATGGCGAATCATAGGGCGCGTCGTTGCTTGACAGGCGACACAGACAGGGAGAGACTCGGTCGCATGACGGTTTCAGAGATTCTCGACAAAGCGGTGGCGGGCGAACGGTTGGATCGATCTGAGATCGAGCTGCTCTTCGATCGGGGTTCTCTCCTCGAACTCGGTCAGGCGGCGGATGCCGTGAGACGGAGGAAGACCCAAGAGGGTGTCGCCTCCTACATCATCGACCGCAACATCAACTACACGAATGTGTGTATCTATCGCTGTCGGTTCTGTGCCTTTTACCGGACCAAGGATGCCGGCGACGCCTATGTTCTCCAGTTCTCGGAGATCGCCGACAAGGTGGCCGAGACCGTCGCCTCCGGCGGGACCGGGATCCTTCTCCAGGGCGGCGTCCATCCCGATCTCCGCATGGAGTTCTACGAAGACCTCCTGCGGCGGCTGAAGGCCGGTTTTCCCGAGATCCATCTGCATGCCTTCTCCGTGCCCGAAATCTGGTTCCTCGCCAAGGTGGAGAAGCTGCCGGTCGGAGACGTCATCTCGAGACTCATGGCTGCGGGGCTGGAGTCGATTCCGGGCGGCGGTGCCGAGATCCTCGAGGACGAAACCAGGCGCCGGATTCTCTCACGTGCGAAGGCGAGCACGAGCCAGTGGCTCGATGTGCACGGCGTGGCGCACGATCTCGGGCTTCGGACCACCGCGACGATGATGTTCGGTGTTGGCGAACCCGTTGCGGCCCGGGTCGAGCATTTCCTCGGCGTCCGTGATCTCCAGGATCGAACCGGCGGCTTCACCGCCTTCATCCCGTGGACGTTTCAGGACCAGAGCACCGATCTGGAGGGTGAAGTCGAGCCCTCCGGAGGTTTCGACTATCTTCGGACTCTCGCCATCGCCCGGCTGACCCTTGAAAATATCGACCACGTCCAAGGATCGTGGGTGACCCAGGGCGCCAAGATCGGTCAGCTCTCGCTCTTCTTCGGCGCCGATGACCTCGGGTCCATCATGCTTGAGGAAAACGTTGTCGCCGCCGCTGGTGTTGAGTTCCGGATGACTCAGGGCGATATGGAGCGAACGATCCGCGAAGCCGGTCTCGAGCCGCGCCAGCGCCGCACCCTCTACGAACCGCTGTAATTTGCGAAAGCAAATTACTAGCCAATGATCTCGAACTGTTCTTGGTGCTGAAGCGGATTCTCCCGCAGGATCACCTGGACCCTGTGGACTTCCTCGAGTTCCCGCAGCAGTTCGCGGAACGGTCCCTGTAGGTAGTGGGAGACCTCGGGGTGGACCACCAACGAGAGCTGGTCGCTGAGGCCGGCGGTCACCGCGGCGAGCAGATCGCGGCGAATCTCGAGACAGATGGTGGCGAGGGCCTTGATCCGCCCGGAACCGTGGCAGTAGGGGCACTCGCGGCTCAGGGTTCGATCGAGGCTCGGTCGGGTCCGCTTCCGGGTGAGCTGGATGAGCCCGATATCGGATATGGGTAGGATTTGAACCCGCGCAGAGTCGGCCTCGAGCTCGGTTTCGAGGGCCTGGTAGAGCTCGAGGCGGTGGGCCGGATCCTCCATATCGATGAAATCGATCACGACGATGCCGCCGAGATCACGAAGTCGAAGCTGTCGTACGATCTCCCGGACCGCCTCGAGGTTGAGGGTGAAAACGGTCTCTTCGAGAGATTTCGAGCCGACAAACTTGCCGGTGTTGATGTCGATGGCAACCAGGGCCTCGGTCTGATTGACGACCAGATAGCCTCCGGATTTGAGCCACACCTTCGGGCGAAGCGCCTTTTCGAGCTCTCGGTCGATGCCGAAGGCGGTCATGAGATCGGTCGCCTTTCGGAAGAGTTTGAGCCGGGGCACGAGGCTCGGGTCCGACTGTTCGAGGAATTCGAGGATCTCCTCAAAAGCCTCCTCGTCATCGACCCAGGCCTCCTGCACTGCAAGGGTGAATGTGTCGCGGACCGCGCGCAGGATCGGACTCAGCTCGTGGTGGACGAGATAGGGGGCGTTGGTTCGATCTGCTGCGGTCTGGATCTGTCCCCAGAGCTTGACGAGATAGCGTCGATCCGCCTCCAACTCAACCTGACCCTGTCCCTCTCCCGCGGTGCGGACGATCCAACCACCCCCGCCGAATTCGTCAATCACCGCCTTGAGCCGAGCACGCTCGTCGTCGTCGGTGATCCGTCGCGAGACACCGAGTTGATCCACTGTTGGCATGTAGACCAGAAAGCGTCCGGGCAGGGTGATGTGAGTCGTCAGCCGAGCGCCCTTTGTGCCGATGGGGTCCTTCACGACCTGGACGAGGATCTCCTGTCCCTGGCGGAGGAGATCGCCGATGTCGGTTTCCACGATCTCGCTGGGACCGGGCTCGTCGTCGACCCTGAAGATGTCGGTGAAGTCATCCATGATGCCGCCAGCCTCACGGACATAGAGAAAGCCATCTCGGGGCAGCCCAAGATCGACAAACGCGGCCTGCATGCCCGGGAGGACACGGGTGACCCGGCCCTTGTAGAGATTGCCGACCACCGACGATGTCCGGTGCCGTTCGGCCCGGTAGCTGACCAGACGCGACTTTTCGCGCAGGGCCACCCGGGTTTCGAACGGGTTGACCGAAAGAAAGAGGATGGAATTCATCACTGATTCACCAAACGATGTCGCCAGACCGACTGTACCGCACCGAGGGCCGCACAGGTCGAGAGCAACGACGAGCCGCCGTATGAGAAGAGCGGCAACGTGATCCCGGTCGTCGGCAACAGACCGAGGACCATCCCGAGATTGACTATCACCTGAAACGCCAGCCACGCGCCGACCAGGATCGCCAACACGAGACCAAAGCGGTTTTCCGCGACGGCAGCCGCCATCCCGATACGATAGAGCAACAACGCATAGGCGAGGAGGAGGCCGGTCGCTCCGACAAAACCGGTTGCCTCGGCCCACACGGCAAATGCGAAATCGGTGTGTTGTGCCGGGAGGAACCGGAGCAGCGACTGCGAACCGCGACCGACGCCTTGGCCGGCCACTCCACCGGCACCGACGGCGATCTTCGACTGTCGTACCTGATAGCCGACTCCATAGGGGTCACGCTCGGGGTCGAGAACGGTCATGACCCGTTCCTTCTGGAAATCCTTCAACACGGTGTGCCAGGCGAGAACACCAACTAAGATGCCGAGGGCGAAGAGACCGATCCAGGCCCAGCGCGGAAGACCGCCAAGCCACAGGGCGGCGACGGCCACCGGGACATAGGTCAGTGTCACCCCGAGATCCGGCTCGAGCGCCACCAGACCGGCCGCTGCGCCGACGAGCGCGACCAACACCGCCGCCTCCCTCGCCGAAAGTCCGGAACCGCTCCGCCGGCCGAGCCAGGTGGCAACCATCAGGATCGTCGTCACGCGGGCGAATTCGCTGGGCTGGATCGTCAAGGGACCCAAAGCGAACCAGCCGCGGGTGCCGCTGCGGATGTCGCCGAAGAAGAGGACAGCCACAAGCGCCGCGAGACCGATGAGATAGACGAGGGGGGCGAGGCGAGCATAGAGATCGAGGCGGACGCGGGAAAGGGCCAGCAGCGTCAGCATGCCGGCGCATGCCCACAGGAGTTGCCGGGCCAGCAACTGTGTCCCAACGACGCCCGCCACTGCATTCTGGGTCACCAGCGACGCTCCAAGAATGCCGGCGACGGCAAGAATCAGCCAGGCGTCGATGCGGTTTTCCATGGATAGATCTTACCCCTCTTGACCCTGACCGGTTACCGGGTCGTTGGTCTCTCCGAGGGCCGCCGACAGGATGACCGATGCGGTTGGCGCCGCGATGCTCCCGCCTCCCCCACCATGCTCGACGACCACGGCGATGACGATCTGCGGATCATCGATGGGCGCCCAGCCGACAAACCAGGCGTGATGTTGGAGGTGCGGGGCCAGGTCCTTCGAGTCCACCCCCTCCTGGAGGCGGACCACTTGAGCGGTTCCCGTCTTTCCGGCCACCGGAAGCGCCGCCAATGATCGAGCCGTTCCGTGCTCGCCGTGGACCACCAATTCGAGACCATGCTTAACCCGCTCGAGTTGTGACTGATCCAGGTTGAGATCTACGGGAACGGCGCCTTTCGGGTTCACCACGACATGCGGGGTGACCAGACGGCCGCCGTTGGCGAGTGCCGAGAACCCTCGGGCCAACTGGAGTGCGGTCGTGAGCACCGGACCCTGGCCGATGGACACCGACACCGCCTCACCCGGATACCACGGTGTACCACGTACACGGCGGCTCCACTCGGGACTCCCGATGAGGCCCGACGCCTCCGATGGAAGGCCGATTCCGGTTCGACGACCAAAACCGAAGGTCTCCAGCCACCCGGCCATCCGTTCGATTCCGAGTCGTTGGCCGAGTTGGTAGTAGTAGACGTCGCAGGACGCCTCGAGGGATCTTGAGAGGTTGACCTTGCCGTGACCACCCCGGCGCCAACAACGGAACCGGTGGCCGTGGAGGACAATCGCTCCGGTGCACTGGACCGACCAGTCGGGATCGATCACGCCTTCGGTCAGCGCGGCCAGTGCGAGGAAGGGCTTGATGGTGGAACCCGGCGGGTAGGTTCCCTGAAGACACCGATCCTGGAGGGGGAGCCGGGGGTCGTTGGCGAGCTCGTTCCAGTCCTCGGTCGACAGCTTTCCCGAGAAGAGTTCGGGATTGAACGACGGCGCCGAGTACAGTATTCGGACGGCTCCATTGTTCGGGTCGATGGCAGCAACCGCGCCGCTCCGTTCGCCCATAGCCAGAGCCGCGACCTGTTGGAGGTTGGCATCGAGGGTGACGGCGAGATCCTTTCCCGATGTCGAAGCACTCTCCCTCACCACCCCGAGTTGGCGGCCGACCGCTGAGACCACCACCCATCGTTCACCCGGCCGGCCGGTGAGAAAATCATCGGCGAGTGCTTCGACACCGATGGCGCCGACGCGGGAGTTCGGATCGAGCAGCGGGTTCGCCGCCAACTCCTCCTCCGACACCATCCGGAGGTGTCCGACGGCGTGGGCGACGGCGGGACCGAGGGGGTAGTGCCGGCGAAAACCGGGGACGACGGAGAGTTCCGGATGATCGCTCTGGTGGGAGCGCACCCGCGCAACCTGGTTCCAGTTCAGGTTCTCGCCCACAACCATCGGTGCGAGGCGGTCGATTCTGCGTTTGTCGACCCGATCATGGAGCGAGGCCGCCCCGCTGACTCCGAGATCCGCGACAAAGAGCACGGTCTCATTGAGGTTGCGGGCCTCGTCGGGAAAGAGGAGGAGATTCCAAGTCGGAAGGTTGTCGGCCAGGACCTGGCCGCGGCGGTCGTAGATTCTGCCCCGGACCGCGGCCAGGGGAAGACGGCGAAGACGGTTGTTCTCGGCCATCTGTCGCCAGTGGGCACCCTCGATGAGCTGGAGCTGGGCCATCCGGATGTGGAGGGTCCCGAGGACGATGAAGATCGCCAGCAAGAGCATCATGGCGCGCCGCCGGACCGGACCGAGATCCTCGCGAATCTCCACTATCGGAGTCTCCTCGCCCGGTGCGTGATCCACTTCGTCGGCAGATCGAGGGCGATGATCCAGCCGACCAGGCCACACCACAACGAGGTGAGGACGATGCTGAGCAGGAGATAGCGCCCGGTCAATTCGGTGTCGAGCCCGAGGGGTATGAGAGCGAGGTGCCGAACGACGATCATCAGACCGGCCCCGAGGGCGCCGAAGGCGACCCACGCTCTCGGTGATCGATCGGCGACCAAAGGCACGACAAAACCAAGAGCCACCGCCGAAGCGCTCCACGCGATGGCGCCCGGACCGACCACCGGCTCCAGGACCAGGTCCCAGGCGAGACCGAGGAGGAGGGCAAAATGGGGCCAGCGCCGTTCCGCCATCATCAGCGGGGCCCCGACCACAAAAACCATGGGCAGTAGGATGGCGGTCATCCAGGTCGGTGATTCCGGCAGACCCAGAGCGACCTGGGCGACGAGGGTCAAGGTGACCAGGAGAGCCACTTTCACGGTGTCACCTCTGAAGAGAGCTGAGGACTCATCCATCCATCGAGCAAAAGCACGACCCGAACGGTGGCGAGTGCCACAGCCGGTTCGGCGCGGACCTCCAAAAAGGCCTGGTCGCTCTCTCGGACGGCGGTTACGGTGCCCACCTGAAGGCCCGCTGGATAAATCCCGTCTGCGCCGCTGGTTACAAGCTCGTCACCCCGCATGAGTTGGGCCTGGCGTGGGATGAACTGGATCTCGAGTTCGCCGGAATCGTTGCCGACGGCGAGGCCCTGGACCCGGCCCTCAGGTCCCTGGATGGCGATCGCTGCGACCGGATGGGTGATGAGTTCGATCCAACAGCGACGTCCCTCGGAGTGGATGACGCGGCCGATGACCCCGGTTGAGGCGATGGCGGGGGTGTCGGCGGGGATGCGGCGGTTGACCGTCACGAGGGCGATCATTCGCCCTCGCGCCAGATCCCGGAAGGTCGTGCGCGCCGGAACCGCCGTAGCCGTGAGATTCGGAAGCAACTCTGCGAGGGAGTTGAGTTCGAGGTGAGCGGCCATATCCTCGGCCATGATCCGGTTGAGCGCTTTGGTATTTTCGAGTTCGAGCTGAAGTTCCCGGTTGGTGACCAGCAGGGTTGCTGATTCGGACACCCCGGTCACGGCATCGCCGACAAATGACCCGATGGCCTCGCCAGCCCAGAGGACGGGTGAGATCGCAGTCCGCGCCCACGCCGAGATCACCCGGTCGCCCCCGGGAGTCTGCACCTGTGCCGCCGCGAGGATCTCAAGCAGAATCCACAGAAGCACGGTGCGTAGAATGAGAATCCGCCGATCCGTCACGCGCGCAGACTCAACCTTTCACCGCCGATCGGCGGTCGATCAGATCAAATGGACGATCCGGAGATCTCGCCGTCGGGCCACTAAACCCGGTGAGAGAGTTCCGCTCAGGCAATCGCGATCTTGCGCAGCAGGTCGATGTTGGTGAGCATGAGGCCGGTACCACGGACGACCGCGGACGATGGTTCTTCGCAGTGAGCCACGGGGAGGCCGGTTTCCTCGCGCAACCGTTTGTCGAGGTTCTTCAATAGAGAACCGCCGCCGGCGAGGATGATCCCCTTGTCCATGATATCTGCCGAGAGCTCGGGAGGTGTCCGCTCGAGAGCGTTGCGGACGGCGTCGACGATGGTGGCGACAATCTCCGTCAGGGCTTCCCGTACCTCTTCATCGGTGATCGTGAGGCTCTTCGGCACGCCTTCGACGAGATCACGACCCTTGACTTCCATGCTCAGGGGTTCATCCAGGGGGTAGGCGGAGCCGACCTCCATCTTGATCATTTCGGCGGTTCTCTCACCCAGGAGAAGATTGTATTTCTTCTTCAGATACTGAATGATCGCCTCATCCATTTCATTGCCGGCCACCCGGACCGACCGCGAGTACACGACCCCGGCGAGCGAGATCACCGCCACATCGGAGGTTCCACCGCCGATGTCGACGATCATGTTGCCCGACGGTTCGGTGATGGGCAGTCCCGCTCCAATGGCCGCCGCCATGGCCTGCTCGATGAGATAGACCTCGCTGGCGCCGGCTTTGAGAGCGGTGTCTCTGACCGCGCGTTTCTCCACCTGGGTGATCTCCGACGGTACCGAGATGACGATTCTGGGGCGCACGAGAAACGACCGGCCATGGGCCTTCTTGATGAAGTGTTCCAGCATCTTCTCGGTGACTTCGAAGTCGGCGATCACGCCGTCCTTCATGGGTCGAATGGCCTGGATATTGGACGGGGTCTTGCCCAACATGTCTTTGGCCTTTGCGCCAACCGCCTCGACGCGATTGGTGATGCGGTTGACGGCGACGATGGATGGCTCGACGACGGCTATACCGCGGCCCCGGACGTAAACCAGGGTGTTTGCGGTCCCCAAATCGATGGCCAGGTCGGATGAAAACAGCCCAAGTAGGCTGGACAACGGCATCAATAAACCTCCACGAAGACCCGTTCCTTACGGCTGGTCTCGTTGCCTGCTGGATCGGTGGCCAGGACTTCGATATTGTTCCACCCCTCGCGGGGGATCTCAATCATCTTACGAAAATGACCGTCGGCATCGGTGACGACCCGTTCGCCGTTGACGGTCACAGTGGCAACGGACTCGGTTCGGCCCTGGATGATAAACATGGTGCCGAGTTGCTGGGTCGGCATGAGGGTGAGTTGCGGCGCGGTGCGGTCGGCGAGAATGGCGCGTTGGAGCGACGAGTAGATTCTCAGACGACGGACCTGAGACCACTCGCTCTCGACGTCGCTTTCACCCATCAGAGCGGCACGCCAGAAATAGGTTCCGGGGGCGACCACCTTCAGGCGGGCGAGGTCGGCGCGAATGTCCCGGCTCTCGACCTCCATGGCTTCGTCGACAAACCGTCGCGAACGGCTCACCTGGAGATGAACCGCCTGGTCCTCGGCCCGGCCGCGCCACTCGAGGGTGATCACGGTTTCCTTCTTCATGTCGACGCTGGCGTTGTTCTGAGGTGCAAGCAGAAATGGAGGGTGCGGGATAGCTCGGGTCGATGACAGGCCGTTGGCGCTGCTGGACTCCACCTGTTGGCGACTGGCGAGGACGACCTCGGCCCCATCGGCGCCACGAACGCGTGCGCCGCCGTCAAAGGCGGCGATCCGGGTTGCGCCGTCGACACCTTCATCCACATCGACCTCGACCCGGCTGTCGCTGGCAATCTCGGTCTCGGTGGTGTCGGTGGTGACCGTCGATGTCGATCCGGAGGTCATGACGTGGATTCGTCCGATCCGCATCTTGACCGTCCCGCTCGAGTCTTCGGATTCGCTCTTGTGCTGGATTTCGAGTAGCGAGTTCGGGGCGATCCGGTAGAGGCTTCCGTCTTTGAAGAGGATTTCCGCCGAGCCGTCCCGGCCGCTGCGGATGAAGTCGCCGTTGAACACGGGTGTTCGCGGTTGCGCGTTGTCCCACTCCGACTGACCCGCCCGCTGCACTTGAACACGACCTTCGAGGCTGAAGAACTCACCGACCCCGGCGAGTTGGCGGGTGCCCGATCCGGCGAGGGCGAGAAAGCGAAGACGGGCGTTGTCGGCCTCGGACTCCGCCATGGACCAACGATCATCAAGGTAGTTTTCACGGGCAAGCTCGAGTTGAGCGGAGGCCTGCCCCAGTTCTCGCCGGAGATTCTGCGGCAGAACCTGGGTTTCGGCCTTGGATTCGGCCAGTTCGGCGGCCTCGATCGTCTTTCGGGCCCGCGCTTCGGGTGGGAGATTGAGGCGCTGGTATGCGAGGAAGACCAGACCGGCGGCGACGACCCCAGTAATCACGATGGCGATGAGCCGCCGAATGTTCGCGAGTTTGATGACATACCAGTCAATTTGAATCGAGCTTCGCACGCAGTTAATCCTCCATCTCGAACCGTAACATGCTCGTTCATAAGCAGCAAGGAGCCGCGCCACCCTTGCGTCCCCATCGAAGCTCGGGTAGACTTCGCTGTCCTGATCGGGTCCTTGGGAGGACGTTCATGGCTCTGAAATGGCTTCGTGACAATTTGCGCCACCTCAAGTTCATTCTCTGGGGAGTGGTTGCCGTTTTTGTTCTATTGGTTTTTGTCGATTGGGGAGCCGGTGGATCCGGCGGCCCCGGTGGAACCGGCGACACCGCCGTGCGGGTGGGCGACACCGTCATCAGCAGAAACGAGTTTCTCGGTCAAATGCGCCGCTTCGAGCAACAGTACTCGCAGCAGTTCGGCGACCGTTGGGATGAGATCAAGGGTCAGATCAATCTCTATGATGAAACCGTTGCCTATTTCACCAACCGGACGCTCCTCCTCGAGGAGGCTGACCGGACCGGCATCTCCGTTTCTGAACAGGAACTTCGAGATGACATCTTGAATACCGCAATGTTCCAGGATGAGGACGGCGAGTTTGTCGGAGCGGAGACCTATCAGCGGATTCTCCGCGGCTACCTGCAAATGACGCCATCCGAGTTTGAACGCTCGCGCACCCATGATCTGGCGCTCAGCAAACTCACCTCGATGATGCAACGTGGGGTCTATGTTGCGGACGACGAGGTCGAAACCAGCATTCGGCGCGAGCGCGAACTGGCCGATTTCGACGCGATCATGCTTCCATACGAGCGATTCCTCAGCGAGGTCTCCATCACCGAGGACGAGGCCAGAGCCCACTACGAGGCCACGGCCGACGAATACCAGCGCGAAGAACAGCGGGTTATCCGTTATCTCGTGGTCGAGACCTCCAGGCTTCGGCGGCAGCTTCCGGTGGATGACGCGGAGCTTCAGGCGTACTACGACGACCATCTCGACGAGTTCCTCGAGGACGAGCAGGCCCAGGCCGCTCATATTCTCATTCGCGTCGCGCCCGATGCCGATGTCGATACTCAGAACGATGCCGAGCTGCGCGCCAACGGCGTCGCTCAGATTGCGCTTGCGGGCGGTGATTTCGCCGCGCTCGCCGAGAAGCACTCCGATGATCCCGGGTCGAAGGACAACGGCGGAGATCTCGGTTGGTTCGGTCGTGGACGGATGGTCCCCGAGTTCGACGAGGCGGTCTTTGGCGCCAAACCCGGAGACATCGTCGGTCCGGTGAAGAGCCAGTTTGGTTACCACATCATCAAGGTCGATGGATTCCGGCCGGAGAGCCAACGCCCGTTTGACGACGTCATGGAGCAGGTTCGCTTCCGCGTCCTCGAGGGTCGCGCCTCCATCGAGGCCGAGAAGCGTGCCCGGGATCTCACGGCTCGTCTCCAGACGGAGCTTCCGGCGGACGACGAGGGATGGCAACTCATCGCCGATGAAGACGAGTCTGTGGTGCTCAACCAGAGTCCGCCGACCACCGCGAATCAACCCATTCCGGGCACCGGCGAAGGTCCCGAGTTCACCACCGAGGTCTTTGGAGTGGATGTCGGCGCCGTCAGCGGTCCGCGGGCGATTCCGCGCGGCTGGATGGTGTGGCAGCTCTCCGAGATCAGACCCGAAGGATTGGCACCGTTCGAAGATGTCCAGCCACAGGTCGAAACCAGTCTGCGTCATGACCGGGCCCTCGATATTTCGACCCTGCGAGCCACCGAGGTAGCGACGCTGTGGCGGGACGGGGGAGACGCCGACACCCTCGCCGAAACCTTCAACGGCACCGTTGCTCAGGCGCGAGACCACCGGTGGGGCACACCCGTAGGAACCATCGGTTCGGCCGCTGCTCTCGACAAGGCGGTCTTCGGGGGTGCCGAAGGCGGCATCATCGGTCCCATCCAGATTGGTGACCGTGGATCAGCCGTGGCGCGGATCGAGACGCTCCGACTCATCGGCCCCGCCGAGTTTACAAGCGAACGCGACGCCGTCCGGGCGCGGTTGCTCGCCGAGCGAGCGCAGCAGTTGCTCATCGCCATTGTCAACGAGCGGCGTCGCGACACCGTAGTGACGGCCGATGACGCCTTCCGGCAGGCGTTCAGCCGGCAGGGCTAGCCGACCGAGATGATCGGACGACTCGAAGGTCGGATCCACCAGATCGATCCAGGTCGGGTCATCGTCGATGTCGGCGGTGTCGGTTATCTCGTGTCGACCACCCTGCGCGCGATCCAGAATCTGCCCGAAGGGCAGAGCGCCGCGCTGCTCATTCACACCAGAGTCAAGGACGATGGCATCGAGCTCTACGGTTTTTCCAGCACCGATGAACTCGAGGCTTTCGAGCGCCTCATCGCCGTGGCGGGAGTCGGACCGCGGATCGCTCTGGCGGTGCTGTCCTCATTGGCGCCCGACGAACTCGCATCGGTGGTGGCGACGGGAGATCTCGCACGGTTGACCATGACGCCGGGGGTCGGCAAGAAGACCGCCCAGCGGGTCCTGCTCGAACTCAAGGGCAAGCTGAGCGCCACCGCGACTGCGGGAGGGGATCTCCGGGGCGACGCGGCCTCGGCGCTGGTCAACCTCGGCTACCGGCAGGCGCAAGCCATGCAGGCCGTCGAAGCCGTCATGGCTGACAAC
>CBESWV010000045.1:0-19905 GCA_965533305.1 uncultured bacterium | reverse complement strand
TCGGCGACATCCTTGGTGCCCGGGTACTCGGCAATGATGACCTTGAGGCGATCAACAGCCTGGAGCAGAACGTCGAAGTCTCGGTGGGCGAGCTGGACACTCACAGGGTCACCGGCAGAGAACATGTTGGATTGGAAGGTGAGCGACACCACACCGGGCACCTCACCGACGATCTCGCGCCATCGTTTGAGCAGGACGGCCGATCCGACATCACGGTCCTCGGAGCCGAGCAGCTCGACATTGACCTCACCGAGGTGAGAGGAGTCGCCCCCCGTCGATTGGGTGGCCATGGGTCCATGTCCGCCCCCGGTCGGGTGTTGACCGACCGTGCTGGAGATGTGCCGCATCACCGACGGACTGTCATCCGGACTGCCCTCGTCATACTCGGCGGCCAGCAGAACAGCACCGGCCTCGAGGCGTTCGAGTACGGCAGCCGTCTGCTCGACCGGAGTGCCCTGGGGCATGGTGAGCAGTGCGGTCATGTTGTCCGCGTCGACCTTGGGCATGAAGCTGAACTTGAGGAATCCACCGACGACCAGCGAGACGCTGAGAATGAGGAAGACCATCGCGACCGCCACCGTCAGATAGCGCCACTCGAGCGCTAAATCCAGGCTCTTGCGATAGGGCCCCCGGATGAACCACTGGAGACCAGCCTGGACCCGACCCTGCACTTTTTCGATCGGCCCGAGGATCGGACCCATGATCCGGTAGAAGATCGTTCCCGCACCGGAAAGGTGCGCCGGGAGAATGAGCAACGCCTCGACCAGCGACATGAGCAGCACCGCGATCACCACGATGGGAATCTGGCGCATGACCTTGCCCATGTTACCCGCGACGAAGAGCAGCGGCGCGAAGGCGGCGACCGTCGTGATGATGGCGAAGGTCACCGGCATGGCCATCTCACGGACCCCGCGGATGGCGGCGTCGAGGGGCTTCATCCCCTCCTCCTGGTAGTTGAAGATATTCTCTCCCACCACGATAGCGTCATCGACGACGATGCCGAGGACGACGATGAAGGCAAAGAGCGAGATCATGTTGATGCTGACACCGAACTCGGGGACCAGCCAAAACCCTCCGAGAAAGGATATGGGAATCCCCATGGTGGTCCAGAACGCGAGCCTGGTGTTGAGGAAGAGTGCGAGACAGATGAAAACCAGGAACAGACCGAGGCGGGCGTTGCGGAGCAGAAGCCCAATACGCTGTTTGAGGATGATCGAATCGTCGTCCCAGGTGTCGGCCGAAACTCCTTCGGGCAGACTCGGCCCGAGATCGTAAAGGTAGTCTTTGGTGGTCTCCGCCACCTCGAGCGCCCCCTCGGCGCCGACCCGGAAAACCTGGATCAGTGCCGCCCGTTTGCCATCGAATCGGGTCGCCGTGTCGGTGTCTTCGAAACCGTCGACGACGGTGGCAACATCGCTGAGTTCCACCTGGGTGCCGTCGGGCCGGGTGACCACCACGATCTCCTCGAACTCCGAGCCGCGGTAGCGCTGGCCCTTGGTACGGAGCAGGATCTCCCCACCGCGGGTCTTGACCGCTCCGCCGGGCAGATCGAGGGATGACATGGCCACTGCGTTGGCCACATGTTCGAAGCTCAGGCCGTAGCGTCTGAGGGCCTCCTCCGACACTTCGATGGAGATCTCGTAGTTGCGGACCCCCGCGATCTCCACCTGGGAGATATTCTCGAGAGCCGTCAACTCGTCTCGTACTCGCTCTGCGAGCGCCTTGAGTGTCTTCTCCGAGGCATCGCCATGGAGCACGATGGTGATCACCCGACGGCGGGTGTCGATCTCGGAGACCACGGGTTTCTCGGTCTCGACCGGGAAGGTCTCGATGCGATCAACCGCCGCCTTGATGTCATCGAGGACCTCGCGATTGTCGGCGTCCTCCTCGAGTTCGATGGTGACCGTACCGAGATTCTCGGCCGCCATCGAACGGATGCGTTTGATGCCCTCGATGGAGGCGATGGCCTCCTCGACCCGCACGCACACCCCCTCTTCGGCCTCGGCCGGTGAGGCGCCGCGGTAGGGCACACGTACCGTGACCATGTCGGTCTCGAGTTCAGGGAACACCTCGATCACTACGTTGAACAATGCCAACGCGCCGGAGACCAGGACGAAGATCATCAGGATATTTGCCGCCACGTGATTGGCGGCGAACCAAGCTAGAGGGCCGCGACGCGAATCCTGCATGTCACGCTCCAAGCAATTCGCTCGCGCGAATTGCGGTCGAACCGACCTCGTCCGCCAAAGGCGGATGCCCCGGTTCGAAAAGGAAGGAAATCTTCGATGGATCAGTCGAGCCGGATTCACCGACCTCGTTGAGTTGTTCGGCGGCGTTTCTCACGGCCATGCCGTCCACGACGGCATCGAGAGAGCTGACGATCAGAAGCTCGTCGGCTTCGATGCCCTCGGCGACGAGGGTCTGTTGCCGATCCGAGCGGAGAACCTGGACATCGCGAACGCGCAGCTTGCCGTTGTCGAATACCCACACCTGGCCATCATCGTGGATGGCGAATCGCGGCACCGGGACGACATCTTCGAGGGTACGACCCATGATCTGCACATCGACAAAGGTCCCCGGGAGCAGTGCAGGACGACTCTCCGAGGCGGCATAGGGATCCTTGATTTCGACCACCACGTGCACCATTCGCGAGGCCTGATCGACCTGCGCTTCCATCCGGGTCACCCGGCCATCCCAGGTGCTCCGGGTTCCGCCGAAGGTCACGCTGATCTGGGCCGGCGACCCATCGCCCCCCCTGCGGGACGGGACATCGAACCAGGCAAGTTCACGGCTATCGAGGGGAACTCGGACATCTACCACATCGGTGCCGTAGACCCTGGCCAGACGATTGGCGCTGCCGACAAACTGGCCGACATCGACACTTTCAGAAACCACGACCCCGTCAAAAGGCAGGCTCACGTGGGTGCGCTCGAGGTTGAGCCTGGCGGCGGCGAGATCGGCCTCGGCGGCGGCCAGTTCGGCCTGCGCCTGACGGATCTGGGGTTCGCGGACAACGAGACCCGGCGCTTCCTCATCCGGATGGAGCTCGTTCCACTCCTCGCGGGCGACCACGGCCTCGGCCTCTTCGCGCTGGATCGAGACCTGGGCGCGGGCCACGGATGCTTGAGCGCGCTCGAGGGCGAGCTCGTAGTCGCGCGGGTCGATGACCACCAACGGCTCGTCGGCGCGGAAGAAACCACCGGCCACCAGCGACGGATGAACCTGCACCACCCGGCCCGCAACCTGAGGTATGACATCGACCGAAACTCTGGCAACCACCTCGCCGTGGCCGTTGACGGTCACCGGCACATCGGCCACTTGCGCAGGAACCACCTCGACCAGGGGGCCCAGAACAGGGCGCTCGACCCGGTCGGGCGCCTTGCGAGAGGATATGACCCACATGGCGAGGGCCGCGCCAAGGACGAGAACGATCAGGGGAGTCAGGCCTTTGAGAGTTTTATCGGACATCACAACACCTCATTCGGATTTTGAATTATGAATTTTGAATTATGAATTTCGGAGTCCGCGTGGGCCGCGCGGTCATTGTTCTCAGCCGCGGGTTCCGGCTCTTCGGGGGTTTCCGGATGCTCCGGATCGGAATCGGTGCCCCAGTCGCCTCCGAGGGCGAGGAAGAGGTCAATTCTCGTGTTCCAGACATTGCTGGTGTTGGTGATGATCGCTTGTTCGGCGAGGCGGAGTCGGCGCTCGGTCTCGAGGACCGTCAACAAGCCTTCGACGCCGCGTTGATAGCGCTGTTTGGCGAGACGATCAGCGGCGCGGGCCTCGGCTACCCGCTCGGTGGTGAGCTCGTAACTTTCTAACGAGGTGTCGCTGAGAACCAGCGCCTCCTCGACCTCGCGCAGGGCGCCGAGAACCGCGCCAGCGTAAATCGCTGCAGCCTGCTCGGCTCTGGCCCGGGCCGCTGCAACATCCGCCCGGCGCTGCCCTCCGGTGAAGAGCGGTCCCGTGAGATTGGCGACGATGTTGTAGACGAAGTTCGAAATGTCGAGATCGTTGATCCGATCGCCGTTCTCGCCCACCGATCCGGTGAGACTGAGATCGGGATAGAGATTCGCGACGGCCGCACCGACTCCATAAGTGGCGGCCTCGAGCTGCATTTCCGCCCGCCTCAGATCGGGCCGACGATCGAGCAGGGCGGCCGGCAGACCCAACGGAACCGGATCCAGCGAAGGCAGCTGCGGCAAGCTGTCGGGCAACATCTCCGCACTTCCCGGCCGGCGTCCGACGAGCACATCCAGGGCGAGCCGAGCCTGTTCGAGCGATCCTTCTATGACCGCTTCCGACGCCCTCGCCGACGCCAGGTTCTCTCGTGCCAGGTGCAGTTCCACCGCCCCGGCGACGCCGGCGCGATACCGCCGATCGACGGTGCGGGTGGTGGCCTCCCAGCTTCGGGTAATCTCGCGGTTGATGTCGAGGGCCCAGTCCGCCGTCGCCACCATGACGCGCGCCCTGACCACCGAAGCCACTACCGCGTGGACCACGGCCTCCTGCGCGGCTTCCTCGGCGAGGAGCGACGCCCACTGTGACTGTTGGGTTCGTTTGAGACGACCGAAGAGATCCGCTTGCCAGGAGATATTGAAGTTGTACCCGTAGGTGGTCGAGTCGATGTCCCTGCGACCGACCTCGGGAAGGACAAACGAGTTTCGCTGCTCGGACGCGCTCAGACCGTAGCCGATCTGCGGCAGTCGGGCACCGCCGGCCTTCTTGAGCCCGGCCTCAGCTTCGAGCACCCGGGCTGCCGCAGCACGGAGATCGGTGTTGTGGGCCAACGCAAGCTCGACGAGTTCGGTGGTGCTCTCATCGCCGAAGGTCCGCCACCAAGGCGAGACGTCGGGAGGCTCGACCTCTTCCGACGGGGCGGCGTGGACATAGCTCTCACCGACATCGGCCGCTGTGGTTGGGCGCTCGGGCTCGGGCCCCATGGTGCAGCCCACGAGGCTCAGAGCGGCCGCGACCGGCAAGGCAAAAATGAGTGGACTTCGATTCATTTGTGTATCTCCCCATCGGTGAACGATGTCGGGGCTGCGGTTTCATCCAACGAACAGGCGCGAATACCTGCTGCGGAAAAGCGCACAAAGTGCTTGATGAACGAACCTAACTCAAAAGGCACGGCCTCCGGGACATCTGCATGAGACGCGAGATGGTGGGCTTTGACCGCGTGCAGCAGTTGGCCGATGAGCGAGAACACGCAGAGGAGCGAAGCCTCGGGGGATATGGGCACACCGACGCGGTCCAACGCGGCCCCCGCACGGGCGATCAGCGGCCGAATGAACTCGTCCAAAAAGACCGAGGTCGGCAGCCTGGGGTCGAGGATTTCTCGAGCGACGAAGACCATGAAACGACGACCCTTGCTTTCATCCACCAGCGGTTCAAGGAATCCCTCTGCAAAGGTCGAGAGAAACTCCTCGAGGGTCGGCGCCGGCTCCCGCTCCGTGAGCTTGCCAATCATGGCCAAGCGCTGATCGCGAAGCGGACCGAGCATGGCCCTGAATGACTCCAGGTAGAGATTTTCCTTGCCGCCAAAATGGTAGTTCACAGCAGCGACGTTGCAATCAGCCGCCGCCGTGATGTCACGCACGGACGTGGCGTCCAAGCCCTGTTCGGCAAAGAGTTTCTGCGCCGCTTCGAGGATCCGTTCGTGGGTCTCTCGAGCCTCGGGGCTGGTGTCGCAGGTGGCGGTTTGTGTTTCCATTATCACTCCCAACACATGTTTCAAACAGTAATATTAAACGCTTGTTTGAATTTGTCAAGAATGAATCCGATTCCGGATGCTGGATAGGAGCATCGCATCGAACAACCCACAGATCACACAGATGGACACAGATTCCATCTGTGTGATCTGTGGGCTACGATGGGATGGTTGCGATGACCCAGCATCAAGCATCCTCGTCCGGCGGCCGGATGGCCGCCAGGCGAACAACGAGTATCATGCCCACCATGACAACGACCTCTTCTCTGGCCGACCGCCGTTGGTTGATTCTCCTGTCTTCCGTCTTCAGTTTCTTCGCCATAGGCGCCACCTTCTTCGTTGTGCCGCCGTTGGTTCCTGAACTCGTCGCTCGATTCGGGCTTTCTCACTTCAAGGTCGGGCTGCTGATGGGAGCCATCAGCGTTCCGGCGGTGTTCCTGGCCATCGCAGTCGGTCTCGCCGTCGATCGCTGGGAGCCACGCCGGGTCGGGGTCATCTCGCTCGGACTCATGTTTGTCGGCGCCATCACGTTCGCGACCGCTCCGACCTTTGGCCTTCTCTTCGCCGGCCGACTTCTTTTTGGCGTCGGAGGATTGGTCGTCAACCTGATGTTGGCCCGGCTCCTGACGGCGGCCTTCGCCGGTCGCGAACTCGCCCTCGCCATGGGAGTCTTCATGGCCACCTACCCTGCGAGCATGATCACGGTCTACTCGCTCCACCCTGTGCTCATCGAGCGGATCGGATGGCGGAACGAACTGCTGCTCCTCGCGGCCCTCGTCGGCCTGGCCATCCCTCTGTTCCTGATCGCCGTCGGGCGGCCCGGATCATCTGATCTCCCCACTGAGCACAGGCGGGTCTCCTTGAAGGTCTCGCCATCGCTGGCGGCGTTGGCTCTGACATGGATGCTTTTCTTCTCGGTCCACTCGTCGGTTCTGACCTTCGCACCGGAGTGGGCAGGTGGCGGCGCGACAGCGCTGCTCATCGTCACCATCGTCATGTGGGTCGCCATGATCGGTTCGCCCCTTATCGGCACCCTCATCGACCGCACTTCGAGTCCGACCCGGTGGGTCGTCGGCGGTCTCCTGATCCAGGGAGCGACCCTCGCTGGAACCGCCTCTGGTCTGTTGACACCGACCTCAGCCATGCTCGGCATCGGCCTTGCCGCCGCCTTGGTCCCGACTGCGGTCTACGCCCTGCCCGGTCTCCTTGTCGAACCCGAACGGGTCGGATTCGCGTTCGGCTTCATCACGAGCTTTTCTAATTTGGGCACCATCGTCGGCCCGGCCGCGATCGGAGTCCTGCTCGACCGGACGGATTCATGGACGTTGGTGTGGGCGGCTTTGGCCGGGATCGTGCTGGTCGCCACCGTGGTGTCGACCGCGGTGAGGGTGAGGTCGTAGCCCGGGCTCCGGGTCTGCTCAATGCGGTCGGGACGCCCGCGTGGATTCACCGTCCGCGAGCAGAGCCTCAGATGAAATCGAGTTTGGGGATCTTGGGAATCAGCTTCTCGTTGAAAGCGCGTTCGAGGAAGACTCTCATCCCTTCTCGGCCTCGCTCACCATAGTCGACGGTGAGGTCATTGACGTACATCCCGACGAAACGGTCGGCCTTCTCGCGTGCCAGCCCGCGACCATAGTCGAGAGCGTAGTCGAGGGCAGGTTCTCGGTGCTCGAGTGAGTAGACGATGGATTCCTTGAGCAGCCGGGCGACCTCGGCCATGGCATTCTCTCCGAGATCGCGGCGAACGACGTTACCGCCCAGCGGAAGAGGCAGGCCGTTGGTCTCCGCCGCCCACCACTCGCCGAGATCGACGAGCTTCGTGAATCCCTCGTCCTGCCATGTCAGCTGACCTTCGTGGATGACCACCCCTGCATCGACATCACCCGCCTCGACCGCCGGACCCACCGCATCAAAGGGCAGGACCGTCGTGTTCAGGCTCGGGTTCCACATTTTCAACGCCAGCGCCGCCGAGGTCAGGGTGCCTGGGATGGCGACCTTGATCGAGCCCAGACGATCCGCAGGAATCGGCTCGCGGGCCACGAGCACCGGCCCGTAGCCATCTCCCATGGAAGCGCCCGAGGCCAAAAGGCCGTACTGTTCGTCGAGATACGCATAGGCGTGGATCGACACCGCGCTGACCTCGTAGGTCCCCGAGTGAGCTTCGCGATTGAGGCTTTCGATGTCCGAAAGCACATGCTCGAAATCGTACTCGCCTGTGTCGATGAGCCTTTTGGCAAGGGCAAAGAACATGAAGGCATCGTCGGAGTCTGGCGAGTGCGCAACACGGATCAGAGTCATGGGTCCTCCACTGTCGAGCGGGCATTCTAACCGATGCTGGATGCTGGATGCTGGATGCTGGATAGGAGCATCGCATCGAACAACCCACAGATCACACAGATGGACACAGATTCCATCGCAACATCGCAGATTGCCCGCAGATCACGCTGATTGACGCAGATTTCATCGCATCCATCGCACCATCGCAGGGTTGCATCGCAAAAAACACGAAGATCGACCATCGCAAAGCGCGCAAAGTAGGGTGGGGTTCACCCCACCTTCAGAGTCCTTCGGGTGAGGTTTGGCTAACCACGCGAGTTCAGGGTTTCTGAAGAGAGCGTCAGTCCTGCCCCTGTCGGTCTGCAAACCGCCGCAGGAGCCCTGCGGTGCTCCCATCGTGGTGGCTGAGGTCGACCTCAGCTCCTTCGAGGAGGGCTTCTTCCTCGGCCAGAATGGTCTTGGCGAGGACCTTTCCGAGCTCGACGCCCCACTGGTCGAAGCTGTTGATCCGCCAGATGACCCCTTGAACGAAGATCTTGTGCTCGTAGGCGGCGACCAGCATCCCGAGAGAGAACGGCGTCAGCCGGTCAAGAAGGATGGTGTTGCTCGGTCGGTTCCCGGGGAAGACCTTGTGCGGCGCGAGAACATCGATGGTCGCCGCATCGACGCCCTGGGACTCGAACTCCGCTCGCACCTCGCCCTCGGTCCTGCCCTGCATCAGGGCTTCGGTCTGGGCGAAGAAATTGGCCATGAGCTTGGCGTGGTGGTCGCCCTCGGGGTGGGCCGGGTTGATCGCACCGATGAAATCGCAGGGGATCAGCCGGGTCCCCTGGTGGATGAGCTGGAAAAAGGCGTGCTGGCCGTTGGTGCCGGGTTCACCCCAGATCACCGGCCCGGTCGAGTAGCTGACTCGGCGACCGTCGCGATCGACTGATTTGCCGTTGGATTCCATGTCGCCCTGCTGGAGATAGGCGGGGAAGCGGTGGAGATACTGGTCATAGGGCAGTACTGCGTGGCTCGCCGCCCCGAAGAAGTTGGCGTACCAGACCCCCAGGAGGGCCATGAGCACCGGGATGTTCTGATCGCACGGGGCCTCGGCGAAGTGCCGGTCCATGGCGTGGGCGCCCTCGAGCACCTCCACGAAACCCTCGAAACCCACCGCGATAGCGATGGTCAGCCCGATAGCCGACCAGCTCGAGTACCGACCACCGACCCAGTCCCAGAATTCGAAGATGTTCTCGGGGTCGATACCAAAGGCGGCCACGGCGTCGCGGTTGGTCGAGAGGGCAACGAAATGTCGGGCCACCGCATCTTCGCCCAGGGCTCCGACCAACCAGCGCCGGGCGGTGTGGGCGTTGGTCATGGTCTCCTGGGTCGTGAATGTCTTGGAGGCCACGACAAAGAGGGTCTCAGCAGGATCGAGTCCCCGGGTCTTCTCGACAAAATCGCTGGCATCGACGTTGGAGACAAACCGTACATCCGGGCCGTCGTGAAAGGCCCCGAGTGCTTCGGTGATCATCACCGGACCGAGATCCGAACCACCGATGCCGATGTTGACGACAGTTCGGATGGGTTTGCCGGTGGCGCCGAGCCAGCGGCCCGAGCGCAGTCCATCGGAAAAGACCCGCATCTTCTCGAGAACCGTATTGACCGACGGCATGACATCGGCCCCATCGACCTCGATGGGGGTGTTCGAGCGGTTGCGCAGGGCCACATGGAGTACCGCGCGATCCTCGGTCCAGTTGATGGCGCGACCGAAAAACATCGCTCGGGCGGCGTCATCAACCCCTGCCGCCGAAGCGAGATCGCAGAGCAGCTTGACGGTCTCTCGGGTGATTCGATTCTTCGAGAAATCGAAAAGCATGGGACCGAGTTCGAGGGAGAAATTCTCATACCGCTGAGAGTCGGCTCTGAAGAGTTCCCGCATCTCGAGATCGGCGATCTCGCGCTGGTGCTCGGCGAGCGCTACCCACGTCGGCGACGACTCAAGGGATCCACCCTCACGAATCAATCCATCGTTGACCGAGTCAAACAGCATGCGCCACTCCTTCCTCGATCGCGTCGGGCCACGGGCCCCGGCCGAGCATCAGAGCTCGGAGCAGGCCCACGCCAACGCTCGCGCCGGGTCCTCTTCCATCAGCTCGGAGAGACGATCTGCGGGCACTCGTCCCCGAGCCGTGTAGGCATCGATGAAGGCCCTCGTCGCGGCCAGATTCCCTGCCCCGATCCAGTCATCGGGAAGACGCTCGGCCCCGGCGAGGGCAATCTCCCACAACCGGCAGGCCAGCGAGTTGAGCTCGTCGTCGTGCACCCCTTGGCTTGCGGCGCGGCACCACAGCCTGTCGAGATCGGCTCGATGATCCGCAAGCAACGCGATAGCTTCCGAACGGGCGCGATCGTCGTAGAGCAGCGCCGATGCGAGAACCACCTGCGCCGGGCGGAGTTCGTCAGGAACCCCCTCCCCCGCCCGCAGTTCGACGAATCCACGCGCGCGCACCTCGAAGAAAAGCGTGGTCAGGTGGTAGTTCAGATCGTCGACGGTGGGCCAACCGTGGCGGATGTCGCCGTTCTCGATCCAGTCGATGAAACGCAGACCCGGACTGCCCGGTGCGAAGTGATCATCACCCACGCGAATGAGCATGACATCCGCATTGAGGGCGGCATCGGCCCATTCCGCCCGCGGGTCATCCCCGGGACCGCTCGTGAACAGCTTCGGGAACCCGCTCCGGGTGGGGTCGAGTTGCTGCCAGGTTCGCGCCCGGGAGGACACCGCATCCGGACCGGGGCTGCAGGCGAAGATCGCCGTCAACATGGGACTGATGAGGTTGGCCGCGAGCCAGCGCTCCTGCCACACGCCCTCGGGTCCGAGATCGAGGTTGATCTGCAGGCTCGCGGTGTGGCGCATCATCACCGCACCCCAGTGTCCGCGTTGGCGGTAGTAAGCAGCTTGAGCTGTATAGCGACCGGCGCGAAGCTGCTGCGGAACTTCTCGGACATCGTGCCAGACATCCAGCCCGACCGCGGCGAGACTCACGTTGTCGGCGCTGAATCCGCGACGCAGCATGGAGATGATGTGGTCAACATCAGCCAGCGCGGCGGCCGCACTCGGTTGGACGGCTGTCGAGTGCTCGACCTGGGCCCCCGGTTCGAAGGTCAGGCGTCCGCCATTGCTCAAGGGGTAATAGAACGCATGCGGCGGCCGACCGATCCGCGGCCGGATCTCGCCGGCATCAAAGGCGAGTCCATCAACGATCTGGACGACCCCGATTCCGTCGGACCTCGTCAGCAGCAACCGTTCACGAGGTTCACCCGACGGGCCGACAACGATGGGGAAGAGTTCGGGCTCGAGCCCGACCCCCATCTGGTCGGCGGCGCCGGCGGGTTTGGGAAAGGCGGACAGGCCCGCTCGTCGGCGGGCCTCGTCCTCGGTCACAGCAGATTGTGGGTCCTTGGTCGGCATGGAGGAAAATACTATCCCAATTCTTGGTTGTTTCAGATGATCGGGTCGCGGGCTACACCCCGAGGTCGGCCAGAATCTTCCGTTGGAGTGCAATGTTATCCCGGTGGCCGGTGAATCGCGCAGTCACCTTGCCCCTCACCGGATAGCCGAGGAGATAGAGATCGCCGATGACATCGAGGATCTTGTGGCGGACAAACTCATCGGGGAAACGAAGCTCGGTGTTGATCACCTCGTCGTCCCCCACCATGATGAAATTGTCGAGTCGGCCGCCGCCACCGAGTCCAAGCTCGTTTAGCATCTTGATGTCGCGGACAAAACCAAAGGTCCGGGCGGGTGCGATCTCCGAACGATAGGCTTCGCAGTCGGTCATGGTGAACTCGTAGAACTGTTCGCCGATGGGCTTCGGGTAGCGCAGAAGGTACGACACCGAGAACACATCCGCCGGTTCGATGGTCAGGCTCTTTTCCTCCCCCTCGCCAACCTTCCACACTCGATCGATGACAACCTCCTTGACCGGGCGATCCTGATTCTCCACACCGATCTCCTCGATCCTCTCGAGGAATCCCAATGCCGATCCGTCGAGGACCGGGATCTCGCCGTGGACCTTGACCAGAAGGTTGGTGATGCCGCACGCATGAAGCGCGGAAAGGAGGTGCTCGACGGTCTTGATGAGCTCGCCCTGGCGGGTGATGGATGTGGCGTAATCGGTCTCGGCCACCGCGCTGATCTGGGCGGGAATCACGTTACCGGCGGGCAGCGTGAGGAAATGGATCCCGGTGTCCGGGGGCAGCGGTTGGATCACCATCCCCGTGCGGCCTCCCGAGTGCAACCCGAGGCCGTAGATGACACTCGGCTTCTTGATGGTGCGCTGCGGCCGGTCGGTCGTCACCAACAGGCCGAGTTCCGGAGGGGGTTCGAGGCTGCCCACCGGTTTGTGTTTGCTGGCCTCGAGAACACCGTTTTCACCGGCGGATTCGCGTTTGCTGCGGGCTCCCAACGCATCATGGACCGCCGCCACCGTCTGGTCGTAGGACAGCGGTTTTTCGAGATAGTCCTGGGCACCCATCTTGATCGACTTGACCGCAGTCGACGAGGTTCCGTGACCCGACATCATCACCACGAGAGCTCCGGGATCCATCTCCAGGATCGCTTGGAGCACCTCGAGTCCATCCTTGTCGGGCAGCCAGATATCGAGGAAAACCACATCCGGCTGATGTTCGCGGTAGAGGTCCAGGGCTTCGGCGCCGCTGGCCGTCGTCAGGGTGCGGAAACCCTCGTCCCCGAGGACCTGCGACATGGTGGTGAGGATCCCCTCTTCATCATCGACGATCAAAATGAGTTCGTTCATTCCCCAAAGTCTCCACACTCTCGTACGCCGGGTCAAGCAATTCAGTTACCGGCACGAGATTCGTGACGGCGGGAATTCGATTCTCGTTCTCACAAGAACCCTGTAAAATGCCAGCTTCGTTCGGAGGATCTTCGATGCCCGTAGCACGCTCCCTTGACGGCCGCCTGGCCATTCTCACCTCCGGAGGTGATGCCCCCGGAATGAACCCGGCACTGCGCGCCGCCGTGCGGACCGCCCTCAATCAGGGGATCGAAGTCGTCGCCATCACCGAGGGCTTTCGAGGACTCGTCGCGGGCAGCGACCACTTCCGAACCATGGATTGGGACTCGGTTGGAGGCATCCTCCACCTCGGCGGCACCGCCATCGGGAGCGCCCGCAGCCCCGAGTTCCGGAAACCCGAGGGTCGTCGTAAGGCCGTCCGCAACCTCGTTCAACACGACGTATCCCGCCTCATCGTCATCGGCGGCGACGGCAGTTTGACTGCGGCTGATCTCCTCCACAAGGAATGGCCCGAACACGTCGATGATCTGGTCGCTGCCGGAGAGCTGCCCACCGAGGCTGCTGAAAAGCGGTCCGGCATCGTCCTCGTCGGTCTCGCGGGATCCATCGACAACGACTTCCACGGCACCGATATGACCATCGGAGCCGACACCGCACTGCACCGCATCACCCAGGCCATCGACGCCCTGACGAGCACCGCCGCGAGCCATCAACGCACCTTCGTCGTCGAGGTCATGGGACGCAACTGCGGCTATCTCGCCCTCATGAGCGCCGTCGCAACCGGCGCCGATGCGGTGTTCATCCCCGAGAAACCACCGGAGGACGACGACTGGGCGCGGCGTCTGTGCGATCGTCTTCGGGCGGGTCGCAAGGCGGGACGCCGCGACAGCATCGTCATCGTGGCCGAGGGCGCCCACGACCGGCACGGCCAAGCCATCACATCCGCCGAGGTCCGCGAAATCCTCGAACGCGGCATGGCCGAAGACGTGAGACTCACCATTCTCGGTCACGTTCAGCGCGGCGGCGCACCGAGCGCCTTCGATCGCACCATGAGCACCCTCCTCGGGCACGCAGCGGTTCAATTCGTCCTGGGCCAGGATGCTGGCGCGGAGCCCCAACTCATGGGCGTCCGAAACAACCGTATTCAACACCAATCCCTCGCGACTTGCGTCCGGCAGACCGTGGTGGCCGCCCAGGCCATTGCCGATGGTCATCACGATGAGGCCCTCCGGATCCGCGGCGGAAGTTTCTCCGACAGTTTCGACACCCTCCACACCATGCTTCGTTCGTTGCCGAGTCCGCCGCGACCGGATCAGCGTCGGCTGAGGATCGCCGTGGTCCACTCGGGTGCGCCGTCCCCGGGGATGAACGCAGCCGTCCGAACCGCGGTCCGGATCGGTCTCGACGCCGGCCACGTCATGCTGGGTGTCCGCAACGGTTTCGCCGGCTTTATCGAGGGCCGGATCGAGGAACTCGGATGGATGAGTGTGCGCGGCTGGTCATCGAGCGGCGGTTGCGAACTCGGAATCAACCGCAAAGTGCCCTCAGGCCACGACTACTACACCATCGCCCGGACCATCGAAGACCGGGGAATCGACGCCATGCTCGTCGTCGGCGGCTGGTCGGCCTATCAGACCGCCTATCGTTTCTTGAGCAAACGCGAGGCGTTTCCTGCCTTCGATATTCCCATCATCTGCCTGCCGGCAACCATCAACAACAATCTCCCCGGCTCCGAGCTCAGCGTCGGCGCCGACACGGCGCTCAACTCCATCGTCGAGGCGGTCGACAAAATCAAACAGTCGGCCGTCGCCTCGAACCGCTGTTTCGTCGTCGAAGTCATGGGTCGGTACTGCGGTTATCTCACTCTGATGGGCGGCCTCTCCACCGGCGCCGAACGGGTCTATCTGAACGAGGAAGGCGTCACCCTCGCCGATCTCAAGGACGACCTCGATCACCTGGTCCAAGGCTTCCAACGGGGCAAACGCCTCGGGTTGATCATCCGCAACGAGAGGGCCAACGCGACCTACACGACGCCGTTCATGTCTGCGCTCTTCGAGGAAGAGGGCGGCGACCTCTTTGAGGTTCGCCAGGCCATCCTCGGTCACCTCCAGCAGGGCGGGAGCCCAACCCCGTTTGACCGGATCCTGGCAACCCGGTTCGCCAAACGATGCATCAACCACCTCATCGACGAGGTCGAGCACGGCCGCAGTTCGGTGACCGCCATCGGTCTCCAGGGCGGGAACATTCAGACCCTTGATCTGAGAGATCTCCCGAGATTGATCGATGAGGAACATCAGCGCCCACTCGAGCAGTGGTGGCTCGCACTCAGACCCATCGCGAGGATCCTCGCGCAGTCGGGGCCGAAGTCGAATATGCGGTCGGAGCTGTAAGCTTTTAGCTCTCAGCTCCATCGCAGAATTGAAACACGAAGAACACGAAGATTCACAAAGACGCCACAAAGGTCGGTTCTAGACTCATCGCAAGGCCCTGTGTGCCTTCAAAGGTCGGATGGGGCCTGGGTCAAGAAATGCGATGCTCCGTGGACCCTTCGTGGTTCTTTGTGTCCTTTGTGTTTCAAAATCCGACCGTCACGGCTGACCCTGTCGCCATCGCTGACAACGGATCACGATTCGCGACCCTCGCCCGATCACGACTTACGACCTGCCTGCCCCGCGGCTCCTCGTCTACGGCGTCACTCGCCCTCCGCCGGTGCGTGGTGGGGTCTGACAGCTGTCGATGATTCCGTCGTCATCGGTGTCGAGAGTGGGATCCTCGATGATCTCGCAACTGTCGGGCGCGGTGTTGATGTTGCAGTCGCGCGCCTGACCCGACCACACATCGTGGGAATCGCTGATCCCGTTGCCGTTGCAGTCGCTCCACAACCTCAGATAGTAGACGTCCTGCTCGTCGTTGAAGGTCGCCGCAAAGGCCAGATCGGCGCCGGCATCGTCCGAGACCATGTCGAAATAGTCACCCATCTTGGTCTGTCGCGGAAATCCCCGAAAACTATTGAACAGGGGGCTGGCTGAGACCGGGACTGACCAGCTGTCGCCGCCGTCTTGGGAGAACGCATACATGAGCTGGCCGATGTTGGGCTGCTCTTCGGTCACCGATTCGATCCAGACCACATCGATCCGGCCGTTGGGCGCCACCGACATGGTGCCGAACCACTGCCAGGCGAAACGGTCGTCAGTGTTGACCCGGATGGGCAGGCTCCATGACTCTCCGCGGTCCTTCGAGCGAACAAAGTGGACGTCTTGCGGGTCGCCGCCCGGAGGATCGACCGACGCCACAATATAGAGATCTCCCCGGTCGGGGCCGTCGCTGTGGTTGGCCGCAATCCAGACCTGACCGAGAAGCCCAGCAGGATTGGGGCCAGTCCCCACGCTCTGACGACCGCCAAGATTGAGCGTAAACGCGTCGAAAGTCGGGTTGACACCTGAGTCCCAGGCATCAAGGGAACGATAAACTACAAAGATGTTGTAGTTGAAGTTCGCGTTCCCGGCGAGATAGAGGCCGCCCTCCGGATCAGTGGCGAGCGTCCCCCAGATCGGCGCCGGGTTGAGTACAACGGGTTCGGAGAAGGTGTTTGCGCCATCTGTGGACCGGGTAAAGACCCGCAAGCCCCAAGGGTTACCGGCGGTGCTCCAACTTACGTAGATATTTCCACGACCCGCGCCATCGGTCCGATCGATGGTGAACCACTGTTTGTCGCCACCGAAGGCCGCTCTCGGCCCGGACCACGACCTCCCGCCATTGTCGGAGAGGAAGAAATCACATAGGAAATTACCTTTGAGGCTGTAGTAGTAAAACCGGCCGTTTCCATCGACATCGAGGACCGGATCCGACCGGAACACCCCGGGAGTGAAAACACCCGGGAAGGTCCATGTTCGGCCCCGATCATCGCTCCAGCCCCACCCCGCCTGACGGAAATTGGATGTCACCGTATCAAACTGACGCCAGCCGATGGACATCTTGTTCGGTTCGAGGGGGCTCACGGCGATGGACGGCTCGTTGGCAGCGTCGCCGACGATGTTGAATCCATCGGCCCCGACATTGACCTGGTGACTCACAAATCCCTGGTGTTCGACGACCGACGGCTCGGTGGTCTTGACGTCCGGGGCGCCCGCCACATTCACCGCAGGTGGGTCATCGAGGAATTCGAGCGGCTCGGGAATCGCGGATTCGGCAAGCTGACCGAGATCATCGGTCCGCGGACTCGACTCGGTCGCAGCCATCGTGATCCCGGCAACCAGTGTGACCATACACACGAAACAAACAGTGAATCTCGTATCCATATAGGGAGGATACTCGATGGCGGTCTGACGTCCACCACGCGGAATTATGAATTCTCAATTATGAATTATGAATTGCATCGCATCGGATCCACTCTCATCGCCGAGTAGCGGGTGCGATGGTCATTCATAATTCATAACTCATAATTCATAATTCAGTTTGCGTCCGTCAGGTCGATGACAAAGCCCTCCGGTTCGAAGTAACCCTGATCGACGATTTCGCCACTTTTGAACACGGCCCAAGATGGGATTTCCCGGTGATACGCGGTGGTCATCTCGTAGAGTTCCTTGGCCGAATTTCCTAAGATCAGATAGAGGATCTTCTCCGGATTGAACGGGTTGGGCACAACTGCGAAGAGACCATCCGCTGGATCGGAGTATTGCCGGCCCCGGAAGTTGAAGAACCCACGCCCGACCTCGATCCCGATGCCGGCCAATGCATCAAAAAAATAGTTGTCATTGCCCGTACCGAGGACCATCAGATCGTGGGTCTCGGCCTCGGTGTGATTGATCTCGGCGTCCTTGACCAGGGGCGGCAGGATCTCCACATAGGTGTCGGCGACGAGCTGCTGCCAGCGGCGGGCCAGGGTGTGATTGGCTTCGATCTGACTCGCAGTCGCGTACACGATGAGGGTGGAATGGAAGTCATCGATGAAGTTGCGCCAGACATAGAAGTCCCGGCGCGGCACTGGGACATCATCGAGGGCGTTGAAAACGATGCGCGTCGGACGCTCATCGTAGTGAAATTTCATTTCAGTCCCGCCGTCAATCTCGATTCGTTCGAGGTGGCGCTCCCGGCCGGCCGTCACCTCCATATGAGTCACCAGCCGATAGGGGTCACCGGCCTGCTCGATCTCGAGCCGGACCTCCCAACCGCCTTTCCTCTCCTTGACGTCAAACCTCGGTGTCATCCCGGGCAGACCCTCGCGCTCGAGCCACTGGAGGATGAAGGCGCCGAGCGATCTGCCCGACACCTCATCGGCGACGGCAATGAAATCGGCGGTAGCCATTTCGCGCTCGGCGAATCGATCGTGGACCGTCCGCATCAGATCGAGGAAGGACTCGTTGCCGAGCAGCAACCGGAGCTGGTGGAGGGCAAAGGTGCCCTTGATCCTCGGCAGCAGATAGGGACCGTACCGGTCATAGGCGCGGTGGGCATCCAGGGCGGCCATATCGCCCTCGCGGGAAACGGTGTAGAGGTATCGAACCGAGAGTTCGGCGAGTGCATCGCCGAGTTCCTCGGCGGCGATCACCGGATCATCGTCGAGACCATCGAGGATCCGCCAGTAGGCCGCCGATCCGCTGATGAACCAGCTCTCCGCCGGTGACGCCGGAAACACCGTTCGAGTCCAGAGATCGGCGCGGTCGATCTCGAATTCGCCCTCGAGCGATCCGAGGACGAGCTCAGTCAACTCAGGAACGTGGTCGCCTCCGGCACGGCCGCGAAGCGCCTGGAGCTGCTCGTTGACGAAGATCGGGCTGATGGTGGCGTAGCCGAGGCTCAGGTGGGGATCAGCGTTCGGAAGATCGGGCAGATAGCGCCAGCCCTTGGTGGGGAATTTCTCCCGCAGGGTCACCTTGCCGTGGTGGGCAAGAAAGACCATCTCCTCGGCCATCTCGGTGGTGGTGATCTTGCCGTCGCAGGCGTGGGCCCGGTTGATCGGCGATGTCGCCCACAGATCGACCCCGGCCAGTGCGTCGATGGTACCCGCATTTGCTTGATAAAACTCGTTGAAGGCGATGTCCCGGTTCCACGGCGAGAACATCAGGTCAAAGGGCCGGTCGTGCGGTTGGGCCAGGTACTCCTTGCGCACCTCGGGATCACGGTTGTTGTTGTTGGCCCAGAGAAAGCCCGGAGTGCCGAAGGGCGCCATGTCCTCACCGGTCCGCCACAGCTTCTTGGTGTGGGTGCCGAGCAGGAGGATGGCCACCTCACCGGTCTTGACATCGGCGATGGGCCAGTCGTTGGTGTACATCCCGTTGTTGCCGTCCCACAGGATGCGCTCGACATCATCGATGGAGTTCGCGTACTGCGCCGCCTTGCGGATCCGGTTCGACTGCGGGGTGGAATCGGGCTCCCATGGTGTTTGGGAGACCGTCGTCTCGCCGATGATGATCCCCGCCGAGTTGAGATAGAAGTCAGCGCCCGAGTGAATGCCTCCCGGAAACGTGTGGTACACGAGCCGGTTGCCGGTGGTGGGAACGACATCGGTAATGACGTTCCAGTGCACTCCGGTGTAGCCGCCCCACATGAAGATCTGACCAAAGACGATGTCACCGGTTGCAGTCGCCGGCCCGGTGGCCGCAAAGGCCGAACAGCTGTGCTTCTCCGGCGCGATCCCGATCTCCTCGTCGGGGGCGACAAAGGCCTCACCGGTGAGCGCGTGCGGGGTGACCTCGATGGCGTCCTCGAGTTGTCCGAGATCGACCACCGAGTTGATGGTGACGATATCGACGAGATCCAGCGGCCGCCCCCACGCTTCGGCGCCGGCGGCCGCCGCACCGGCAGCGATGCCCTTCATTTCCCGAAGGTACTCCTCATCGTAGGTGCGAAGGAAGATGGTGTCGCACTCGAAGCGCAGCCGCCGCCAACCGGCTTCGGGGTCGGCCTCGCTGGCCAGAACCCCGAGCTTGTTGATGTAGGCGACAATCTCGTCGGAGACCAGCGATCCATACTGATAGCCACGCTCAAACGGCTCGCCCTCGATATGGACCACGATCCAGCCGCGATCGTCATAGCGGAAACCCTTGCCCGACCATCGGACGGTTTCCATCGGGATGTACTCGGTGATGTCGTCCACCCTCTCGAGGCGGA
>CBESWV010000044.1:0-20126 GCA_965533305.1 uncultured bacterium | reverse complement strand
CATCGATGGAACCGAGTTCCTCGACGGCGCGCGCGGCGGTGGCGAGGGCCTGTTCGCGATCACCGACATCACAGACCAGGGCAATGGCGCTCCCACCCCCCGCCCGGATCTTCTCGGCTACGCCCTCGAGTTCGTCTTGCCGCCGCGCGACCAGGGCAACCCGAGCGCCCTTTGCGGCCATGTCGAGCGCCAACAGGCGACCGATCCCACTCGAGGCGCCGGTGATGAGCACGTTGCGACCGGTGAAGTCCTTCAAACGGGTCATCTTCCTCCCTCAGCCTGAGACCTCGAGCGGTACAAAATCAAATTTCTCGACATCGACGAGCCCGCGATCGGTGAGTTTGAGCGACGGGATCACCTCGAGAGCGACAAAGGACAGCGCCATCACCGGATCCGGGTGAGTGCAGCCGAGAGCTTGAACCGCCGCGGCCAGGGCGTCGAGTCCCTGGCGAACCTCGGCCAAGGGGGAATCGGAAATGAGCCCGGCGCGCGGCAAAGGCAGGGCCTCGAGGATCTCATCACCCTTGGCTACCGCCAGCCCACCACCGATCCGAACCAGTTCGCGGATGGCCGTCCGCATGGACTCGTCATCGCCGCCGACGACAATCAGATTGTGGTGATCGTGGGCAACGGTGCACGCCAGGGCCCCATCCAGCGGTCCGAGACCCTCCAAGAAACCGAGACCGACGTTGCCGGTCCCACGGTGGCGTTCGATGACCGCCAGTTTGCTGATCCCGCGCACAGGATCGGCCACCAATTCGCCGTCGCGTTCGGGGAGGCTTCGGATGAGAGTTTCGGTGAAGATCTGCCCCGGAACCAGTCCGATGACGCGGATCCGGAGGCCGTGGTCGGCCACCCTCAAATCGACGTTTTCCACATCCACCCGAAGGGGTCGAACGATGGACCACGACCTGGTGTCAGGCCGAACCCACGAGTCCAGAGGTTTGTCGCCCCGAGCGGCCTCGTCGCCGGCGACAAAGACCCGTTCAACTCTGAAGTTCGTGAGATCGGAGACGACCACCAGATCAGCCCGCCGCCCCGGCGCAATGGCGCCGCGATCATCGAGGCGATAGGCTTCGGCGATGTTCAGGGTGGCCATTTGGATCGCCGTGATCGGGTCGAGGCCGTTGGCGACGGCCAA
Source organism: uncultured bacterium (assembly GCA_965533305.1). Lineage (GTDB taxonomy): Bacteria > Acidobacteriota > Thermoanaerobaculia > Thermoanaerobaculales > Sulfomarinibacteraceae > JAHECW01. The sequence continues at coordinate 18,985 of CBESWV010000044.1, read as the reverse complement.
CCGAATGAGATGATCCATGTGGCCGTCGTCCAGAAGGTCGTCGGGGTGGCGATCATCGGTGCAGAACCCGCAACGCCGGCTGTTGCCGGTGGTGACCACCGGCAGCAGGTCCACCAGGTTCCGGGCGCCGGTGCCTTCGCGCAGCCAGACCCGCATCCCAAGCCGGAGCTTCTCGCGCGCCTCTTCGGGCGTGATCGTCTCGTGATCGGTGCCGATCCCGGCGGCCGCATAGGCCTGGAGCCAATCGCCCGTCAACCCGGGTCCGTGACCATCGATGGGATGGCCGTCAAAGGCGTCGATCTTCGCGTGTACCCCGGGGTCGCCAAGGACCGCCCCAGGCACGTTCATGACCTCGGCGAGACCGATCACCCTCGGATGCCTTGCGAGTTCCGCGAGATCACCGGCATCGAGTTCGGCGCCGGCGGTCGCCAGGTGGGTCGCCGGCACACAGGATGGCGCCATGAACAGCACGGTCAAGGGCAGGCCTTCCGACGCATCGAGCATCCACCGGACGCCATCCATCCCGGCAACGTTGGCGACCTCGTGCGGATCGGCAACGACTGTCGTTGTTCCTCGCGGAACCACCGCGCGGGCATACTCCTCGGGAGTCACCATGGAACTTTCGAGGTGGACGTGGGCATCCATGAGCCCGGGCAGCAGGTAGCGACCCCCAAGCTCGACGGTTTCCTTTGCTTCCCGCAGCGGTCCCACCGAGGCAATGGTCCCGTCGACCACCGCGACATCGGCTTCGATCACCTCCGAGGTGAAGACATTGACCACCCGGCCCCCGGTGAAAACCAGGTCAGCCGCCTCGTCACCCCGTGCCACCGCCAACACCCGTTGATTCATCCTGAGTCTCCATGACCTTTCGCGCCGCCGAACCGCGGCGGTGTCTCGCGGGCGAATATCAACGCAAATTGTAACGCCCACGTCTCGAGGGCGTCACCGACGCCGACGGGACGTCGGCGCTACAAAAGGCAACCCCGTCGTGACGGGCCGCGTACCACCGCTGTCCCCACGTTACAGCACCAGCGGGCCCGCTGCGTCACGGATCCCTCTCCTCGCCGAGGGCCAGATCCGGGCCTGCCGCCTCCCACACCCGGCGCATGCTGCGGCCCGCCGCCGCGTTGGCCCGCCCGAGAGCGAGCAGCGTGGGCCACAGTCGCGGCCGCAATACGAGCCCCGCAACCGCCCCGGCCCGCAACCGTCCGTTCTCGTCACTGAGCTCGGTGACGGCTTTCGGCAGCGCTTGATCCGCAACGTCCCCGACCACGCGCACGACAAGCCACGGGACGCCGGCATCCTGAGCAACTCCCGCCACCCCCGCGCTTTCCATGTCCACAGCGGCTGCGCCCCAGCGCTCATGGAGTTCGTTTTTGCGGGCGGGCGAAGTGACCAAATCATCGGCGTGGAACATGGGATCGCCCGAGATCGGAACGAGCTTCTCGATCCTGACGAGCAGACGATTCCGCCAGCCGGCATCTGCGTATCGCGGCCCCTCATCGGCATCGACAACGAACTCGGGGATCACCACCGTTCCCGGTTCGAGATCGGGATCAAGACCGCCGGCAATGCCCCAGCTCACGACCGCCGTCGCACCGCGATCGAGGAGTCGCATCGTCGCGGCCTCGGCGCGGGCGCGTCCCATTCCGCCGACCTCGAACATCACCGCAGACCCGATCCAGCCGCGCTCCATCTCGAGCGCGGTCACGATTCCGATCGTGGGTGGTTTCCCGCTCATCCCTTCGGTTCAACCGACTCGACAACATTGCGGTACCGCGCCAGCGCCCACAACGGGAAGTACTGCGAGTATCCGTGGTATTTGAGATAGAACACCCGGGGGAAACCGGGGGCCGTAAAGAACGGATCCCTCCACCGACCGTCGGCGCCCAGGTTGTTGACGAGGTATGCGACACCTCGGCGAACCGCAGCCGAGCCGGATTCGCCTGCTGCCATGAGCCCGAGCAACGCCCACGCGGTCTGAAAGGCCGTGCTGCAGTCATTGCCGCAACTCCGCCGGCTATCGAGATAGCTGTCGTTGCTCTCGCCCCAGCCGCCGTCGGGGTGCTGGACCGACTTCAACCACGCGGCCCCCCTCGCGACCATGCCGTCCACACCTGCATCATCGACGAACTCGAGCGCGGCGAGCACCGACCATGTCCCATAGATGTAGTTGGTCCCCCACCGGCCGAACCATGAACCGTCAGTCTCCTGCTCGGCGCGCAAATACGCCAGAACACGCTGCAGACTCTCCCGATCCGCCGAACGCCCGAGCTGGCCCATGAGCGCCAAACACCGGGCGCTCACATCCGCGGTCGGTGGATCGAGGAGCGCGCCGTGGTCGGCGAAAGGGATTTCGTTGAGGGTGTAGTGGGTGTTGTCCGAGTCGAAGGCGGCAAAACCGCCGTCGGTCGATTGCATCCCACGGAGCCAGTCCGTAGCCCGCTCGATGGATTCGACGTAGCGATCCCGATCGGCCGACTGGTGCATGGCCCAGGCCACCACCGCGGTGTCGTCGAGGTCGGGGTAGTACACATTCTCGTACTGGAAGGCCCAGCCGCCGCCGGCAAGCCCTGGATGGTTGACCTGCCAGTCTCCAGGTTCCTCCAGAAGCTGGAGCGGACGCAACCAGTCGAGTGCCTTTGTCAGGTGGGACCGATTCTTCTCCGCCCCATCCTCCAGCAACGCCAATGTGGCGAGTCCCGTGTCCCACACCGGCGACACGCATGGCTGGTAGTAGGCCGAATCCTCTTCTTCCACCAGCAGGTCGTCGATAGCCTCCCGCACTTTTGCCACGAGCGGCTCTGCGCCGTCGTGGCCGAGGAGATCGAGGGCCATGTATGCGTTGATCATGGCCGGGAGGATGGCCCCGAGGCCGCCCTCGTTGCACCGCGGGACAAACCACTCCTCCGCCTTCTTCAACGCTTTGCGGCGAATCGCCCCGGGGATCAAAGGCTCCAGCGGACGCACGGTCCGCTCCACCATCAGAATCAGCCGGTTCATCAGGGACCGCACGGGGAAGTAGTCCCGCTCGGTCTCAGGGTCCTTGGTAAAGAGTTCGCGAACCCCGATGCCACCGGGGTTGACCGCCCGAGCCTTGAAGGCGTAGATCACGAAGAGGGGCACCATGACGGTGCGCGACCAGTAGGAGACCTTGTCGAGGTGGAAGAAAAACCACCTCGGCAGCAACATAATCTCGGGTGGAATAAAGGGGACCGCCCGCCACGGCACCTGGCCGAAAACCGCGAGCGCGATGCGGGTGAAGACGTTGGCGCGGGCTGCTCCGCCCCGGGCCAGCACCGCCTCGCGAGCTCGCTTCATATGCGGCGCGTCAGGGTCGTCACCGATGAGCTTGAGCGCATAGTAGGCCTTGACCGTGCAGCTCATGTCGAGATCGCCGCCGAGATACAGGGGCCATCCGCCGTGATCGGCCTGCCGCGACCGCAGGTAGTTGCCGATCTTGGCTTCGAGAGCGGGCTGTCGCTCGCCGAGATACCTCAGAAACAACACGTAATCGGCGGGGATGGTGCAATCGGCCTCGAGTTCGTAGCACCAGTGGCCATCGGGATGCTGGGCGGCCAGCAGAGCATCACGCGCACGGGCAACGGCATCCGCAAGAGGCCTTGCTTCGGTCCCGCTGAGATCTGGTTCTCGCATCGCAATAGCCATCGACGCTCGTCCTCCTCGTCCCAGCCGGCCACCCGGCCGATCCGACCGGGTCATCCATCTGATGCCTGGCATTCTAGCCCGAACTCCTCACCAGGATTCGTCACGAGGAAGAAACCGTCGAGTCGCCCGGAACCTTAGCCCCGACCCATCGGGTACCGCCCCGGCCGACCGACAAACGGCAGGGCCAACAACCACGGCAGCGATTGACGGCGGCGCTCCTGAAACCGATCGAGCCCGATTGTCAACTTCTCGTGGCCATCCGCGGGCTGGTCACGGTAGGTGCCGAGAAAACGGTCCCACAGCGGGAGGTTGAAACCGAAGTTGCTGTTGGTCTCCGAGATCCTGACCGAGTGGTGAACGCGATGCATGTCGGGGGTCACGACAAACCACCGCAGAACACGGTCCACCGGCAGACTCAGGCGGACGTTGCCGTGGTTGAACATCGCGGTCGCGTTGAGCAGGACTTCAAAAACCAACACCGCCACCGCGGGCGGACCAAGCACGGCGACGGCGGCGAGTTTGATCACCATCGAGAGCACGATCTCCAGCGGGTGAAAGCGAAGTCCCGTCGTGACATCGAAATCGAGATCGGCGTGGTGCACCATGTGCAAGCGCCACAGCGCAGGAACGGCGTGGAACATCACGTGCTGGAGATAGACGATGAAGTCGAGGACGATCACGGCTGCGATCATCGACACCACCGGCGCAAGATCGATGTTGTTCAGCAATCCCCAACCTCGGTCGGAGGCAAGAAGCGCCATCCCAACCGCGGCGGTTGGGAAGATCACGCGAGCGACGATGGTGCTCACGAAGGTGAGACCCAGATTGGCGATCCACCGACCTCCCTTCGCGACTCTCAACTGACGACGGGCGTCGACGATCTCCCACAGCGCCATCACCACGAACACGCCGAGAAAGGCGCCGAGGCGAACAACAAGTTCATGGCTCAGAATCCAGCTCATCATCACCCTTGATCGTGCGGGGAACCACGATCACGGTACCATGCACGCAACACCTGCAATTCTCATCGAACCCTCGGTGCGACCCGTCCTGCTAACCTCCATTTGTGAACCCCAAACAACCACTCACCCACCTGCGTCCCTCGGACATCCGGGGCATTGCCCGATTGGCGACCCAGGCCACCGAGGGTGTGACCGACATCGTTGAAGGCGTTCACCAGTCGGTCTGGAGCACAATGGGAGTCCCCGGCGGCGCCGAGAAAGGTCGGACCCGGGGCATCACCGGTCTCGTCTACCGATCGGTTCGCGGCGTCACAAAACTCGTGGGCTTGGGCGTGGACGCGATCCTGGCCGGACTCGAACCCGTCATCGGTTCGAGCGACGCCGCCGACCCCGATACGCCCCAGCGCGAATCGGTCTTCGCCGCGCTCAACGGTGTGATGGGCGACCACCTGGTCGCCAGCGACAACCCATTTGCGATCCCCATGACCCTTCGCCACAGGGGCGAGGCGCTGAACATGGAGAATGTGTCCCGAATGCCGTTGACGGGCGGCAAAATTCTCCTCCTGATCCACGGTCTGTGCATGACAGATCACCAGTGGCAAACCGGACCCGATGATCAGATCATCGACCACGGCGAAACCCTGGCGTCCGATCTGGGATTCATCCCGATCCATCTTCGCTATAACACCGGACTTCACGTTTCGACCACCGGGCGCGAACTCGCCGTCCTGCTCGAGGAACTCATCTCTGCGTGGCCGACACCTATCGAAGAGCTGGCCGTCGTGGCCCACAGCATGGGTGGCCTCGTGATTCGCAGCGCTTTCCACATCGCAAGAGAAGGCAACTCGCTCTGGCCGGACCACCTGAAGAAGATCGTCTTTCTGGGCACTCCACACCATGGCGCCCCGCTGGAGAAGGCCGGGAACTGGGTCGACACCATCCTGGACGCCACGCCCTACACCGCGCCGTTCGCGAAGCTGGGACAACTGCGAAGCGCCGGCATCACTGATCTGCGCTTCGGATTTGTCGTGGATGAAGACTGGCAGGATCACGACCGATTCGACCGCCGACCCGACGCTCGTCGGGTGATGACCCTTCCCGAGGGTGTGGCGTGCTACACCGTGGCCGCAACCACCGAAGCCGGACGCGGTACGCTTGCCGACAACCTCATCGGCGACGGTCTTGTCCCGCTGCACAGCGCCCTCGGTCAGCATGACGATCCACGACGGTGCCTGGCGTTTGACGAGTCGTCGCAACGGATCGAGTACCGGACAAACCATCTGGGATTGCTGAGCAGTCCCGAGGTGACCCGGCAATTGGTGCGTTGGCTCGAACCCTGATGTGGCATTCAGGAGAGGCGAAGGAAGATGACGATGATTGTAAAAACCCCTCGACTTGAACTCCGCGAACTGACCCTCGACGATGCCGAATTCATCATCAGGCTGGTGAATGAACCTTCGTTTCTGGCCAACATCGGCGACAAGGGAGTCAGAACACTCGACGAAGCCAGGGAATTCATCCTCGACGGTCCTTGGAGACACAACCAGAAACCCGGTTACGGCCAGTTCATGGTCGAGCTCAAATCGGACGGGATCCCCATCGGCGTCTGCGGTCTTCTCTATCGAGAGCGGCTCGATCTCACCGATGTCGGGTGCGCATTCCTGCCCGCGTACTGGAGGCAGGGCTTCGCTTATGAAGCCGCCACCGGTGTGATGGATTACGGCCGCACGACTCTCGGGATCAAAAAGATCGTCGGGCTGACCTCCGAAGAGAATCTTGCCTCGATCGGTCTGCTCGAGAAGTTCGGGATGACCTTCCAGGGCATGGTCAAAATGTCCGATGACGACCCGGGGACGGCGCTCTACTCTTGAGTGAAGGATTTCATCGCAAATAGGACACGGATGAACACGGATCGCACGGATTATTTTGAGAGTGGGCTTTTGGTACTCGATCGCTGTACAACTTCGTTCTGGCGGAATCGGGCGCTTGCACGACGTGGTTTTGGATTCGGAAACGGATCTCCACGGAGGGTTCCCCTCTACTTTCCTGTTGAATCAACACATGGTCCGTGAAATCCGTCTGAGATCAAAAAAGGCAATCTACCGGCATCCGATCACAACACCACGAAGTCGTATCCCGTTCGAGAATCCACTTGCCCAACCAAACGAAAAATCCGTGCTGATCCGTGTGCATCCGTGTCCCACTCTGTTGCGATGCCGTATACCAACTCGTCATCGACATCATCGGCTGCATCGGGATCGCCATCGTCACCATCCACCACAGTCGCAAGGCCCGGGTTTCGGATTAATGCCCAAGCAACCCCACGGCTCAGAAGAGATTGGCTGAGCAGCCAACGAATTGGCCGAATTCGGCTCGGATCGACCCGAATGGACGTTTCTGCTACAATGCTGTGCGTCCCGGGTGCGCTGCCCATTCTGATCCTCACCAGCTGCCCTCTCATTGACCCCAAGCGCCCGCGGCCGAACCCCACTGGATATACACCATGCACGAAATCACCTTCGACGAGGTCCCTGCGGGCCTCGGCTCCGTCCTCCAAGATCGCGGCTTCACCGAGTTGACCTCAATCCAGACCGCGGTTCTCGACCCTGATGCCATCGGCAGGGATCTGCGGATCTCGTCGCAGACCGGTTCCGGCAAGACTGTCGCGCTCGGGCTCGTGGTCGCCGAACAGGTCGCCGAAGCCGTGAACCTCGTAAACCGCGGTCCCGTGCGCGCTCGACCCTCGGTCGTACTGGTTGCACCCACCAGGGAGCTCGCGGTTCAGCTCACCGAGGAGCTGTCGTGGTTGTTCAAACCCCTTGGCGCCACCGTAGTGTCGCTCACCGGCGGCACTTCCATCGGGATCGATTTCCGAGAACTCAAACGCGATCCTCAGGTCCTCGTCGGAACTCCGGGCCGGGTGCGTGACCATCTTGAGCGGGGCAGCCTCCTCCTCGACCGGGTGCGCGTCGTTGCCCTCGATGAGGCCGACGAAATGCTCGCCATGGGCTTTGAAGAGGAAGTCTCGGCGATCCTCGACGCAACCCCTGAAGACCGTCGCACCCACCTCGTCTCGGCCACCTTTCCCCAAAGGGTGAGATCGGTCGCCGCACGCCACCAGCGGGATTCACTGATGATCGCGGGCACCGCGCCCGGTGAATCGAACTCCGACATCGACTACCGCACCATGGTGGTCGCCGCGAATCAGCGGCTTTCGGTCCTGGTCAATGTGCTCCTCATGGAGCCCGAGGCCAAGACGCTGATTTTCGTCCGCACCAGGCTCGACACCACGGGACTGGCCGACGCCCTCGCCGATCTCGGTTTTGCCGCGCGGCCGCTCTCGGGCGATCTCAACCAGCGAGAGCGGACCTCGACGTTGAACGCCTTCCGGCGCGGCCAGACGCCTATCCTCGTTGCCACCGATGTCGCGGCGCGTGGGCTCGATGTCCAGGACATCGCCCAGGTGATCCACGTCGATCTTCCCGAGAATTCCGACATGCTGACCCACCGCAGCGGCCGCACCGGCCGTGCGGGACGCAAGGGCCGCAGCCTGATCTTCGTACCACCACGAGCCGCCCGCAGAGTGGACTTCATGGCGCGTGACGCCGGCGTCCACGCCACCCGGACCGAGATTCCCAACCGCGACGACATCTATGGATCAGCCGACCGGCGGCTCGTCGAGAGATTCTCGGAGATCGACACCACCGATCGCAATGACGTCGTACGTCTCCAGAATGTGGCCGCCGAGTTGCTCGAAGATCGCGACCCCGTCACCGTGGTTGCAACCCTCCTCGCCGAAGCCGACCACGGCGGGCCCTGTGTGCCGCGCGACATCGTGGCAGCTCCTGTCCAGGACAGCCGGGATTTCCCGCCCCGCAGTTCGCGGAAACAGGGGCGGACATCGTTCAGCAACTGGGCCAGGTTCCAGGTGAGCTGGGGCTCGATGCACGGCGCCGAGCCGGGTCGGCTGCTGGCCATCGCCTGCCGCCGTGGCGACATTACGAGCAGAGACATCGGCGCCATCACCATCGGCGACCGATCATCCATGATCGAGGTCAACCCGAAGCTTGCCAGGGCCTTCAGCCGTTCCGCGGCGCGCCCGGATCCACGCGACCCGAGGATCAAGTTCCGCGAGTGGCAGGATTCCAAGCCTCAAGGACACCGGCAGTAGGCAGCAGGGGCCCTTTGTAGCGCCGACGTCCCGTCGGCGCCAACAGCGAAGGTAACGGTTGCGACGCCCGCGCCACAAGGTCCGAGTTCTGTTGTGGTACGAGCGTCTCGTGCGCTCCCAATAACATCAGAGGGGCGGCGCTTTGTAGTGCGGGCGTCCCGCCCGCACCGAGACTCTCGAGGTCGGGGAAAAATTCGGTTCTTTCAAGGCTCGTGGTCTCTGGGCCGGCGAGACGCCGGCCCTACAATGGCGTTCGTATTTTGTAGCGAGGGCGTCCCGTTCGCCCAGGGTGACAGTTGGTCCCGCCTTACGAACGCCGTCCGATGAACACGGTGTGCCGATGACCCTTGGCGACGTTTCTCGCAAAGACCGTCTCGGCATGAGCCTTGAAACCGGCTGAGCTCATGGCCTTGACGAGGCGCGGGTCATCCTCGACACACCACACCCCGAGCACACCCTTGGGCCGGAGGCTGCGGCGGACGGCTGCGAGACCGGCCGCCGAATAGAGTCTCTCGTTCTGTTCCAGCGCACACCCACCGGGACCGTTGTCGACATCGTTGAGGATGACGTCGAAACCATTCGGGCTGTCCGCGATGACATCCCAGATATCGCGTTCGACGATGGTCACCCTCGGGTCGTCCATGGGTCTGCCGGCAAGATGGCCGATGTGGTCCCGGTTCCACCCCACGACCGCCGGCAGGAGTTCGGAGACCACGACCTCGGACGGTCCCGGCGTCGAATCGAGGGCCGCCCGAGTTGTGTAACCCATCCCGAGACCGCCCACGAGCACCCGCGGCCGGCACTTTCGGTCCACCAACTTCATCGCCATCCACGCCAGCTCTTCTTCGGAGTCGTGGGCGCGGCTCGTCATCAACTCGATGCCGCCGATGCGCAGGGTGAACACACCATCGCGCTCGTAGAGAAAGAGGTCGTCACCACCCGGGGTCGGTGTGCTGTCGATCAGTCGTTCCGGTTTCATCGGCGGTCCTTCCTACGTCGCCTTGTCCTCGAGCTCGGCCCAGCGGCGATAGAGCTCCGCCACCCCTTCGCGCGCCGTCTCGTGGCTGATGAAGGCCTCGTGCGCAGCGTCGGCGTCGGACGCCACCTTCGGATCAACCAGACGCTCCGCGGCCGCCTCGAGTTTGGCCTCGGCCGCGAGGATGGTCTCCTCCATGGCCCCATACTCGCGTTTTTCCAGATAGCTGAGGCCCGCGCGTTTGGGGCGCTTGCTCCTGCGTTCAGTCTTCGCACGCCGCGGCGTCTTGCTCTCGGGTTTGCGGTGGGCAAGCCACTGATCGACATCGGCGAAGGGTGTCGCGGCGCCTTCGCCGTCGAGACCGAGCAGGACGGTACTCACGCGGTCGAGCAGATATCGATCGTGCGAGACCAGCACCAGCGCGCCCGGGAAATCGAGCAGGCTCTCCTCGAGTACCTCGAGCGTCGGGATATCGAGGTCGTTGGTGGGCTCGTCGAGCAGGAGCAAATCCGCCGGTTGCACCATGAGCCGCGCGATGTGGACTCGCGCCTGCTCACCACCGGAGAGTTCGCTCACGGGCTGATCGAGCTGATCGTCGCGGAACTGAAACCGACGCGCCCAGGTCACGATATGGACCTCACGCCCCCGGTAGATCACCGTGTCGCCGTCGGGTGCGAACGCCCGTCTCAGAGCGAGGCTCTGGTCGAGCTGCGCACGAGCCTGATCGAAATGGACCACCTGCAGGTGTTCGGCCCGGCGGATGACCCCGTCGTCGGGTTCGAGTTCGCCGGTCATGAGCTTGAGCAGGGTGCTCTTGCCGCTGCCGTTGGCGCCGACCACACCGAGGCGCTGCCCGGGTTGCAGGACCAGATCCAGGTTCCTGAGCAGCGTCTTGCCACCCATCGCCTTGTCGACACCCGAAGCCACCAGCAATCGCTTGGTCCGGCGACCCGATCCAGTCATGTCGATGCCCACCGATGACGTTGCCAGCTCGGCCCGGACCTGGGCGAGATCGGTCTTCAAACGCTCGGCCTGGTCGATCCGCGCCTGGGCCTTGGTGGTCCGCGCTTTGGGCCCACGGCTGAGCCACTCGATTTCCCGTCGAACCCGGTTGGCAAGGCTGTCGCGGTACTGAGCTCGACCCTCGAGATACTCGGCGCGCTTGCCCAGGAAGGTCGTGTAGCTCCCGGCGCAGCTGAACGAACCACCGGGGTAGTGCGGCGCCACCTCGTAGACCCGATTGGCCACCCGGTCGAGAAAGGCGCGATCGTGGCTGATGACGATGTAGGCGAGCAGCCGGCTCGAAAGCAGCATTTTCTCGAGCCAGAGGATGCCATCGAGATCGAGGTGGTTGGTGGGCTCATCGAGGAGCAGGACCTCCGGATCGGCGGCCAGGGCGGCGGCGATGGCGAGTCGCTTCCGCCACCCTCCCGACAACTCCCCCACCCGCTGTTCGGGAGCACGGAAGCCGAGTTGATCAAGGGCGATGGCGACTCGAACCTGACGTGCAGTCTCGTCCTCGCCCTCGTGAGCTTGCAGGGCCGCGCCACGCGCCGCCACCTCCATCACCGTCGACGCCGGATCGAAGTCGTCCTCCTGCGCAACCGTGGCGACCCGAAGCTGCCGGCGGCGGTGGACTTCACCTTCATCGGGTTCGAGATCGCCCGAGAGAATGTGGAACAAGGTGGTCTTGCCCGCGCCGTTGGGTCCGATGACCCCGATCCGGTCGCCCTCGTTGATCGTCAGGTTCAACCCATCAAAAAGGGTTCGGGGCCCGAATGAGTGACTGAGCTCGCGTGCGGTGATGAGTGACGCCATACCGCCGAGAGTATACGCAGCCTCAGCCCGTAATCTCCCGGATGGCCCCGAGAAAGATCTCGTTGTCCTCGCCGGTGCCCACCGAAATCCGCATGAAGGTCAAGCGAATCAGTCTCTCATCAAGGTCAGCGCCCTGCGAACCAGGCTGACGTGATCCTGAACCCAGCTCTCCAACTCGACGATCTCATCGCTCGTGAACTCCATGTCCTGCGCGATCGTGGCGATCAGGCTCTGCTCGCCGAGATCGAAATTCGTATCGGTGTAGGCGAGGCCGAAGAGTTCGAGAAGCGCCGCCACCCGCGACCTCCGGTCCTTGAACAACCTCGAAAGCTCTCGGATGCTCCGGGTGTCCTGAGCGGATTTGGAGACGCCCATCTCGGCCTTGAGAGCAGCCAGTGCGGCCGCTTCGCGACCGACCACGATTCCATCCGCCTCAATCATCTTCTGCGCCAACAGAACGAACGCGCGCTTCTCATCGATATCGAGCATGTTCAAAAACATTGATCGCCCCTTTCGCTCAACACAGATTATCAGCGACGGACGCGTTCCATCGGGCTATCCGAGCATCTCCCGCAGCCGTTTGATGTGTTTCGGTCGGGTTCCACAGCAGCCGCCGATGATGGTGGCACCGGCGCCCAACCATCGCTGGACCTCACTCGCATAGCCATCCGGGTTGAGATAGGTCGCCGCTTCCCGCTGCGCCGCATCGACATTGGTATCGACGCCGCCGGCGCCTTCCTCGGGTGTGACGTGTTCGGCGTTGGCATAGCCGCCGATGGGTCCGTCGGTGAGTTCTCTGAGCGTCGGCAGGGCCGCAGTGACGAAGTTCGCGCCGCAGCAGTTCACCAGGTGGGCCGCGGGCTCGAGATCACCCAGCGCCTTCACCGCGTCGGCGAGGCTCTCACCGCTCGGCAGGGTGTTCAACCGGGTCCCCTGCAGGGTCCAGCTCATCCAGTATTCGAGCCCGGTCTCGGCAGCCGCCTCGCACGCCCATACCGCCTCGTGAGAGTTGGCCAGGGTCTCGCAGAGGATCAGATCGACCCGATCTTTCAGTATCGAACCGATCCTGCGATAGCTCTCGAGAACCTCATCCCGCCCCTCGACGAGATCTGCGCGGTAACTCGTCTCCAGCGGCGGGAACGATCCCGCCAGACGCGGGCGACGCCCCACCCGGGCAACTGCCTTCTCGGCGAGATCCACGGCCAACGCGGTGAGTTCCTCGACACGATCACCCATCCCCTCGCGGGCCAGAATCGGTGGCGTCACCGAGTAGTTGTTGATGGTGAGGACATCGGCGCCGGCTTCGATGTAGGCGGCGTGGACATCGACCACCGCATCAGGATCCTCGAGCAGCGCCAACGCCGACCAGATGGATTTTGTGTAGTCGGGCACCTTGACCCCACGCAGTTTGAGCTCATATCCGATGCCACCGTCGAGGAGAGTGATCATCCGAGTTGCCTTTCAGTTCGTAACCGGCAACGATAGCAGTCCCGCCTCGATGGCCAACAGAAGCCGCTCGAGGTGTTCGTCATACCGCTTCCCACCGATTCTCCTGGTCTGGGCGATCACCAAACCGTTATCCAGATCGACCCGCAGAACCGACGATGTCGCCGAACCGTGCCCGATGACGTTCCGGCTCAGAATGGTCGCTTCAGCCGCAACCCCATCAATACCGGCATCCGGGTGTGGCTGACGCATCCACGTCAGACCGATCCCCCACTCCTTATGGATCTCGGGCCAGTACCGATCAAGCGGCTTCGGCACCAACTGATCAAAGGTCTCGGATGAGAAGAACTCGAGATCGCCGTACGACCCTCGATTCAGGAGCAACTGGCCGATCACCGCGAGATCACCGGCAGTCGTGTTGCAACTGAATCCCAGGTCCTCTTCCTGTGAGGTGTCTTTCATCTCAAGCGGATCAAAGAGGTTTTCACGGAGCAGACGAAAGATGCTCTTGCCGCTCACCACCTCCATCACCTTGCCCGCGAGGTCATAACCCATCCCCGTGTAGTCATGGACCTCACCGACCGGCAGGCGTGTCACGACGTTTGCGACCACGTTCTCCAAGTACGGGTTGTGCATCCCGCCCCACTCCTGGTGACCCCACAGGCCCATGGTGTGGGTGAAGCAATGGCGGAGCGTCGGCACGTTCTCTCCGTCCACCGGGAAATCAGGCAGATAGAGACCTACCGGGTCATCGATCCCGATGAGACCCTGATCGACAAAGAGCGCAAAGAGCACCCCGGTGATGAGCTTGGTGATGGAGGCGACCGGCTTGGGTGTTTCGAGGGTCATCCCACCCCACGGCCAGTCACCGAAGGCCTCGTGGATCACGATCACCCCATGGCGGGCCACAAGGAGATCAAAGGGCTCGCCGCTTGCCTCGAACCACGCCTCGCAGACCTCGCGGATGCGGTCCGCCGTGTCCGGTGAAACTCCGGCTTCGACGCTCGACCCCTTACGCAGCACAGGGGCGATATCACCGGCCAATGCCTTTGGCCGGGCGAGCTCCGGATAGGCATCCTCAACCGCCATGAGCTTGCGCTTGAGAGCGAGGTGATAGTCGTGGTCGCGAATCGACGGGGTGTCCACCACCGAAGCCGAAACTCCGCTGGCCTTCATTTCGTGCAGGAAGGACATGAGAATCGCTCCCTCCTCCTGACGAAGGATCGAGAGCAGAACCTGATGACCGACGAAATCCGCAATGGCATCCTCGTGTGTCTGCCACACGTCCCGATTGACCGTGGTGAACGGAACATAGTCGAGCTCCGCTCTGGGTCGTTCGCTCCAGCCATACCAGTCATCAGGTCGGCAGAAAACGGTGCCGGCCCTGCGAATGTGAATCCCTGTGGGTGTGGTGGCATCGACGACATATCCATATCGCCCTGGTTTTTCGGCTGTTGCCACCTCGTTGAGATCGGCGTCGAACCAGCGCACCGTGAGCTCGAAGTCACCCATGACCTCTCTGACAAGGTAGGGCTTCTCCCACACCACGTCCGGGAGCTCACCCGGATCGAAGTTGTAGTCCCACTCATTGCCCACGGCGGGTCGAACGCGGGTGTCGAGGAAGGCTTGGAAATCAGACCACTCCTTCTCCTCAATCTGGAACCGGGAGTAGCCGGCGGGATCCATCGCCTCGATCGCGAAACCCCAGCTCCTCACCCGGTCAGCTACTTTGATCAGAACTGAATTCTCGCCCTTCCGGAGGGGAGCCGTGAAGCGATCCTCCCCGAAGCTGAGTCCGCGACCCTTATAGATTTTGTGCACCAGCTCGCCGTTGATCCAGACCTTCGCTCCATCATCGGACCCGAAAAGAAACGTCGCCTCCTGATCCCGTGCGGAAACGACCGTGCACGCGGCGTAAGCCACCTTGTGATCGACCCCGCCGAAGACCCCGTCCAGATCCACCGCGCCGTCACGGCCTGCGGAGACCCGGCGAGCAGCTACGAATTCCTGAGCCCCATCAGGACTGCTGAAACCGACGACCATCGTCTGGGTCAGACGGGCCTTCGATTCACCACCGATGTCCACCAGGAGATCCGTCGAGTAGCCAAAGTGTGAACTTCCGTCGGCAAAGACCTCATCGACCTCGGGGTTGGGGAAGGGCCCGAGCACGACCCACTCCCTCACAAAAGCCCTCTCGTCGAGTTCATGGACCGGCACGGCTGGGAAGAGGCCCTCCGCAAACAAACAAGGGCTGAAAGCCACCGACCCGACAACCACCAGCAAGACGGTCAAGAACGAATTCTTCATCTCAGAATCTCCCGAGGGAACGGCATTTTCGCGTTGATCGAAACTAACACGACCGCAGCATCCTTCCGGGCCTGATTTTGAGATTCGATTGCCTAAATGGCTGCGCTCTTTTGAATTTACGGCAGGTATGCAACCATGGCTCCGAGAGCGATGGAGGGTCGAATGAGCGACAAGAAAACCGCGGTCTCACGCCGAGGATTCCTCAAGATCGCCGGGCTGACCGGCGCGGGTGTTCAGGCCGGAGCCCTGATCGGCGCGGGCGTCGCCGCAGGCAGGGATTCGGAGAGCTACACCGGGTGGGAGTCCTTCAACCCGGGAACCCAGTTCTTCAATCGCGGGCCCTTCGAGTTCGACGGACCGGCGCACCTTCCGGTGGGACCCGTCCAACGACCGAGTCACATCACCGACTATGTCTTTGGCCGGGTGGCCACCTTCCAACGAGCCTACGAGGAGAACCCCGAGTGGACCCTTGATGATCCCATCGAGGAGCTCGGTCTGGTCCCCGAGCTGGTCGAGTTCTACACGCGGTTCCCAGAACGCCTCGAGTGGGACTTCCGGACCTTCTCGGAGACCGTTCCGGCCAGCCGTGAAGACCGCAAGAAGTATGAGAACTTCTACAAACTCGCCGAGATCTACTCCAACGGATTCACCGCCCACGGGATGCACCTCCCGAGCCCTGAGGACCCACCCGAGGTTTCCGATTTTCAGATGGGACCTGATCGCTACCGAGAGCCCATCGGAGACGCCGTCCCGTTCAAGAGCCCCGAGCTTGCCGCCCATTTCTTCAAGGAACTGGCCCACCGCTATGGCGCAACCCTCGTAGGGATCACCAAGACCAATCCGAACTGGCTCTACTCGGAAGGGTGGCGCGGCTGTCCCCGGGACTTCGATTTCTCCGAGATGCCGAAGCACTGGGAGTACGCCATCGTCATCGGGGTCCCCATGGAGTGGGATGTCATCCTCTCGAGCCCGCAGTTCTCCACCAGCTATGACGCCTATGACCGGGTCTCGACGGTGGCGGTGCGACTCGAAGGCGCCCTCAAGTACGCGGGCTATCCGGCACGCGCCCACACGCCCATGACCGGCTATGACCTCATCGTCCCGCCGCACGCGGTGGAGGCCGGGCTCGGTGAGGTCGGTCGCACCGGGTTCTGCATCACCCCCGAGGTCGGCGGCAACTGCCGGATGGCGATCGTCACCACCAGCCTGCCGCTGGCCACCGACCGCCCCATCGATTTCGGAGTTGCCGAGTTCTGCGCCAAGTGCAAGCTCTGCGCCGAATCGTGTCCCTCCGGCGCCATGTCCAAGGCCGACAGCCCCGATGGGATGGTCATCCGAGGCTACGAACACTGGTATGTCAACAACGGCGCCTGCTACAACTACTGGCGCGAGTCCATGGGACCCATGGGGTGCCGGCAGTGTGTCGCCGTCTGTCCCTACAGCCGCAAGGACAACTGGCTCCACGATGTTGCCCGGCAGGT
Organism: uncultured bacterium; assembly: GCA_965533305.1. Lineage (GTDB taxonomy): Bacteria > Acidobacteriota > Thermoanaerobaculia > Thermoanaerobaculales > Sulfomarinibacteraceae > JAHECW01. The sequence goes on along the minus strand of CBESWV010000044.1, from coordinate 2,155 downwards.
CGACCCAAGGGATCCTACCGGGGTCACGAGTTCTTCGCTTCTGTGGATGCAGAAGAACCTCTTCCCCTATCCCGATGCGGCAGAGTATCGGCGACCTCCGGTGGGTCGCTTTGCGAGCTTCCGCGAACCACCCGAATTCCTGGTGTCCGAACGCTATCTCGCGGTGGACATCGTCAAACCGACGGAGGGATGAGATGGATCTCACCGGTGGCCCATTCTGGTTCCTCATGGGTGTGCTCTTCGTCGTCGTTGCTTCAGGCTTCCATTCGTTTGCCCGCGACCGAGGCTGGGTTGTGAACTGGTGGAAGGCGTTGTTGGCCCTCATCTGGTACGGCATCCTGTGTACGAGCTTCCTCGCCTGGGGCACATTGATCGGTGAGAACGAGGCTGCCGCCGGATTCAAACTGTTTCTCATCGGGCTCTTCATCTCCATCGTCCTGGGTGTCGCACTGATTCGTCTCATGGCGCGTCCGGCCCGATAGCCCCGGACCAACGACGAGATGAACAATCGACGGAGCGATCGGGTTTTCGCCCTTGGGGCGTTGATTCTCATCGCCGTTGTCTGGCTCATCAGCGCGGCGCGCACCCGGGCCGACCTCATGCCCGTCGTTCGCCAGACGGTTCCCGAGGCCGGTCACATCACCAAAGGTGATACCGATCTCTACGCCGCCTGGACCGATGCCGCTGAAGCCTCGCTCATCGCACGGATCGCCATCGGATCGGCCGATGGCTATGGCGGGCCGCTCCGCATGGCCGTCGCCGTGGACCCAGCCGGCACCATTACCGGGGTCGCCATCGCCGATGACAAGGAAACCCCGGCGTGGATGGAGCGGGTGCTCGGGAGCGATCTGCTCTCGAGCCTCACCGGCAAACGCTATGACGATGGGTTCATCCTCGGAAGCGATGTCGATGGCGTCACCGGCGCGACCTACACCGCACGGGCTCTCGCCGAAGCCGCTTCAGCCGGTAGTCGAGAGGCTGCCGTCGCCTTCGATCTGCCGATCAAGGAACCCGATCCACCACGGATAGTCTTCGGTCTTCCGGAGATCGTACTGATCCTCCTCTTTGCCATAGGCTTCGTCGGTCACCAGAGCCGGTTTCCCTACACAAAACAGGCTCGGTGGGTCTCGATGATCACCGGGCTGATCGTCCTCGGGTTTGTCTACAACAGTCCTGTCACCCTGGCCTACATCACCAAACTGGTGCTCGGCTACTGGCCCCAGTGGCAGACCAATCTCTATTGGTACTTCCTCATCGGCGGGATCCTCTTTGTCTTCACCGTCGACAACAGAAACCCCTACTGCCAGTGGTGCTGCCCTTTCGGCGCTGCCCAGGAATGCATGGGAGCCATCGGCGGTGCCAAGAGCCGCACTCCGATTCGATTCCGGCGGCTTCTGATCTGGATGCAACGGCTTCTGACCCTGGCGGCCATCCTCCTCGGGGTGTGGTTTCGAAAACCCGGGGTCGCGAGCTACGAACTCTTCGGAACCCTCTTCGAACTCCTCGGAAGCTCGGTTCAGTTTGTCGCCCTCGGTCTCGTGCTCCTGGCCGCCCTCTTCATCAAACGGCCATGGTGCAACTATCTCTGTCCCATCCGGCCGGTGACGGATCTGATTCGACTCATCAGACAGACTGTGAAGGAACGATGGCAGAAAGCGACACTCAGAACACCGGCCGCCTGACCGCCTGGATCATCCTGATCTTTGTTCTGGTGGTGATGGGTCTGTTGATTGCCGATCTCGGCTCAAACATCGAGGGCGAGTTGGACCGGGGCAACCGGCCCGACGGCGCGAACGCGGCCGCAGAGGCATCGCTCGACTAGGAACCGTAGTACCGGAAATGCCCGACGATGGGATAGTCGAAAAGCATGTCCTCCATCTCGGGGCCTCGACCAATGTTGTGGACCACCAAAAACCGCCGGCCGTCGTCAGACCGGACGGGAACCACAATTCCGATATGCGGGAGGTTGCCGACCATCCACGACACCTCCAGAGGCTTCTGAACAGTTGGAGTCCTTCCCCGACGTGAGGTTCCCTCCCTTGCAAAGGGCAACGAGGTTGACGTGCCGTCACGCCGCATCAGATTCCAGCCTCTTACAATATTCGAGAATCGGACACTGAAGTCTTCCGACCCACCTCGCCATCAGGCCGGCGAG
>CBESWV010000043.1:0-20227 GCA_965533305.1 uncultured bacterium | reverse complement strand
CGCTGCTGACGGCGTCGCTGGAGGCCCTCGCGGCCGGTCCGATTCACGACGCGGTCCCGCCGGAGAAAATCTGCGATCGGGTGTCCCATCTTCTCTACGAGAGGACGCCGCCCGAGAAGTACGCCACGGGTTTCCTGGCATCGTTCGATCCGGCGTCAGGAGTCTTCCGCTATTGCAACGCCGGACACAATCCAGGGTTCGTGCTCCGAGCGGGCGGCGAGGTTGGGCTCCTGGCCTCGACGGGCATGCCCCTGGGGATTCTTCCCTCCGGCGTTTACGGGGCTGATGAGGTGATCCTCGAAATGGGCGATACGGTCGTGCTCTACACCGATGGTCTGACCGAAGCCGAAAACCCCGCAGAAGAGGAATACGGCGAGGAACGACTCGCCGAGCTTTGCGCGCAGCACCGGGGTGAATCCCTCGAGGATCTGGCGGCCACCATCAGCACCGATCAGGACGAGTTCGTCCAGGGTGTTCCCTATGTCGATGATCGGACCGTCGTGATGGTGCGCAGAGTCTGATCAACCCCGGGACGGGCAGCCTGAGATAATCTCATGCCATACCGAGAATGGGATTGCTCCCGCTTGTGTTGCAACTGTGACCGAGATACAATCTCGAAAACAGGGGAGCATCCAAAAAGTGAAGTCTGAACAGAAGATCGGCGGGTATCGCATCCTGTCGCCGCTCGGAGCCGGTGGCATGGGTGAGGTGTGGCGTGCCGAAGATGAAAAGCTCGGTCGCGAGGTCGCGCTCAAGGTGCTCCCCGGCGAGTTTTCGGGGGACCCGGATCGAATGGCGCGTTTCGAGCGCGAGGCCAAGGTGTTGGCGTCGCTGAATCACCCGAATATCGCGACGCTGTTTGGGTTGGAGAGCATCGTATCGGAAACGGAAACGGAAACGGAAACGGAAACGGAAACGGGCACGGATTCGGATACGGACGCGGATGCTAGGACGGGTGCGGACGAAAATTCAAAATTCATAATTAATAATTCAAAATTGACCGCACCAGCGGTCACCTTCCTCGTCATGGAGCTCGTTGAAGGAGAAGACCTCTCGGAACGCATCTCTCGCGGTCCGATCCCCATCGATGAAGCGGTTCCAATCGCGCGGCAGATCGCGGAGGCCCTCGAGGCGGCGCACGAGGCCGGGATCGTCCACCGCGATCTCAAACCGGCCAACATCAAGCTCAGACCCGACGGGACGGTCAAGGTCCTCGACTTCGGTCTCGCCAAAGCTTGGGAAACCAACACCGCAGATTCCAGCCTCTCGCTCTCACCCACTATGACTCAGCACGCCACCGCGGCCGGGCTCATCCTCGGAACCGCGGCATATATGAGTCCGGAGCAGGCGGCGGGCACGGCGGCCGATCGCCGGGCCGATATCTGGTCGTTCGGTGTGGTTTCCTGGGAAATGCTGACCGGCCACAAACTTTTCGACGGCGAGACGGTATCCCACGTTCTGGCCTCGGTGCTCAAGGACGAGGTTGAGCTTGAAGAACTCCCCGAAGCCACACCTCCCCGGCTTCGCGAACTCATTGGTCGGTGCCTCGAGCGCAAGCCGAGACAGCGGCTGCAGGCCATCGGTGATGCCCGCATCGTGCTCGAAGACTACGAGCGCGATCCGGAGGCGTTTGCTGCATCGCAGTCGGACGCTACCCCTGATGAGTCACAGCCCTCCCGGTCGAGATCTATGCTTCCCTGGGCGGTTGCCGGTCTCGCGTTGCTGCTCCTTCTCGCGAGCGCGCTCGATGGTTGGCTGGGGCGTGGTCCTGAGGCGGGGGAGCCACCGGTCCTCCGCGCCCTCATTCCGCCGCCGGATGGGACAAGCTTCGCCCTCGAGGCATTTGGCCCGGGTGCGGGCGTGGTATCTCCCGACGGATTGACGATCGTCTTTGCCGCCACTGACGGTGACGGCCTCCGGACGCTGTGGGTGCGCCGGGTCAGCGACCTCGCAGCTCGGCCATTGCCGGGTACCGAGGGGGCAATCTTTCCATTCTGGTCGCCGGACAGCCGATCTGCCGCATTCTTCAGTGGCGATGGAAAACTGAGGAAAATCGACACCACCGGCGGTCCACCGGTCACGATCTGTGTTGCGCCCAACGGAAAAGGGGGATCGTGGAACGACGACGGTCAGATCCTTTTCGCGCCGGCGCACAACACGGCCATCCACGTGGTTTCGGCGGCGGGGGGCGAGTCGCGTCCAGCGACCGAGATGCCCGACGGGGTCTCGAGTCAACGGTTCCCGTACTGGCTCCCGGGTGGCCGGTTCATGTATTTCGCGCGTTCTTCGGAGAGCACCGACGGCGACCGTGTGATGGTCGCGTCCATCGATACGCTCGGACCGGGCGAGGAGTTGTTCGCGGCCGCCTCAAACGTGGCCGTCGCCTCCGGTCAGCTGCTCTTCATCCGGGAGGGCACCTTGATGGCGAGGCCCTTCGATCCCGAAACGGCGACCTTTCTCGGTGACGGCGTGCCGGTGGCTGAAGACGTGATGTACATCGCCGGCGCCCGGTACGGCGCATTTTCGGTCTCTGATACAGGGCTCCTGATCTACAACACCGGGCTGGTGGACATGCAGAGCGAGCTGGTGTGGGCCGACAGAAGTGGTGACGTGATCGCGAGCCTCGGCACCGGTGATCTCCTCTTTGACCTTGTGATCTCACCCGATGGGCGGTATGCGGCCGCGAGTGTTCTCGATGAAACCGCCGGCACGGGGGACATCTGGATCTACGATCTCAACAGGGGTTTGAAGACTCGATACACCTTTGACCCCAATATGGACTGGTATCCCACCTGGTCGCCGGATGGACGACAGGTTGCCTTCTCGTCCAATCGCGATGAGCCCAACGACATCTGGGTGATTGATGTGAGTGGCTCGGGGACTGACCAGAAGCTCTTCGAGGACGGAGACAACCAGGTGTTTCCGGAGGCCTGGTCGCCGGATAGCGAGTGGCTTGTCTATCAGCGGGTCGATGATGGGAACAACACCGACATCTGGGCCTTCCCGACGGCCGGCGGTGAATCGGTTGCTCTGGTTGCCTCGTCGTTCACCGAGGATTTTCCATCGATTTCACCGGACGGACGATGGTTGGCCTTCGTTTCGGACGAATCCGGGACCGACGAGGTCTATGTGACGACCTTTCCGGATCCCGCGCGGCGTTGGCAGGTGTCGACGGATGGGGGTTCCTTCCCGCGGTGGCGCGGGGATGGCGGAGAGCTTTTCTTTGCCAAGTTCAACGGAGAGCTGTACTCGGCCGAGGTGGACGGTCAAGGTGAGACCTTTGACGTGGGAGAGATCCAAAGGTTGTTCTCGTGGAACCTCGCTCCCGGCTTCCGCTGGCCGTACGACGTGTCGTCGGATGGTCAGAAATTTCTCCTCAATCGCGGCATGGCGGCGGCTGAGAGCGACCCCATGACCGTGGTGCTCAACTGGGATACCGAGCTGGAGAGGGCAGCAAGATGATCGGCACGACCCTCGCGCACTACCGGATCACCGCGGCCCTCGGCGCCGGTGGGATGGGTGAGGTCTGGCGCGCCGAGGATGAAAAGCTCGGCCGCGAAGTGGCGCTCAAGGTCCTGCCTGCCGATGTCGCCGAGGATCCCGACCGGCTCGCGCGGGTTGAGCGCGAAGCCAAGGTCCTCGCGAGCCTGAATCACCCGAACATCGCGACGTTGTTCGGATTGGAAACTGAATCTGTTTGTCATCCTGAGCGAGCAGAGCGAGTCGAAGGATCTCCCGACGTAGGAGCGGCTTCCCCTGCACAACGGGTTCCGCAGTCTTCGGGAGGTCCTTCGACTCGCTCGTCTGACTCGCTCGCTCAGGATGACATTCGTTCTTTCACCTTTCTCGTAATGGAACTCGTCGAGGGAGAAGACCTGTCCGACCGGATCGCGCGTGGTGCACTGCCCATCGACGAAGCGATTCCCATCGCGCTCCAGATTTCCGAGGCGCTCGAAGCGGCGCACGAATCCGGAATCGTCCACCGCGATCTCAAACCGGCAAATGTCAAGCTCCGGCCCGACGGCACAGTCAAGGTCCTCGATTTCGGGCTCGCCAAGGCGTGGGAGTCGGATGCCGGAGACTCGAGTCTCTCGTTGTCACCAACGCTCACGCAGCACGCGACGGCGGCGGGGGTCATCCTCGGAACGGCGGCCTATATGTCGCCCGAGCAGGCGCGAGGTAAAAAGGTCGACCGCCGAGCCGACATTTGGGCGTTCGGCGTCGTGCTGTGGGAGATGCTCACGGGCCACAAGCTATTCGATGGCGAAACGGTGACCGACGTACTCGCGGCGGTGCTGACCCGTGAACCGGACCTCGATGAGCTTCCGGCAGGGACCTCGAACACGGTGCGGCGACTCGTTGGCCGCTGCCTGAACAGAGATCCGAAACAACGCCTGCAGTGGATCGGTGACGCCCGCCTTGAGCTTGGTTCAGTCGACGACGATGGCGGTTTGCCGACGGTTGATGTTGCCTCCGAATCGGTCTCGCCCCGATCCCGTCGACTCCCCTGGGCCGTTGCCGGGATCGCGGTGTTGGCAGCTTTGGTGATCGCTGCGTGGGCTCTTCTGCGACCGGCCGCTTCCGCCCCGGTCATCGCCGGGACCGTGTCCGCGCCGGACGAGCACCACCTCCAGTTCTTCTACAGCTACAGCGGATCGCTCTCGGTTTCGCCCAACGGCCGTTGGATCACCTTTTCGGCAGCCATGGGCGACGAGCCCGCACGACTGTGGCTGAGGTCTATTGGATCGGTGGAGGCCCGTCCCATCGAAGGAACCGACAACGCGAGCTTTCCCTTCTGGTCGCCCGATAGCCGCCAGATCGCCTTCTTCGATGGAGAGAAGCTCAAGCGGGTCGGGCTCGACGGTTCGCCGGCCGTGACCCTCTGTGATGCTCCCAACGGTCGCAGCGGAGGCTGGAACTCGGACGGGGTCATCCTGTTTTCGCCGACGCCTCAGGATCCGATCTACAGGATTCCGGCCGGCGGCGGCGACCCGGTCGAGGTAACCACCTTCGACGTCGAGCGAGGCGAGACCACGCACCGGTGGGCGAGCTTCCTTCCGGACGGCAAGCACTTTCTCTACCTCGCGGCGACCCACCGAGAAGGGATCGAGAGCGAGGTTCACGGGATCTGGGTGGGTGATCTGGACGGTACGCCTTCGAGGCTCCTGGTCCATGCCCGAACCAACCCAGTCTATGCGTCGGGCTATCTGCTCTACGTCCGTGAGGAGGTTCTCCTCGCCCACCCCTTCGATCCCGACCGCCTGGAGCTGACCGGAGATCCGATCCCCGTCGTCAGCGGGGTCGGTGTCGATCTGCCCTACTATCGAGCCGATTTCGCCGCGTCCGACGCCGGCGTCCTGCTCTATCGGAAGGGAAGCACCAGCGACAAGTTCCAGCTCTACGAAGCAGACGTCGAAGGCAACCTCGGCAGTCCTGTGGGAGATCCCGCCCGGATCTTCACCATCGCTATTGATCGGACGGGGCAACGGGCGGCGCTGGTCGTCTCGGATCCGGAATCCGGAACCGACGACATCTGGGTGCACGACATCGACCGCGATCTGAGGTCGCGCCTGAGCTTTGGTGAACTCGACGAGTGGTCGCCTGTGTGGTCGCCCGATGGCAGGCACGTCGCTTATGGCGCGGGGGACGAGACCGGGTCGACCGAGATCTGGATCGTCGAAGTGGATGGCTCCGGCGAGCCCGAACTCCTGCGTAAAGAGGAAGAGCGCATCGTGCTCACTGCGTGGTCTCCTGACGGCCGTTGGCTATTGGCGAACTCGTTTCCCGACAGCAGCCAGGATTCGGTGGACATCATTGTGCTGCCGCTCGACGGTGGCGAGGCCGTTGACGTGATGGTTTCCCAGTTCGGTGAGCGGGCCAATGACCTGTCACCGGACGGCCGATGGATGCTCTACACCTCGGCGGCATCGGGGAGCTCCGAACTCTTCGTAACGTCGTTCCCGAAGCCCGGTCGACGATGGCAGGTCGCAGGCGGCAATGTGGTCGGCGGCCAGTGGCAGGGAACCGACAAGATCTTCTTTATCACCGACGAAGCCTCGACCTTCAGCACTCCGGTGGTGATGACCGGGACGTCCATCAATCTCGGCCGCCCGATTCCGCATCAGAAAATGACCAGCGCCGTCATGGCGGGAGACATATTCCCGGAAGGGGATCGCGTACTCTTGGCGGTCCTCCCGGATGAAGAGAAGGCCCTGCCGGTCATCTTCATGACGAACTGGACCGAGTCCCTGGGAGATCGGTGATCGGATGATCGGTACGACCCTCGCGCACTACCGGATCACCGGTGAGCTCTTCTTCTGGCGCGAAGATGAACTCGTAGTTGATCCGATCGGAACCGAACTCGAGCGGTCAGCAGAACAGGGAAACGGGTCATGACCCGCGAGTCGAGTGGGATCCACCGGATCCGCCGGCCCATGAAGGCAATTGCCCTGGACGGTTTGACTGAGGCCGCCGATCTCGTTGACGGCGTCAAACGCCGGGACCTCTACCCCGGTGACCGGATCGTCATCTCGACCAAGAACTCGGTCTATTCGTTGACTGTACTCGCGGGCGGGTTGTTCGACGTCAGAGGTGGCTGGTTCGAGCGCGAGGGCGAGGGTGGGGCCCGAGTGGAAATCCGCGGATGCACGGCCGGCGGCCACGCCATCTTCACCGACCACATCGCGGCCAAGGGACTCTTCATGGAGTTCGCCGATGGGCTGCGAACCACGCGGATCCGCAGTGTGCGGTTGATCCCGGTTTCGAAGACCGGAAGCTGAGCATGGATTGATTCCGAGAATGCGGCGCCCCTGATTGGTGTTGGTTTCTATACAGAGATACAATCTCGACAGAAAAGAGCAGGTAAGTTGTTTCAGGTTGATGAGACCATCGCCGGTTATCGCATCGTTTCAAAGCTCGGTGCGGGGGGCATGGGAGAAGTGTGGCTGGCCGAGGACACGAAGCTCGGTCGCGAAGTCGCGCTCAAGGTCCTCCCGATCGAGTTTGCCGAGGATGCAGATCGGCTGGCGCGCTTCGAGCGTGAAGCCAAGGTCCTCGCGAGTCTGAATCACCCCAATATTGCCACCTTGTTCGGGCTGGAAACCGTCGCATCGGGCGCGGACGCCGACGCGGACGCGGCTGCTGGGACGGGTGCGGACGATAACTCAAAACTCAAAACTCAAAACTCAGAACTTGCCCCGCCAGCGGTCACCTTCCTCGCCATGGAGCTCGTTGAAGGCGAGGATCTCTCCGAACGAATTTCTCGCGGTCCCATCCCAGTCGACGAGGCCGTTCCCATGGCGCTCCAGATCGCCGAAGCGCTCGAAGCGGCGCATCAGCAGAGCATCGTCCACCGCGACCTCAAACCCGCCAATATAAAGCTCAGGAGTGATGGCACGGTCAAGGTCCTCGATTTTGGGCTCGCCAAGGCCTGGGAGGCCGAGAGTACCGACCAGAGCCTGTCGCTTTCGCCCACAATGACCCAGCACGCGACGGCGGCGGGGATCATCCTCGGTACAGCCGCATATATGGCGCCTGAGCAGGCCGCCGGTCTCGGCACCGACACACGGGCCGATATCTGGTCATTCGGGGTCGTGCTGTGGGAAATGCTGACGGGAGTCAAGCTCTTCGACGGCCAGACCGTGTCCCACGTTCTCGCCGCGGTACTCAAGGACGAACCGGATCTCAGCGAGCTGCCCGAGGCCACGCCACCGCGGATCGCCGAGCTGGTCGGTCGTTGTCTGCGTAAAGACCCGAAGATGCGGATCCAGGCAATCGGCGATGTCCGGATCGCCCTTGATGAATACCTCGCCGATCCCGAAGCCGCGGCACAGCCGGCCGCAACAGCGAGCCCCGAGTTGCCCACGGTACCGGGTTGGAAGCGAGTGATTCCCTGGGCGGCAGCCGGAGCGCTCGGCCTTGTTGTGGCGGCGCTTTTGCTCATCCACGTACTGACCCCGACGACTGTGGTCAGAGCCACCATTCCGCCACCCAAGGGGATGAATTTCGATCTCCGTCCGGCGAGCCCGGGGCCGGCGGTGGTTTCGCCTGATGGGACCAGTGTTGCGTTCACCGCCGTTGACGAAGACTCGGAGACTCGGGTCTTCGTCCGCAGGCTCGATGCCGGTGAGGCACACGCTTTGTCGGGCACCGAGGGCGCCCAGTATCCTTTCTGGGCCCCGGATTCGCGCTGGCTCGGATTCTTCACCCAGCCCGGGGACACGCTTCGAAAGATCGACACCACCGGTGGTCCGCCAATCACCCTGTGCCCGGCCGGAAACGGCAAGGGTGGAAGCTGGAGCCCGGACGGGGTCATCGTCTTTGCAGCGGGTTCCTCGACCGGACTCAGCAGAGTCTCATCGGCGGGTGGTGAGTCGGCGCAGATCACCTCACTCGATCCGGAAAAGCACAACTCCCACCGGCTGCCATGGTTCCTGCCGGATGGGCGCCACTTCCTCTTTGTCGCTCGCGGCGTCTCGGGGGAGAACTCATCCATCATGATCGGCTCTCTCGACAGTCAGGAGACAATCGAGTTCATGCACAACGAGAGCCAGGCTGCGTTCGCCGAGGGCCGCTTGCTCTTTGTCCGCGATCAGACCCTGATGGCTCAACCCTTTGACCCCGATGCGCTGGCCACGACCGCCGAGGCGGTTCCGGTGGCCGAGGACGTCCTGGTGATCCAGGGCGCCGAGCTGGCGGTCTTCGGAGTATCGGGAAACGGAGTCCTGACATTCCAAACCGGGAGCTCGGTTTCAGAAGCGGTTCTGGAGTGGCGCGATCGCGCGGGGCAGTCCACGGGGGAGCTGAGTGATCCGGCGCTCTACCGGACGGTTACGCTCTCGCCGGACAGTCTTTACGCAGTGGCACAGGCGGTGGATATGGAGACGGGCACCCAGGATCTCTGGGTCTTCGAACTCGAGCGGAACATTCGAACGCGGTTCACCTTCGATCCGTTGGCGGATGTCGCCCCCGTGTGGTCACCCGATGGAGCGACGATATTCTTTGCCTCCAACCGAGATGGTGAGTTCTCCGTCTTCCGCAAGCCTCTGTCGGGGATCGGCGAAGTCGAACTCGTCGCCTCATTCGACGGCGCCGCCTTTCCCGAAAGTGTTTCGCCCGATGGACGGCACGTGTCGGTTATGGTCGGTGGTAAAACGACTGGTGGAGACATCTACCTGGTAGATCTCGAAAGCGGCAACGAGACGACGATCTTTCGAAAGACCGACTTCAACGAGGGTGGATCGGCGATCTCTCCCGACGGCCGATGGATCACCTTCAACTCGGACGAATCCGGAGACTTCGAGGTCTTCGTGACGACGTTTCCGGAGGCCGGGAGGAAATGGCAGATCTCGACCGGCGGCGGCGTCTATCCCGAGTGGAGGGCAGATGGTCGCGAGATCATCTACACGGATATCGAGGGCAATCTGGTATCGGTTCAGGTGGACGGCAGGGGTGAGACTTTCGATGTGGGCGCATGGGAATCGCTCTTCGCGATTGAGGTGCCGGACGCGGGCGGATCCTACTTCTCGGTCGCAGCCGACGCCCAGAGTTTCCTGGTGATCCCCGGCGTGAGCCAGAAAGCCGACACTCTGCTCAATCTGGTGGTCAACTGGCCGGAACAGATCGAGGCGCGCCGGTGATCGGCTTCACTCTCACTCGTTTCCGAATCACCGACAAGCTCGGCAAAGGTGGAATCAGTGAGGTCTTCCCGGCGATGGACCCCCTGCTCGCTCGACTTCGGCCGAAGTCATCGAGGCGAACCCGACCGGGATACGCCATAATGAGATTACGAACCCGCGACTGAAGAGATGAAACGGAGGCGCCCATGCATATGCGCTTCGTGCGGTTGAAGATCAAGGAAGAGAAAGTCTGGGACGCCCGGAAATTTTACGAGGAGAGGGTGTTTCCCCAACTCGAGCAGACCGATGGCTGCTTGTTCGCCAGCCTGCTCCAGGGGACCATCCACGGCGAAGACTACATCTCGATGACGGTATGGACCGGCGCGGAAGCTGCCGGCAACTACGAGCACGGCGGGCTCTTCGATCGACTGCTGGACGAATCGGACGAACTCCTCCAGGAGGCTGAAGAGTGGGTCACCGATCTGCCGGGAGCGGGGGATGCGGTGGTCTTCACCGGGATCGAGCCCGAGGTTGAAACCTGGGACGTGGCCGGGGCTGCCAACGAGGCGGTGTTGGACAATGTCGGTCAGGGCCAGGTCTTTGTCAGGATGGTGGCCGCCAGATTGCGTCGTGGAGCGTTCGATGAGTTCCAGCGCAAGTTCGACGACGAGGTTCGTCCGGCCCTGGCCGCGACACAGGGCTGCCTCGGGGCCTTTCTCGTCGCCGGCGCCGGTGACCAGACCCGGATTCTTTCAGTGACCATGTGGGCGCGGGAGGAAGATGCTGTGAGGTATGGCCTCAGCGGTGAATTCGAGCGTCTGACCCTGCGCCTCAAGGACACGTTCTCCGATCTCTACCAGTGGAGTATTGCTTTGTCGGGAGATCCGGAATCAAACACCACCGCGAGCAAACGTTTAATCGATATCAAGGGTTACCAGCTGGTGGTCGGCCGCAAACTCAAATAGTGCCCAGAGAGTTGGGGATCGGGCGCCGGCCTGGTGGGGCGGTGCTACCATTTTCTACAGACGACGTTCCGAGCGAAGAAATCCGGTTCGAAAGCGACTCCGACCAAATGGTGGCCGCTGCTGCGGGAGAACACGATGAACGATGTCGAAAAACGCGAATGTGAATTCGATCCGGACCGATTACTGCTCAAGCTCGATTTTCAAATTCCCGGGGACGTCGAGTCCATTCAGCCCTCGGTGGATGAAATCATGGAAGTGGTCGGGGCACAGGAGTGCGCCTCGGGAAACGAGTTCGAGGTCGAGGTCGCATTGCTCGAGGCGCTCGCCAATGCGGTGACCCACGGCTGTCAAGACGATCCGTCAAAGACCATCGAAGTCTGCGTCGCTTGTGAGATGGACCGAGGCATGCTGATCATTATTCGTGACCCTGGATCGGGTTTCGATCCGGGGGAGATCCCCAGCCCGATCAAGGGTGAGAATGTCTTCTCGGATCACGGCCGCGGCATCTTTCTCATCAACCAGCTCATGGACGATGTCGAGTACCGGAGCGGTGGGACCGAAATCTGGATGCGGAAGAAGTAGGCCATGGCTGAATCAGCCTCGCTGATCGGCGAGGAGTTGGCGCACTACAGGGTGATCGGGAAGCTTGGCGAGGGTGGGATGGGTGCGGTCTACCGCGCCGAGGACACCAGGCTCGGACGCGAAGTCGCGCTCAAAGTGCTTCCTGAGGAGCTGGCGCAGGAACCCGAGCGGCTCGCTCGTCTGCGTCGTGAGGCGCAGATTCTCGCATCGCTCAATCACACCAATATTGCGTCCATCTACGGGCTCGAAGAGATTGACGGCCACCTCATCCTGGAACTCGAGTTGGTTGAGGGTGAGGAGCTTGCTCAGCGGCTGAAACGTGGCGCGCTCCCGGTCGATGAGACCATCGATATTGCGACCCAGATCGCCTCCGGTTTAGAAGAGGCTCACGCGAAAGGGGTGATCCACCGCGATCTCAAACCGGCGAATGTGATGATCACTCCCGATGGGGTCGTCAAGATACTCGACTTCGGACTGGCGAAACCCTACATCGATGACGCCACCAGCGACGGAGTGTCGGAGCTGCAGACCGTCACCGGTGGCGACCTCACCCGCGAGGGGGTCATCATGGGCACCGCCCCATATATGAGCCCGGAACAGGCGAGGGGCCGGAAGGTGGATCGTCGAACAGACATCTGGGCCTACGGCTGTGTGCTCTTCGAAATGGTGACCGGTCGCAGAGCATTCGGTGGAGAGACCATGACCGATGTTCTGGTGTCGGTGGTCACCGGAGAGCCCGACTGGTCGCTGCTCCCCTCCTACACTCCGCCGGGTGTCCGACGGATCGTACGGCGTTGTCTCAAGCGCGATCCGCGAAATCGCCTACGGGACCTGGGAGATGCCGTCATCGAGCTTGACGAGGCGACGGGTCCGGCGAGCGACGAGGGACCGGTGGCGCCGAAATCCGCGTTGCCGAGCAGGAATCTCGCGCTCTGGGCCATCGTCGGGCCACTGCTCGGCATGGTTCTCGGTGTGATTCTCCTGTGGTTCCTGGGTGTCGATGATCCTCCGGAACCGCGTCCGGTGAGGCAGTTGGCCACCGTCAGTCAACCGGTGGCGATGTATGGGTCATTCGCCTCTTCGCTCGCCACGGCCCCCGATTCCGGGCTGTTGGTCTACGCGGCGGGCAGCCCGAGTCTCCTCTTCGGACAGCTCCGCGACCAACTCGAGTCGGCGCCGATTTCGGGAACGGAGGGCGCCACTGCTCCGTTTTTCTCGCCCGACGGGCGTTTTGTCGGCTTCTGGGCCGACGACGCGCTGAGAAAGGTGCCGGTGAGCGGTGGAGCGTCGGTGACTCTCGTTGACACAAGCAGCTATTTCTTCGGGGCGGACTGGGGGTTGGACGGATTCGTCTACTTTTCCCGCCCCTGGGTCCTTGACGGAGGCGACGCCTCCATCGCTTTGGTACGGGTGTCCGAGAACGGAGGCCCGGTCGAATTGGTGGCGGCTCCCGAATCGGTCAGTGGACGTACCGTCGCTCTGGCGTGGCCGGATATTCTCCCCGGCGACCAGCACCTTCTCGTGACCAGGTGGGCGACGGACGGACGACCTCCGGCGATCGAAGTCGTCTCCATCGCGGATGGCGCTCGGCGGACGCTCATCGAGGGTTATCAGCAGGCGGTCCTCTTGCCCGGCGGTGACCTGGTTGCCGGAACTCCCGAGGGGCAGATCGTCGTCCTCCCGTTCGATCTCGATTCGCGAGAGGTCACCGGCGACCCGGTCCCCATCGCCAACGGCATCCACCGCTCGAGATACGGGGCGCAGCATTTTGCCGTAGGTTCCGACGGAGCGCTGTACTGGGTTCCCGAGGTGGGCGCCTCTCGGCCGGACGAGTTGGTCTGGGTCGATCGTGACGGCAACGCCGAACCGGCGTCGAGCCATCTTCGCCACTATGAGACGCCCCGGCTTTCCTCGGACGGTTTTGTCGTGGCGGGAGTTCGCAGCGCGCACGACCACATCAACATTTGGTTGCTCGATACGGAGCGGGATACGCTTCGGCCGCTGACCATCGAGTCCGGGTACTCGAGAATGCCTGTGTGGGCTCCGAACCGTCTCGGAGTGATCTACTCGGTGCCGCTCGGGAATGAAAAACTGACGGCTGGAATCTATCTGCGGGGACTCGAGGGATCGGGAGATCCCCGGTTGCTGGTGTCCGGAACGCTCAATGTGCCGACATCCATCTCAGCTGACGGAGAAACCCTGCTTTTCCATACCATCGGTGAGAACACCGGGTGGGATCTTTGGCGAGTGGACCTGGAGTCCGATGGTCATCCCGAAATGGTGTTGGCGGCGCCGTTCGACCAGTCGGAGGCGAGTTTTGCACCGGATGAGAACTGGATCGCCTTCGAGGCCGATCCGTCCGGGCGCAGTGAGGTCTATGTTCGCCGCATCGGAGAGAACGGCATCGAGGGTCAGGTTTCGCCTCACGGCGGGAGTTGGCCGGTGTGGAATCCGAGCGGCGGTGAACTGCTGTATCTCGGCGAAGGCTCGATGATGTCGGTGAAGGTGGATCTCACCGGAGAACCGGTCGTCGACGCTGCACGCGCCCTCTTCGACGTCGACGGGTACGGGCGATCCTTCGATGTCTCCGCCGATGGCCGGAGGTTTCTGATGATCCGGCTCGGCGAGGAACCCGCGGGCCGGCAGATCAATCTGACTCTCGATTCTCGGCTCGAATAGAGATCTCAGGAAAGTCGGAGAACTGCGATAGACTCGGCCCTCGGGCGGTGGTCTGCCCGTGTCGTATTCTGGAGGGGTTCAATGAAAATTCTGGCACTTTGCTTTCTCATAGTTGGCGTGGGAGTTTTGATGACGTGTTCCAAGGCCGACCCGCAGCCGCCGGCCGCCAAAGTGATTCCCCACGAACTCGAGGAACATGGCGATGTCCGGGTTGATGACTACTACTGGCTGCGCGAGCGCGAGAACCTCGAGGTCGTCGCCTATCTCGATGCCGAGAACGCCTATATGGATGAGATGATGCTCGATACTGAGGCCCTCCAGACCGAGCTCTTTGAGGAGATCAAGGGCCGGATTCAACAGACCGACTCCAGCGTCCCGGCTCGCGATCACGGCCATCTCTACTACACCCGAACCGAGGACGGCAAGGAGTACACGATCCATTGCCGCATGAAGGATGAACCAGGTGCTCGAGAAGAGGTGCTCCTCGATGTCAACGCGCTGGCTGAGGGGCACGAGTTCTGTTCGGCAGGCTGGATTCGAGTGAGCCCCGAGACCGACACCATGGTGTATGCCGTCGATACCGTCGGCCGGCGCAAATACGATCTTCGGTTCCGGGATCTCGGGACCGGAGACCACCTCGCCGATGAGATCACCGAGGTCACCGGAGAGACCGAGTGGTTCAACGACGGAAAGACCTTGATCTACACCAAACAGGATCCGAACACCCTACGGTCGAATCAGGTGTGGCGCCACGTATTGGGCACCGACCCCACCGATGATGTCCTCGTGTTTCAAGAGGACGACGAGACCTTCAGCGTCGATATCGACAAGACGGAATCCGACCGGTACATCGTCATCGAGTCGAACCACACGCTGACCACCGAGTGCCGTCTCATCGACGCCGATGACCCGATGGCGGAACCCGTGGTCGTCGAGCCGCGCGAGCGCGGCGTCGAATACCACGTCACCCACCAGGGCGAACGGCTCTTGATTCGAACCAATCTCGGTGCCACCAACTTCCGACTCATGGAGGCGCCGGTGAGCAGCCCTGGGAGAGGCAGCTGGCGAGAGGTCGTGGCCCACCGCGTCGAAGTCCTGCTGCAGGAGATGGATGCGTTCCGCGATTTCATCGTGCTCTCCGAACGTGAGAACGCCGTCAACCGGCTTGTCGTGATCGACATGACGGGGGGGGCGAGTCACGCAATCGGTTTCGATGAGTCCGCCCACGATGTCTGGGTGGACGACAATCGCGACTATGACTCGGACGTCCTCCGTTTTGGGTTCACTTCGATGAAGACACCGCGCTCGATCTACGACTACGATATGAACACCCAGGAGAAGACCTTGATGAAACGCCAGGAGGTACTGGGTGGGTATGACCCGGTTGAATATGTCAGCGAGCGAGTGATGGTTCCGGCCAGGGATGGGGTCGAGATACCCATGTCGGTCATCCGGCGCGTGGATCTGCCTTTTGATGGTTCGGCTCCGATGCTGCTCCACGCCTATGGTTCGTACGGGTCCAGTTCCGACCCCGCCTTCGACCCTGATGTTGTCAGCCTGCTCGACCGCGGTTTCAGCTACGCCATCGCCCACGTGCGAGGTGGACAGGAAATGGGCCGCTGGTGGTACGAGGACGGCAAGCTCCTCAAGAAGAAAAACACCTTCACGGATTTCATCGATTGCGCCCGTTACCTCATCTATGAGGGATACACCTCACCCGGTGGACTGGTGGCTCGCGGGAGAAGCGCCGGCGGCCTGCTCATGGGCGCCATTTCCAACATGGAGCCGGAACTCTTTGCCGGAATCGTGGCCGGTGTGCCGTTTGTCGATGTGATCACGACCATGCTCGACGAGTCGATCCCGCTCACCGCCGGTGAGTGGGACGAATGGGGCGATCCCCGTGATGAGGTTTTCTACGACTACATGTTGTCGTATTCGCCGTACGATCACGTTGAGGCCAAGAACTACCCGGCGATGTTGGTCACCGCCGGTCTCCACGACTCCCAGGTTCAGTACTGGGAACCCGCCAAATGGGTGGCGAAATTGCGCGCACTCAAAACCGATGATCATCTCCTCGTCTTTCGCACCAACATGGATGCGGGTCACGGCGGAGCGACCGGAAGGTACGGCGTTTATAAAGAACAAGCCGAGGAGTATGCGTTTGTTCTGAAGGCGGTCTCGTCGGGTGGCTGATGGTGTGAAGGTTCGAATTCACCACGGGCTCGACGGAGTCGAAGACCTCGTTGGAGCGGTGGTTGTCCCCGGAGACCCGCCGCGTGCGATTTCGTCGGCGATTTGATCATCCGGATCGGCTACAATCCCCCGACGCTGTGAGGGTCCGACACGCACAATGGGGAGGAACGAGTGGATCTGAGTCAGTTCAAAATGGCGACCGCGGTCGTGAGATGTGAGCCCTCGGGGCGTGAAATAGTGGTTGTCCACGATACAAACCTGATGGATGCCATTCATCAAACCGGTCTCGGTCTCGGCCAATCCTGTGACGGCATCGCCCTGTGCGGTTTCTGCCGGGTCACGATTCTCGATGGAGAGGACAACCTCAGCCCCATGGAGAGCGAAGAGAAGAAGGTCCTCGCCTCCATGCACGGAGCGGACAACGAACGTCTCGCTTGTTGCGCCACCATTAACGGACCGGTCACTCTGACGACGACGTACTGGTAGGGAGTGAGTCGTAAGTCGTAGGTCGTTTCTCGGTTTCCGAATTCGTCTGAGGGTTTTGTGGCGGCGTTCGCTGATGCCTTCGAGGTGGTTTCTCGAAAAGGCAGCCCGATTCAGGTCCCCCGCGCCGGCGACTCCAGACTCCCCACTCACAACTCACGAACCACGATTGAGACGTGCGCACCAGAACTTGCCGCCCACAAGAAATCGATTGATGCTGTCAGGGCTCTTGCTGGACCGTCCGAAGTGCGAGTTTCAATGCCGCATACGCCGCGAGCCTCTGAAAGCGATCCGGGTCGGTGGGAAAATAGAGTTCACGGGTCTGCGCCCCGTTGGGCCCGGCAGCCGCGACCGTCAGACTTCCCGCTCGACGGTCGCCGACTCCTTCGGCCGAACCGACTGTCGCGATTCCGACCGATGAGCCGAAGCGCGTTCGCACGGCCTCCGCGGCCTCTTCTGCCGAATCGCCCTCGAGATCGAGCTGGTTTTTGCAGACCTCGAAATCGCCGGCGACCAGGCTTCCCCGTAGACACCGACGGCCGTGTTCCGAAGCCCCGAGCATCCTTGCCACTGCGCCGCAGCTGGCGATCTCGGCGGCGGCGAGGGTCATCCCGTTCCCAGTCATTATCGTGGCGACAAAAGTCGGAAAGTCGATGTCCAACCGTGGTCCGGCGACGGCAAAGACATGTCGGCCGAGCCGCTGCCGCGCGTCCTCGACCAATTGTTCGAGTACAGCTTTGGCGGCGGACCGGTCAGGACCCTCGACCACGAGGCGAAGATGGATCTCGGGAAATGTCGCCCGATATTGCACCACCAATCCCATCCCATCGGGCACCCCGCCTTCGATTCCCTCGAGGAGTTGGGCGACTTCGCTCTCGCCTCGTCCGAAGATCTTGAGGGTTGCGACCGTCTGTGGGGCGGCGGTCAACCGGCCGGCGAGATCCGGCAGGGCCGATTCGTCGGCCATTCGCCGTATTTCGCGGGGAACGCCGGGCATGAAGTAGAGCCGACAGGCACCGACATCGAGGCGGAAGCCGACCGCGGTTCCCTCCGGGTTCGGCAGGATTGTGCAACCCACGGGCAGATCGGCCTGCTTGTCGTTGGTGGGCGGCATCTCGCGTCCCCGATCGGTGAAGAACCGGCGTGTGTGCTCGAGGGCCTCGCTCGATCGCTCGATTCCCAGACCGAAGGCAAGGGCTGCGGCTGCGGCGGTGAGATCGTCGCTGGTAGGTCCGAGTCCACCCGAGACCAGAACCGCATCGGCCCGTCCGGCGGCGGTTCGCAGGGCTTCAACCATTCCGTCCATATCGTCGCCGACGCTCCGGTGTTCGGTCACACGGAAACCCAGGTCGGACAGTTTGGCGGACAGTTCAAAGGCGTTTGTGTCGACGAGCCGTCCTTCGATCAGCTCGTCCCCGATGGTGAGAATTTCGATGCGTGGCATGCGCTGCATTCTACCCGCAAAAATGGAACGAAACGCGCAAGACCATCGCAGAAACCACCAAGACACCAAGACACAAAGGAATCACCAAGGAATCTTGAGGCGGATCGGCCATGGGCCGATCCGCCTCAAGATCTTCGTGTTTTCTTGGTGCCTTCGAGCCTTTGTGGTTGCGACGGTACGATGTCTCTCGTTTTCTTCGTCTGGGCGAATCCGTCCGGTTCGCTAACCCACCGGCGTCTTCCGCTTGTTGCTCCGCTGATTGCTCGGCAGCACCCGCTTTCGAACGCGGACGGCGGCGGGAGTGACCTCGACGAGCTCGTCGGAGTCGATCCACTCGAGCGCCCGGTCGAGGGTCATCTCGCGTGGCGGCGCCAATCGGAGCGCTTCGTCCGAACCGGCGGCGCGCATATTGGTGAGCTTCTTCTCACGGGTAACGTTGACGTCCAGATCGGAGTCACGCGTGCTCTCGCCGAGGATCATCCCTTCATAGACTTCGGTCCCGGGACCCATGAACAGAGTCCCACGCGGCTCGAGGTGATAGAGCGCATAGGTCGTTGTCTTTCCCGGGCGGTCCGACACCAGGGCGCCGGTGGCGCGGCCGGCGATGGGGCCCTGCCACGGCGACCAGCCGTCGAAGAGGTGGTTGAGGATTCCGGTGCCGCGGGTGTCGGTAAGGAACTCGGACCGGAATCCGATGAGGCCTCGCGAGGGGATGCGGAAAGAGACCCGCACCCGTCCGTGACCCGGGTTGTGCATCTCGGACATCTTGCCCTTGCGGGTGCCGAGCTTCTGGGTGACGATCCCGACGTGCTCCTCGGGACAGTCGATCTGGACGATCTCCATGGGCTCGTGTTTGAGGCCGTCGATCTCGCGGGTGACGATCTCGGGCTTCGCGACCGAGAGTTCAAAGCTCTCGCGACGCATGGTTTCGATGAGGATAGCCAACTGAAGTTCGCCGCGGCCGAGGATGTTGAAGGCGTCGTTGCCGAGGATCTCGAGACGGATGGAGACGTTGTGGAGGGCTTCCTTCTCGAGCCGGACGCGGATCTGGCGAGCGGTGATGAACTGACCCTCGCGACCGCCGAAGGGTGAGGTATTGGCCGAGAAAACCATGGACATGGTGGGTTCGTCAACGGCGATCCGAGGGAGCGGCTGCGGGTTTTCGAGATCCAGTAGTGAGTCGCCGATGGTGACCTCGTCGAGCCCGGCCAAGGCGACGATGTCGCCTGCGATGGCGGTATTCACATCGACCCGTTTGAGCCCCTCGTGCGAGTAGACGACTCCCACCTTGGCTTTCTCGATGCCGTTCTCGCGGGAGATGGCCACCGTGCTGTTGGCCGTCAGCGTACCGTTGACGATCCGGCCCACGGCGAGGCGGCCGAGATAGTCCGAGTAGTCGAGGTTGGTCACCAGAAGTTGGAGCGGCGCCGATGGATCACCCTCGGGCGCCGGAATGGTCGCGAGGATCTCCTCCATCAGCGGGTGCAGATTGGTGAACTCGCCGTCGATCCCGGTGCAGCAAAGACCCTTGCGGGCGTCGGTGCAGAAGACCGGGAAATCGAGCTGTTCATCGGCGGCGTCAAGATCGATGAAGAGATCATAGATCTCGTCGAGGACCTCGGCCGCGCGCGCATCGGCGCGGTCGATCTTGTTGATGACAACAATGGGCGGCAGCCCGAGTTGAAGCGCTTTGGAAAGAACGAAACGGGTCTGGGGCAGCGGGCCCTCGGCGGCGTCGACGAGGAGCAGCACACCGTCCACCATCTGGAGAGTGCGCTCGACCTCACCGCCGAAATCGGCGTGACCCGGGGTGTCAACGATGTTGATTTTGACGTCGTTGAAATGGACCGCGGTGTTCTTGGCGAGGATGGTGATCCCGCGCTCACGTTCGAGATCACCCGAATCCATGACCCGTTCGTTGACCCGTTCGTTTTCGCGGAAGGTGCCGCTCTGCCACAGCATGGCGTCCACCAGGGTGGTCTTGCCGTGGTCGACGTGGGCGATGATCGCCAGATTTCGAAACTCGGTCGTTGACATGAAAGCTCCTCGTATTGTGGGTGGAAGGCCCTCGTGGGCAAAGGCGGGCGCGCATTTGTAGCACCTCAAAGAAAAAAACACAACGAGAGATGCCGGCATCTCTCGTTGCCACCGAAGAGTGCCGAGGCGATTTCACTCGATCTCCGATCAGATGAAATCGAATTGGGAGCGTGTAGTGAATAGAATTGGCGGCGCCTTTCGGGTGTCGTTTGGCCCGTTTTTCGGCG
>CBESWV010000042.1:0-20337 GCA_965533305.1 uncultured bacterium | reverse complement strand
GACCACGCTGCACGTGCGACGCTGGGGCGCCAGGGGCGACCCAGAAGGCCGGAGATGATACACAACTCATCGTTCCACGAGCAGGCTGGAAGCCCGCTCCACAACCGCTCGACAGCGGCGTTGTGGGGCAGGCATCCTGCCTGCCCTTCAGTTCCGTCTCGGTCGGAAACGCGCCACCACGAAGTCTGACGATCTCGAAGCAAGGCCCCGCCCGCTCTCAGTTGCGATGACTTGGCGTCCGTTGCGTCTTGGCGGTTTCTCCGCGCGACGGCGCGATCAGACTCCTTCGAGTACGTGATCGTCGTACTCGATCTCGAAGCGGAGCTTGTGCTTGGCCTCCTCCTGGGCGAGACCGCGGAACACCCGCTGGAGGCCCGCATCCGATGTCGCCTCGGCGAGCTTGGTGTAGAGGATGAAGGCGGCTTTCTCGGCCTTCATGGCAAAGAGAAGGGCTTCCTGATAGGTCATGTTCGGCGCGGTTTTGGGTTCGTCCATCATCTCGGTGATACCGAGATTGGCCACCTTTTCTTCGATCACCGCAGGGATCTCTCCTTCTTTGATCATGAGCAACCGGGCCTTATGTCCCTCTTCCTCCTTGGCGAAATGGAGAAAGGCCTCCTGCATCCCGGGGCGTTCCACTTTCTCGGCGAGCTCGTAATACAGCTTCGCGGCTTTCTCTTCATTGGAAATGGCGTAATCGAGAATATTTTCGATGGTTATGAGCTCCACACGGTCCTCCTTCTGAATCGACGCAGATTTGCGCCAACCCTCACTTTATAACGCCCGGCTCGATGAGGGCAAGATCAAACGGAGCCTCTTGAGCTGTGGCGGCCGGACCGGCCATGTCCATGGCGCCCAAAAAACGCCGACGCGAAACCAAGGCCGTTACCCCGTCAGCCGACCGCACATCGCCGCGGCGCGCCCCCCAGCGGCGCGGGTGAGAAGCTGCTCGGGTTACTATCTCAGGGATGGTCGCCAACGATCTCGAGATGATTGCCGCCGAGTTGAACACGAGGGTCTCGAAGCTCAGATTCGGCCCGCCCGTGAGTCATGTCTACAATCCGCTCGATTACGCCTGGGAGATCCACGCCGAGTATCTCCACCGGTTTGGCGGCGGCCCAAAGGAGATCATCCTGCTGGGGATGAACCCAGGACCGTGGGGAATGGCCCAGACCGGTGTCCCCTTCGGCGAGGTGTCGGTGGTTCGAGAATGGCTCGGATTCGATTTCCAGGTTCGTCGACCGGTTCACGAACACCCGAAGAGGCCCGTTCTCGGTCTCGCCTGCCAGCGTAGCGAGGTCTCCGGTCGCCGACTCTGGGGTTGGGCAAGAGAGACCTTTGTCACGCCTGAGCGGTTCTTCCAGAGCTTCTTTGTCGGAAATTACTGTCCGCTTCAGTTCCTCGAGGCGAGTGGCCGCAATCTCACCCCCGACAAGCTCAAACCAGAAGAGCGGCAATCGCTGTATCAGGCATGCGACCAGGCGCTGCGGTCAAGCGTCGCCGTTCTTCAACCCCGGATGGTGGTCGGTGTCGGCGCCTTCGCCGAGAACCGGGCCCGAACCGTCCTCGGGGATGATGGCCCCCGCATCGGCCGCATCCTCCATCCGAGCCCCGCATCTCCTGCGGCCAACCGCGGCTGGGCCGAGGCGGCCACCCGCCAACTGATCGAGCTCGGGGTGGATCTACCCTGACCTAAGGTGAGCGATTCTCATTGGCGATCTGCATAAAGCTCTTGCGCTCTGGCGGTTGCGAAAATACTCAACAGACCAACGGGTATGCCTCCGTTTTTCGCAACCGCCATAGCATCAAGATCTTGGCGCATCTCATCCAGCAGAACCGCTCACCTTAGGCCTGAGAAAGAGACCTCTTCGCCGCATTGACGTCGGACTTGCGATATGCTGCCTGGGTCCGCCCTTCTCAACGGGCTGTGTTGCGGGGGCGTGGAGGATTGCATGCGTTGGATCTATTCTTGCCCCCATTGTGATGCCGCACTGAACCCTGAAGCATCCATCGTGCTCCGGGCAGAGCACGAAGAAACGAAGATGCTCATCGGTTTGCACCCGCAGCCGGGAAACTACGATGTCGAACTGCCGCCCGGCAAGACCATGCCGCCGGGGACCCGGTGGGAGATCAGCTGCCCGGTCTGCGATCACAGCCTCACCTCCGAGCTCTCCGACGAACTGTGCGCCATCGATATGAGTTCCCAGGATGAACGCCATCGGGTTTATTTCTCCCGGATCGCGGGTGAGGAAGCCACCTTTGTGGTCAGCGCCGAGGGCATGCTCACCGACCACGGCGTCCACACCGATCAGTACCTCGAGCACATGGTGCATTTGAAGTACATGCGGTAATTTCGCGTCTCCGGCGCGAAATATCGGGTTGCGATCACCTATCCTGTCCCCATGAGTCGAGTTGCAGTTCTCGTATCCGGTGGTGTCGACTCGTCGGTGGCGCTGGCGCGGCTTGCCGACGAGGGTGGGCACAAACTCACCGCGTACTATCTCAAGATCTGGCTCGAGGACGAACTGGCCTTCCTGGGAAGCTGCCCCTGGGAGGAAGACCTCCGCTATGTTCGCGAGGTGTGTCGACGATTCAGCATTCCCCTCGAGGTGGTTCCGCTCCAACGCGAGTACTACGAGTCGGTCGTTTCCGCCGCAGTCGTCGAACTCGAAGCGGGGCGCACTCCGAGCCCGGATGTCCTGTGCAACAGGCTGATCAAGTTCGGCGCCTTTGTCGATCGCGTCGAAGACTCTTTCGACTTCGTCGCCACCGGTCACCACGCCCGAGTGGATCACTCGGGTCCCCTCTCGCGGCTTCTCAAGGGTGTCGATCCGGTCAAAGACCAGACCTATTTTCTCAGCCAGATGGATCAGGGGCAGATCGCCCGATCTCTCTTTCCCATCGGCGGGATGATCAAGGCGGATGTCCGCGCCGAAGCCCGCCGACTGGATCTCCCGAACAGCGACCGGCCCGATTCCCAGGGCATCTGTTTTCTCGGCCGCGTTCCGTACGACGCCTTTGTCGAGCACCACCTCGGTGAGAACCCCGGGGTCATTCGAAACCTCAGCACCGGGGTCGAACTGGGTCGGCACCGCGGATTCTGGTACCACACCATCGGCCAGCGCCGCGGACTCGGTCTATCGGGAGGCCCCTGGTATGTGGTGGACAAGAATCGCGAAAACAACGAACTGCTCGTGGTCCACGCGAACGAATTGGGGGCTCACCACCTCGATCGCTTCCGGATTCCGACACCCCACTGGATCGCATCCGCCCCGACAAAAGACCGACTTGAGTTGCGGATTCGACACGCACCGAAATTGGTCGGTTGCACGCTGACCGCCCGTGATGGCGGTGGCCTCGATGTGCATATGGACGAGGCCGAGCCCGGGATCGCTCCCGGCCAGTACGCCGTACTCTACGATGGAGAGGTGTGCCTTGGGGGTGGAGCGATCGGGTAGCCCAAACACGCTGACGGCCCCGCGGGGGTTGCGGGGCCGCCAACAAGAGGAGGTTGCGATGCAATAGAGAATACGTCGCAAACTCCGAAAAGGTTACACCTCGGCTCCAGGCAATTGCGATCGATCAGTTTTTGTTCCGGGAACGATCCTCGGCGAGCTCGAATCGGTGGACCATTTCATTGAAGGTCGTCGGACTGAGCTGGAGCAGCCGAGCCGCCTTTCGTTGAACGCCACCGGTCTGTTCGAGGGCCTGGCGAATCAACTGGGCCTGGAATGCGGCGACGGCGTAGCGGAAATCCAAACCTTCGGTCGGGATTTCGCTGATGGTCAGGTCGTCACGTTTTTCGGCGCGAAGCGCCTGGGGAAGTTCGTCGAACTCGACGGTGTCGCCACGACTCAGCACCACTGCCCGCTCGACCGCGTTTTCGAGTTCGCGCACGTTGCCCGGCCACGAGTACTCGGTCAACGCATCGATGGCGTCGGGGGAGAAACCGAGCACCTCGCGGTTGTTCTCCTCGGTGTAGGCACTCAAGAAGTGCGAAACGAGCAACGGGATGTCATCGCGCCGGTCGCGCAACGGCGGAAGCTCGATGGTGATGACGTTGAGGCGGTAGTAGAGATCCTCCCGAAACCTGCCGTCCTGGACCTCTCCCCAAAGATCGACGTTGGTCGCCGCCACCAAGCGAACATCCACGGATCGGTCTTCGACCCCGCCGACCCTGCGGATCTCCCGCTCCTGGATCACACGCAGCAGTTTTGTCTGGGTCTCGCCGCTGATGGTCCCGACCTCATCGAGGAAAAGCGTCCCCTTGTGAGCGGCCTCGAAGAGCCCCTTCCGGCTCGACACCGCACCCGTAAACGCTCCTTTGACATGACCGAAGAGGGACGACTCGAGGAGCTCCGATGGAATCGCGCTGGTGTGGACCGGCACAAAAGGTTCGTTGTTGCGGGGGCTCAGGCGATGAATCGCCTTGGCGACCAACTCCTTGCCAGTGCCGCTCTCGCCGGTGATGAGGATGTTCGATCGGGCCGGCGCGGCTCGCCGGACGAGCTCGAAGACTTCTTCCATCCGGCGACTGGTGCCGACGATCTCACCCATGCCCTCGAGTCGGCTGCGCAGGAGGAGGTTTTCCACCAGCAGTCGGCGTCGCTCCGAAGCCCGCCGCACCAGGTGCAGCACCTCTTCGTTCTTGAAGGGCTTGGGCACATAGTGGAATGCACCGAGCCGCATGGCTTCGATGGCTGATTCCACTGATGAGTAGGCGGTGATGACCACCACCGGGAGGTGCGGGTCATAGTTCTTGATTTCGGGGATGAGCTCGAGACCGGTTCGGTCGGGAAGCATCAGGTCGAGAAGAACGACATCAATCTCCTCGTCCCGCAACTGACGCAGTCCATCCTCCGCCGTGGTCGCGCCGTGGTAGTCAAACCCGGCACCACGCAGGAGTGTTCCGAGCACGTCCTGTAGGACGGGCTCGTCATCGATCACGAGGACGCTTCCGATTCCTTCCATCGTTTCAGCCTCACGGTAGCACGCGCGCCCCCGGACGCGAGGTTTTCGAGACTGACCTCGCCACCGAGGTTGGTGATCATATCGCGGGTGATGGCCAGACCCATCCCGGTTCCTCCGCGGTCGGTCTTGGTGGAGAAAAAGGGCTCGAAGACCCGTTTGAGGTCGTCTTCGGCCACACCCTGGCCTCGGTCTTCGACTTGGATCTCGGCATACTCTTCATCAACATTGAAGCTGATCACGATCTCTGAATCGGGCTCCGAAGCTTCGATGGCGTTACGAACCATGTTGCTGACCGCCAGCTCGACCGGCCCCGGAGAACCCAAGGCCATCACTGGAGCGCCGTCCTCGATCTCGAGCCGATGCGCCGCACCGAGAGATCGGGCCGCTTCGAGGGCCGCAGGCCGAGCCACCATGGCCAGGTCGATGGCCGTCAACTCCTCGCGTCCGCCACGGATCGCCTCCTTGAGGTTCGCCACGATTCGCGAGACTCGAAAGCTCTGATCCACGAGCTTGGAGACGAGAGATGAACGCGGATCCTCTTCAGGGGTCATCTCGCCGAGCATCTGGGCGAAGGACGAGATCCCGGTGAGCGGGGTGTTGATCTCGTGGGCAAGACCCGACGCCAGACGACCGAGGGCGGCCATCCGCTCCTGATCCCTGATCCGATCCTGGAGATCGCGCAGTTCGGTGACATCCTGGAGGACCACGACCCGCCCGTTGAAGCTTCCGCTGTCGAGCTCGAGCACCGAAACCGCCATGATCACCCGCCGGTGGGGCTCTTCCTTTGTCCGTCCCTCGGCGTTGGCCGCCTGAAGCGGCAGGGCATCCCGCCACTTTTCGGGGAGTTCAACCAGGGTGTCCAACGCGACGGAAACCAGCTCCCGAGCGTTGACGTCGAAGATCCCCGCCGCCTCGCTGTTGGCCGAGAGGATGCGTCCCCCGGCGTCGCAGACCAGGATCGCGGCCGCCGACGACTCGATGATCCGTTGGGTGTTGGCGTGGAGGATCCGGTACTCTTCCGCCTGCTGGCGAAGATCATCAAGATAGCGTGCGCTTTCGAGCGCCACCGCAACCTGGGTTGTAAAGGCTCCGACCACCTCAGAAGCCTCGCTCCCCAGGGGAAAAAGGCCGCGGCGCAAACCGAGATAGAGCAAGCCATGAACCGTGTCCACGCGGTCCAGGGTCAGCCGCAGAGTGATCCCGGCGGAGGCCAGCGACTCCTCTTCGGAACTCGGGAAATGATGCTCCAAGACCGCGTCGGAGAGGTGTTCGGGGAGGTAGTCACCGGTCGACTTGACTCTTTCGAAGGTTCCGCCATCGATCCGAAGATAGGTCGCGACCACATCGAAATCGAGGCCGTCACGAAGGGTTTCGGCAAGCCGGCTGAGCAACTCGCGCGGATCGGTGACCTCGGCGAGTTCGC
This sequence comes from uncultured bacterium, assembly GCA_965533305.1. Classification (GTDB taxonomy): domain Bacteria; phylum Acidobacteriota; class Thermoanaerobaculia; order Thermoanaerobaculales; family Sulfomarinibacteraceae; genus JAHECW01. The sequence goes on along the minus strand of CBESWV010000042.1, from coordinate 13,943 downwards.
GGGTTGCATGGGTCAGAAGCCACTGCGGAGGACGCCGGCCGTGGTAGAGCCAGTGTTCGAGGAAATGGCCGACCCTGGTCCGGATGGGTTGCAGCAGAACCACCAGAAGCACGCCGGTGGCGAACGCGAAGAGATTCCGCAGCGAGCCGTAACCCCCCGCGTAGGTGACCAGCAGATGATTGGTCATGGCGAAGGCAAACCCTCCGATGACCAGCACCAACGTGGCCGACAGTGCGTCCCGTGCGATGGGCTCGAGATCCCACAATCGGTACTCCATCAGCGCGGCCACGATGGCGAATGGAAGCGCGGCCATGGGCAGGACCATCATCCACGAAAAGGGATCGACCTCGATTCCGAGTTGGCGGGGAATCCACACCAGGGTGGTCCAGGGCACCAACCCGACAAAGAGCCCGAGAGCCGCCCACTCGATCTGCCGGCGGACCCTTGCATCACGCGACGCCTGCCACCAGCGCACAACGTGAAGGGTGATCCCTCCGACGAGGGCGAGGGAGAACGCCACTCTCAAGAGGGTCGTCACAGCCGGCCACCAACCCTCGGCGTTGGGTGCGAGGGCGATGGCCGCGGCGCCTCCGGCTGCCACCACGGTGGCCAGATCCAGCAACCAGACCGACGCTCGGCGCTCGGGGAAGATGATGAAGAAGCGGGCGATGAGAAACGGCAGGACCGCCCCGGCGATGCGGTGCAGAATCTGAAGGTTGTCATGGGTCGCGGCAATCCGGTTCGGTACCGCTCCCAGAATCATTGAGGCAGTGGCGATCAGAAGCAGGACCGCGGCCTCCCGCCGAGATGTCTTCCACACAACCGCAAGGGCGCACAACAACCCGAGGAGGCCTACCGAGGTGCGTGCGAGGTAGACCGGTTGGATGTCGGGGGGAGGAGGACGGAAGATGATCTCTCGGGATTCACCCTCCGGGTCTCTGACCGCCAACTGGTGTTGCTCCCCCCCGGCGAGAAGAAATGTCGGGTCTTCGAGTCGTCCGATCTCCACGCCGTCAACGGCCACGATGGTGTCGTTGACCTCGAGACCGGCGGCCGCGGCGGACGATCCGGGTGGCGCCTCGTCGACCACGATCCCGCGTTCCACCCAGCGGACCGGAAAATCAAGACGGTAGAAGCTGTGGACCGTTCTGATCAACGACCACCCGGCAACCACCACGGTGGCTGAAGCTACGAGTGTGAGGAGGAGGCGACGGACAAGCACGACTTCAGTATAGGCAAAGAGCCTTCAAAACTCCCGCTCGTCGAACCCGCGGATCTTGTATTTGACCTCGGTTTCGAGGATCTCGGCGAGCAGCAACTCACGCACCATGAGTGCAACCCGCCCTTTGCTGTAGGGAAGTTTTTCGGCGACAGCGCCCCACCCTGATGGTCGAATATTGACCTGCTGCAGGATCTTATCGATCAGCCGGGTACTGGTCTCGGCAAGTCGTCCGGTATGATGCAGGATCGCACCGGGAGGAACCTCGCCCGAAAACCGCTTGTACTCATCCTGGATCCGGACCGATTCGAAGAGGAGCGGCTGCAAATGATACGAGTCTTCGGTCGCCTGCCGCGTCCCGGTGGTGGAAAACCGGAAGGTCCCTCCCAGGGGAGGTGAGACCATGATCTCGACAAAGGCCTCCTCGCCCGACAGAGTCCCGCAGAGAATCGGACCCACCCGACGGTCCCTGGTGTAGATGGCGCCAAAGGTGTCGCCTTCTTTGTCCAGAATCTCCACTACGCCGTTCGACGCCGATTCCACCACCGTCTGGAGGATGGTGGGCAGATCGAAGTGATCGAGCATCCCACCGAGGTTGCTGCCACCGCGGGAGTCGAGGCTCGCAAAGGTCCCTTCGAGCCGGCGCGCGATGTTCTGAAGATAGTGGAGAGAAAAATCCCGTGACTCGTAGACCAGGCGGAGCACCAGAGGACGAGACCACTGAACCGTACATCCCCCTTCGGGAAATCGAGCCTGGCTCTTGAGGGCGGTGCCGGTGATAACCTTGCTTTCGCCGAGCACCGTTCCCGGACCGATATAGGCCACCGGTTTGAGCCCCTCACCCTCTTCGACCTCCCGACACACCTCGACCACCCCCTCGAGAACCAGATAAAGCGCGGTCGCAGGCTGTTTCGGGCGAAAGAGCATTTCGCCGTGGCTGTGAATCACAACCCTTCCCTGGGCGGCCAAGGAGGCTCGGACATCGGGAACCATCCCCTTGAAAAAGGAGCTGTCCGCTATTGCCCGGACGAGATCTTCCTGACGCATACACAGTATTATCCCACCGCTGTCTGACTTTACAAACACCCGCTTCGTAAATCTTCGGGCGGACATCTTCGCTCCCGATGAGGGTTTGTGCCCCGCGACGGGCTGGTTCTCGTCCGGAAACGGCCCTTTTTGGCAATCTCGGCGTCAGATTACGGATTTCCTTGTGCGAAGTACAGGAGTACATCTCCACGCAAACCCTTATCTTCATTGACCTTGCACAAAAATCGCTGGTTTCGGAAACGAGAACTGCGCGGTTCCCATCAGGGTTTTCGGATGGGAACGGGCTAGAATTGAACCGTGGAGATGACTTCGGAAGCCAGGGTCTTCCAGTTGGTTCTGACGGACGAACTGCGCCGCCCCGTTTTGCTCACCCCCGACGAGGTCGGCGGCGGCTGGAAGGACCTCTTCCCCACCCTTGCTTCATGCCTGCCGACCCCGTATCCCGTTTTCGGTCAGGATGAGGAGAAGGTCGTCACCTACGGCTACCCGGTGCTGCGCTCCGACGGCATTCGGCAGCTCCAGCGAAACCTCGACAGCCTGGTCAAGGCCGAGGTCGGGTACCGCCTCGCTTCGGAGTTCGATCAAACGGCCGGAAAACGCGGGGTCATGGTCGAGCGGGATCGTCTCCACCGTTCGATGTTGTTGATCTTAGAAAACGTCTTCATGAACGACTACGGGCAGGGCATGGCCGAGGTCTTTCTGCTCTTCCTCTCCTCGGAGGTTGTTCAATCGGTGTCCCAGGTCCCCCGGTTGGTTCGCATGAACGACCGGCTCTCGAAGGACGAGACCGGAGCCCGCCACCGGCAGGCCGTAGCCGGAGTTCTGGGCGGTCTCATCCAACGCGCCGCCCACGGCGCATCGGACCGCCTACGCAAACTCGCCCAGGTCCGGCTCGCACCCAAAATCTCACCCCTGCTCGGGATGATCTGTTCCGACCAGTTGCTGTTGACCGAGTCACGGCTGACGATGGATATGCCTTCCCTCGACAGCTACCTGAAGACACGGTTCAAAACCGATCTCGCAACCCTCAATGCAACCCTGGAGAACTCCATCAGACGGCTCTCTCAGGTCATGGCGCGGCAATCCGCCCTCGGTGAACTTCTGACCTCGGCTTCGGGAATCAGCATCGATCTCACAAGGCCATGGACGCTCCTCGAGCCGCGCCTGCTCAAGGCACTGGTCAGCGCCGATCTGCTCGACTCCATCGGGATGACCAAGTCCCAGGCATCCATGTGCACCGAACTCGGGCTCGGTCTCAAGCGATTCGAGCTTCTCTCCGCGCTGCGTCGCCGGGTCGTCATGATGGCGCAACGGGGGAATCAGTTTGTTTTGTCTGAGCCGTCGGTTCGAGGACCCATCGCACCGACGACTCGGCCGTTCGACTTCACCGCTCCCGGGGTGGTGGACACATCGGTTCGTCGATTCGGGCTCGTCTACGACCTCACCAACTTCACGGCGATCCTGGAAGAGGTCCGGAAGAAGGGCCGTCTGGCCGAGGAGAAGGCGCTCCAGTTCATGTATGTGTTCCAGAACCGGCTCGAAGAGATCCGCCACGATCACCGGCTCATCTTCGAGAAATTCCTCGGTGACGGCGCCTTCTACTCCTCACGCCGAGCGTTGCGGATCCTCTCGTCCGCGTGTGAGATCCAATACGCGTATGACCGGCTGCGGAGCAGCGGGTTCCCCTTCGACCAGGGAATTCGCATCGCTCTCAATCATGGTTCCTACCGCCTGCTGCCCATGCTTGACAGCGATCGAGAGATCCGCCGTTTCGAGTTCTTCGGCCACGGCATCGTCGAGCTCTCGCGGCTGACCACGGGCAAGAGCACACGGGAAGTGGCCGAAATCGCTGAGTTCTTGATCCATGCGGGTTACGACGCATCCGAGGTCGAGAACTTCCTCGCTCCCATCGCCACGGCTCGCAGCACCAACAAATCCTCCGACAACCGGGTTTACAAGGTCGAACTCGACAGCCATGGCGAACTCGTCAATGAGGGAATCACCTTGACCCTCGATTTTGTCGAACACCTGGAGCGGGAACTCGAGGTCCCATCGTTCACCGAGGTGGTGGAACACGATGTCCGCTGGTTGCTCTTCCCCCTCGATCCCGATCGACCCGGCCCGTTCCAGGTGGGCCTCCGCTATCTCGGGGTGGCGCGACTCAAGGGTCTCGATCCCATCGAGCTCTTCGAAGCGGCGGTTTGGACCGAGATTCCCGCCGAGGCACAGGTCATCTCGGAGGGATCGTCACTCGTCGCGTTGCTCCGCCGACTCGGACAGGGCCCTGCCGAAGAACCGGAGATCGACGAGGACGCCCCATCGACCATCGATGAAGATCTCGCCGTACTTTCCTATCTCGAGCCGGACGGAACCCGATCGTGGGTCTTCGGCCGCCATCGCGCCAGCGATGACGTGCTCCTCCAGGCGGTTCAGATGCCGATGCAGGTCCCGACCATGTTCGAAGACGAACCCCTGGAGACCTGGCTCTTTCGCAACCGGTTTGAACTTGAACGGCTCTACCGGGGTGTGCGTCGCACCGATGTCGGGATCACCATCCCGGTGAGCCCGCTGCGCCAACGAGACAGTTATGTCGGTTGCTTCCTCGCAGCGCCGTACAAAGCGCCCTAGAGAATTTTGAATTCTAAATTATGAATTATGAATGACATCACAAATTCTCGGCTGGGGTGCGGAGCCGCTGGAATTCTGACTCAAGGTCTTCGTTCGACAGGGCGAAAGAACTGGCCGGTCATGCCAGAACCGCTCGACTGCCGGAAAAGGGCAGATCCCTAAAGATCCCTGCGATGGTGCGATGGTGCGATGGTGCGATGGTGCGATGGAATTCATAATTCATAATTCAAAATTGAGAACTTAAAACTCTTCCTCGCGGATTTTGAGGTAGCTCTCGAACCGTCCGGCATCGATGGACCCGTCTTCGACCGCCGCCCGAACCGCACAATCAGGTTCCTGGACATGGCTGCAATCGGAGAATCGGCAACCCGGCATGAAGGCGGCGATCTCGGGGAAGGCCATCGCGAGATCCTCGTCGGAGGCGTCGAGGACGCCGAACTCCTTGAGTCCAGGCGTATCGACCACGAATCCTCCATATGGAAGCGGCATGAGCTCGGCCCGGGTCGTGGTGTGCCGACCTTTTCCGGTGCTGTCGGAGATCGACCCCACCTTGAGCCGAAAGCCCGGATAGACCGAGTTGAGCAGCGATGATTTGCCGGCGCCGGAGGGGCCGCAGAACAGAGTCGTGCGGCCCACCAGGCGTCGCTTGACGCGACCCAACCCCCACCCTGAACGGGCCGATACCCGAAGAACCTCATAGCCCAGGTCCTCGTAGATCGGCAACCAATCCTCGATCTCACCCCAACCGAGATCGATCTTGTTCATCGTGATGACCGCCTCGATCCCGGAGGAGTGACACGCAGCGAGGAAACGATCCAGGAGACCGCGCTTGGGTTCGGGTCGGCTCGCGGCAAAAACGAGAAGCGCCTGATCGACATTCGCTGCGAGGAGCTGGGGTCGGCCGCTGTGGGGAGCGGCCCGGCACAGCGAGTTCTTTCGAGGATTCACGGCCACCACGACCCCGTCCTTCGATGCCATCTCGACGACAACGCGATCGCCGACGACCAACCGGGGTGACCGCGGTGCGCCGCCCTCCCATTTGAGCCGACGACGCGACGCCATCACCAAAGTACGATCACCGATCTGAACCCGCACCAGCGGGCCATGGACGGCGATGATGGTTCCTTCCACGGGCTTCACGAACCTGGAGTATACGCCGACACCGAGCCGCCCTGGGCCAAACGGCGCCCAACCGATAACAACGAATTCACCTGCGGCTCAGCACCGGCGGGCGCGAGTTGAGTTCATCCACCGCATGACAGAAGCGGGCGAACTCGGGATATTCATCCGGCGCCACGGTCTGAGCCGGCAGCTCGAGCCGGAGCACCGACCGATGGCGTTGCCCATCGCGATCGATGGTCTCCACCACCGAACCCCACCGCGCCTCAATCCTCCTCGGGGCGCCGTCGACCGTCCAACCCTCCGGCGCCTCGATGATGAGCTCGTTCCGTTGCAGCACCGGCACCGGCATGATCAGGGGATACCTTCTCATCGGCAAGGCAGCTAGAACCGGGACCAGCGGCTTGGAGAAGACCAATTGCCTGCAGACCATGGAATCACCGTCGGGTCGGCAGATTCCGGGTGATCGCAACTCGAGCTCGAGCTCGATGCCATCATCCACGCGATCGATCTTCCCGGTGACATTGGAGGCCGACGGAACAAAATTCGCCGCCATCTGCTGGTACACCATCGGCACCCGCTCGGTGGGAACGCTCCGAATCTGCTCCACAACCCGCTCGGCCTGGGGGCCGCGGATGGCAATGGTCACGGTGAGCTGGGCGTCGCCCGAAGCCTCGACCACCGCCACAACCCTCATCTCCTCTTCGAGATCCGGGTTCTCGAAAACCGGGAGCTCTTCGAGGATGGAAACCGGTTGATCGGGACGACTCAAGGGGACGAGGAGGCCATCGCTGCCCTGGAGGATCGGATCGATGCGATCGATCCCCTGGCGCTCCTGCTCGAGATCGAGCCAGATTTCGGTGCCTTCGCGTTCGACCCTCAGCAGGGGCACCATGAACGAGTCGAAGGTCGGAACGATGAGGTGTGTGCCGGCAAAGGGTCTGGTTCGGGCCATCACGAGATCGACCTCCCAGCCGGCGTCGAGGAGGGCCGCTGCGACGATGCCCATGCGATTTCCCCGCGCCCGGGAAAAGCTCCCACCGGCGCTGCCCGAGAAATCCAGCACCCCTCGTCCCGGCTCGATCTCGTCAATGACCCCATTGACGAGATTCTCGACCGCGACCGCGGGCGGATCCTCCGCGAGCAAGGCTGTACTCCACGCCCGGAGTTCAGGGGTGGTCACGAGGATGGGCAGGAGCCGATCGCGCACGGCATCGCCGACGTCCTCCCAGGTCACTCCGAAGGCATAGCTCACCCAGGGCAGAAGCTCGCTTGCCGGTGGAGCGAATCGCTCATTGGGGATCGGCGGCACGCTCTCGGCCCGCCACCTGATCACCCGGAGCCCATCGACATCCCACTCGGAGCGCTCCACACCGTCGAAGTTCCCCTCCACCATGAGTTCAATCGCCGGCGGGACGAGGAGGAGGTACTCGGAAAGCCCGAACGCGCGTTCGGGATCTGCAAAGCGGTAGATATAGGGCGGCAGATGCCCCCGTCGGGAGGCCCCGGTCGCCGCGACCCGCGCGACGTACTCTTCTTCCACCAGATCGCCGGGCTCGACATCTTCGAGCTCGATGGCGCCACCGCCATCTCCGAGTTCGGCGGGCACGACCACCGATCCGTCTTCCTTGTGAATCCTGACCTTGAGGCGGTACGAGTCGGGAAGCTGCTGGAGACGTGAGGCCTGCCGGGCGCCGACCGGGGTCAGGGCCCGGGTCACCCCGTGGTAGTAGTAAAGGCTCGATCCATCGGCAAAGACCCGTTCCACCGCCTGATCCAGGAGGAGCACCGCATCGACCCCTTCGATATCGTCATCAACCCGCGTCACGACTTCATTCAGGGACAGACGATAGGGCTGGAAAAACGGCGTCTCCCCGTTCCGCCAGGCGAGAGTGAGAAGATCGAGCGACGACGGCGATTGCGCAACGGCCGACTCCAGCGCCCGGGCCCTGGCCTGAGGGTCGTTGGACGTGACGGCCAATGTCATCTCGTCGACGACCATGAGTGATCCCCAACGCCGACGCACCTCTTCGATCTCCCGGGCGGCCTCCTCGAGTTCTCCCGCCGAATACAGCAGCCGGATGAGTTCGATATCGAGATCCGGGTCCTCGGCCCGGGAACGGATGCGCCGGATCACCTCGATCGCGTCGGAAACCAGACATCCTTCAGCAAGCTCGTCAACAAAACGAAGATCCAGCGGTTCGGTGACGGCCAAAGCTCGGAGGAGACGCTGCCGCTCTTGCCAACGTTCGAGGGCGCCGAGCACCTCGAGCTCGACCTCTGCCGCCTCTCTGGAGCCCGGCAAAGCGGCGTGCAATCGGCGGAGCCCGTCCTCCGCCTCGCGGACCCATCCGCGCCCAAGGGCCTCGTGAATCCACATCCGTTGAACCCGAACATCGTCGAGATAATGATCCACCAGGGTATCCAGAATGCGTTCGTGGTCCTCCTCCCTCCTCTCCCGGAGCGCGAGACCACGTTCGAGCAGCAGCGATGTGGGCACATCGGAGGTCGAACGGAGATGCTCCCGCGCCCGCAGGCGCGTAGCCTCGGGGTCTTCGCCGGTCGGCGCTGTCACCCAGAACCAGGCAAACGCCAATCGAGGCCACGGGCTCTCGGGATCGATCTCCATCGCCGCCTCGATGAACTCACGCCAGCGCTCGGGATCGCGCCGGTGCTCACTGATAGTTGCAGCCAGCAGGTAATCGACCATGGTGGCGGGGGTGCCGAGCCGGTCGACGAGCCCACGCATCGCCGGTGGTTCCTCCACCTTGATCTCGGAGTCCGCCCATCTTCCGTCGGCCGCATTCTCGGCGACCTGCAGCGTCCCGGCATGTCCGGAGGTATCGTAGAAACTGACTCTGATCTCGGGCCGTCCCCGCGCCGCAATATCGGCCCGCAGCCGGTGGCGCCCTTCATCGAGACGAACCCGATACCAAAGCACCTCGGCTTCGCGTTGACCGCAGAACCGCCGGCTGTCCGCCCATCGGCCATCGAGACTGAGGTCAAAGCCCCCGTTCGCCTCGACCGCCATCCAACCATCAAAGGCGGTTTCGAGGCCGATGGTCCACAGTACGGTGAAGACGCCGCGCGGGACAACCACATCGGGCGGTCCGATGACTCCGTCGAGGGTGGTCATGCCGAGGCGAACCGGTTCCCATGGATTCGTGAACTTCGTATCGGGCGGGGGCAGCTCGGCATCCGGGGGGGCGACCCCGCGTTCGAGATCGAGGATGTCAAACACGCCAAAAGGGCCCGCGAGTTCGGCCGTGGCCAGCGACCCGGAGGGAGGCCGGCCGTTGAGCCCGCTTTCGATCCGGGCCAGCAGAAAGCCGAGTTCGGGATCGCGAACATCACCCGCTACGGTGAGGATCTCCTCGGGCTCCGTGAGATTGCCGATCTGGTTCAACCACCATCCGGCGGCCGCCACCGCATCGGCGCCGGTGGGATCATCCGCGACCGCCGCCAGCGCTGCCCGGCGGGCGGTGGGCAGATCAAAACCGGCATCGGCCTGTTGCACCGCCCACCAGTCGGCCATCGCCGTGGTCGCGGAGAGAACCACCCCGAGGCAGAGTACGGCGGCGAGATGACGGGGCTTCATGGCGTCTCCAGCGGCTGGCTCAAGATGCGTTCGATCTCGAGCAGGAACTCGCGCAACTCGGGGGCTCGTTGGGCATCGACGACCCCCGGGTTGAGATGGATATAACCATTGACTCGGTATCCCAGTTCCTCAATCTCGATGGTCAGTTTCAGGGATCCGAAGTCACTCGTCAGCGACACGGTGTCGGCTTGGATCGACGGAATCCGCCCAAGGGTCACCTCGAGGGTCCACTCCAAATCGGGGCGAACCGCCACCAGCAGGGGTCCGGAACGGTCTCCGGTGGGAACCACCCTCGTGGCGAGATCCATGGTGCCGGGATAGGTGGCGATGCCTCCACGACTTTCGAGCGCCGTGCGCGGCACCACCGCTTCGAGATTGACGGCGGCGGGATCGCGCGACGGCACCAGACGGTACTTCGGGTCCGCGGTGAGCTCGGCGCCCGGGAACGACCGTTGCATCCATGTCGCGAAGGGCCGGGGATCCTTGCTCCCGGCAAACTGATGACGGAGCCGGTCCGCCGCCCCGCCGCTGGCCTCGACCCGCACCTCCAAAGGCACGAGCCCGTTCAGGTCCTCACCCAGCCGATAGGTGGTCTGGGACAATCCACCACCGACGGTGGGTGTGATTCGTGGCCGGCTGTCAACGCCTTCCACAACTAACACCGTCGCACCCTGATCCATCCCGGGAGGCGGCAACATGGCGTGCCCCGAAGCCGTGCCGTCGAGCCAGAGATCATCTTCCGGGAGGTAGGCGATGGCGTGGTTGAAGACCTCGAGCAACGCCATTTCCCCGACGATGGGGCCCAGATCGGCGGTCCGCACCATGACCATCCGCGCGGGGATGTCGATGGCCTCGAAGAGCGCCACCAACAACGCCGCCGTGTCCTTGCAGTCGCCGATGCCCTGGTTGAGGACCCAGTCCGCCGAGAACGGCCGAAACCGGTGCTCACCGAACTCGAGTCCGACATACTTGATCTCGTTGGTCACATAGGTGTAGATCCGTCGAATCCTCTCGATGCGGTCATCAACACCTTCGGTCAGACTCTCGGCGAGCTCTTCGATCTGCCGAGACGCGCGGACTCGAGGCGCCACGTGCCGCGCGTACCATGCGCTGGCCTCACCCCAGTCGGGATGATTCGAATACGCGAGAAACCGGCCGCTGGCAAAGGGGGGGGCAGGCGGGATGTCGGGCAAGATCGGATCAAGATCGCGCCAGTTCCAGACAAGCCTGACGACACCATCGGGGTCCTCCCGCCGCTCCGGCAGGCCCTCGAGATTGATGAGTTCCCACGATGGCAGCATGTCTTCGGGGCCCACCAGTTCAACCTCGGCAAGGACCGTCGGCACCGACCGGCCCAATATGACGAGCCCGCCTTCATAGGGCCCGGTCTCGTTGCTCTCGATGGTCTCGGTTCTGACATAGGAAATCTCGAGAAGGTCACCATCCTCGAGCTCGGGAAAATCGAGCACCCGCAACCGGGTGTCGTAGTAGAGGTTGAACTCGGGTTCGGCGAGCCGGGGTGTATCTCCCTGTTGCGCGCTCAACTCGGACCCGTCGCGCCTGAGAACCCGCGCCCTCAGTATGCGCAGCCGTTGGCTTTCGGAGACATAGGGAAGGGTTCGGCGGTGGTATATGTCGGCCCGTTCGGCCGAGGTGATGAGAGTCACCTGCTGAACCCGTTCCTCGGTGAGCTGCGATGGCAGGAAGTGGACTTCGACATGATCGAGAAGGGTGACGGCCGGATCACCCGGGGGTGCGGCATCGGCCATCCGCCAGAGCTCGTCCACCGGCCGAAGCCAGCTCAGATCTTCAGCCTCGCCGCTCAACAGCTCAACGAAACGCCGCGCCCGCCTGTCCTGCGGGCGCAGAACGAGGACTGCACGACTCAGCTCGAGGGCGCGGTCATCGTCCCCCGCCACGTGCTCGACGCGGGCCAACTCCATCATGAGCTCAATATCGGTGGGGGACCTCCCCAGACCTTCTTCGAGCCGGGCCCGCGCCCCCTCGACATCTCCGACGCCACTGAGAAGACGGACCAGACGAAGCCTCAGCCTTTCATCGTTGGGATCGATCTCGAGTCCCTCGCTGAAGAGCTCGAGAAGGGCGTCACCATCGTTGCAGGTCTCGGCCAGGCGTTCGCGGAGTTCAACCACCGCGGCGGTCGCCGGAGTCGCCCTTTCGAGGGGGCCAAGGATCTCACGGGCGAGATCGGTCCGCCTCGCGTCGACGGCGCGATGTGCTGCGGCAAGACCCACCGCTTCACAGGCCGGGTAGCGACGGGCGAGTTCCACCATCTCCCCGAGCAGCACGATGCCCCACATCTCGGAGTCGATATCGAGGGCTGTGGCCTTGGCGGCCGGCTCGTCGATCACCGGCTCGAGAATGGCCGAGGCCTCATCGAAGAGCCCTCGGTCCGCGTACCAGGCCGCGAGTTCGATCCGGGCAATCACGAGCGATGGATCGGCCTCGATGGCGTCTCGAAGGAGCTCGAAGCCGACGGTCTGATCGCTGGTGATGAACCACTCGAGCAGGCGAGCCTCGGCCGGTGCCTCGGTCCGCGCCGCCCGGCACACCGTTCGCGCCTCCCCGGCGCCCACCGCCTGCGGACGGCGCAGGACCAGGTAGGCGGCCAAGGCCACCTTGGCTTCATCGTCACCGTCCTCGACCGCAGCTCGAATCTCGCTTTCCAGGTCGCGAATCTCGGGAGGTTTGCGATCATCGCCGGCGATGGTCTCCGGTGTCGACGCGGTCTCCCGAACACCACCGAGGGCCCGTCCGTCGGGTTGCGTCAACCGAACTCTGAGCCACCAGTCGTCGCTCTCGCTCGCCACCGCCACCACGATGGTATTGGCGCCACGGCGCAGCCAGCCGCCGGCCGAGGCCTGGTCATCCGCGCGATCGAGGGGTCGCGGCGTGGTCAGGACCTCTCGCCCGTTGAGCCAGACCCGAGCAACCTCCGCCGCGCCGAGCCGCACCGCCACCGGCTGGGCACGGTCGGAATCCACGGTCGTCGCCAAGAACACCAACTGCCGTTGCGCCGGCCACGCAAGACCCGAGAGCCGAACCCATCCCAACGGGTCGGTGCCGGCCGCCGTGCGCCACGCACCGCTCGTCGGAAGGACGGCCAGATCGTCGAAATCGGCCAACTCTCCGATCGGGCTCGGCCCCTGGACCCACCACTCGGTGAGACCTCCCACGGTTCGGAACAGCTCCCGTGCCGCCGCCGGACGCCCCGCCTCCGCCGCCAACCGGGCGCGCATCATGCGGAGTTCGTCCGCCATGAGGGGATCGACCCGATTCAACGCCGCGAGACGGTCAAGTCCACCCTCGACCATGGTGGGATCGGGAACCGTGTCCCGCCGGAAGAATGCAAAGACGAGATGGTGGAAGTCGTTGGGTTGGAGACCGCCTGCGGCCGCGCGGTCCACATGATCGAGGATTCGCTGCTCGATCTCACTCGCGGCGCCGGCGATGCTCGCGACGAGCACGATCATGAATACGGCGGTCAAACGTCCAACCATGACCGATAGTGTGCAGCCATGGCTCTGGCGGGTACAGCAGGGATTCATCAGTATGCGCACCGCGACAGTATCGCAGAGTTGCTCGCGACTCGTTTCTCGCTTCTCGTGACGAGCGACGCGTCTGCGCTACCATCCCCGCATGCCTTCGACCCCGATCTCCACCATCACCTTCGACGCCGGCAACACTCTTCTTTACTGCGACCCTTCGCCGGCCGAGATCTACTCCGAGCTGCTCAGCCGCCACGGCCGGGCGGTCACGGCCGACGAGGTCAAACCGGTCTTTGCCGACGCCTGGGCCGAGCTCCAAGCGAGAACACCCCCCGGGATCGATCGCTACAACTCCCAGCCCGGTGGCGAGAAGCAATGGTGGGGTGCGTTTCTTCGCGAGGTTCTGACCCGTCTCGAGCATGACGCCGAGTGGCGTCCCCTTCTCGACGAGCTCTACGCCGCGTTTTCGAACCCCGCGGTGTGGAGGATCTACCCGGAGACTCGCGCCACCCTTGAAGCCCTCCACGGCCGCGGCTTCGAGATGGCGGTGATTTCCAACTGGGATCGCCGGTTACCGGAGATTCTCCACGGGCTCGATCTCACCGGCTGGTTCAGGACCGTCACCGTCTCGGCGATCGAGAAGGTGGAGAAACCGGCCGCCGGGATCTTTCTCCGGACTCTCGAGCGGCTCGGTGTCAGCCCCGCGGAGGCCCTCCATATCGGCGACTCACCGCTCGAGGACTACGAAGGCTCCAAGGCGGTCGGAATGACCCCCATCCTCATCGACAGGCCGGGGATCTTCGCCGGGAACGGCTATCGGAGG